>DATMXL010000001.1:0-2020 GCA_035561555.1 Bellilinea sp.
GTGTCATGAGTTGGTTCAGGCAGCGCAACAATAAATTACTGCCCTTTGACGAGGTTCGCAAAGCGCTGCCGATTCACGGTCAATATTACGCCGGTTTACGCGAGATTAAATTGGACAAAGTGGTCGGGAGCGTGGCAAGGTACAACGATTTCGACCGCGCCTTCATACCGCGTCAGAGGCACACCCGGCAGCGCTGGATCAATATCGATATAGCAAAATTGACCGATGTTTCCCTGCCGCCCATCGAGGTGTATAAAATCGGTGAAATTTATTTCGTCAAAGATGGCAATCACCGCGTATCTGTCGCCCGTGAAAAGGGACAGATTTTCATCGATGCGCAGGTCACTGAAATTGTCACCACAGTGCCAATCACGGAAAGCACCGACATCAATGCCCTCATCCGCGAACAGGAACGGTTGGAGTTTTTTGATAAGACCCAGCTGGCGCTTGTTCGCTCTGAAGCGCGAGTGGAATTATCCATCCCTGGACAGTATGGCAAACTGCTCGAGCACATCAGCGTGCACCGTTGGTTCATGGGCGAGCGCTGGCAGCGGCCCGTGACCTACCCCGAAGCAGTGGCAGGTTGGTATGACGAAGTCTACTTGCCGCTGGCAAAGGTCATCGAGGAACAAAAAATCCTCAAAGAGTTCCCCAACCGAACGGTTTCTGATTTGTACTTATGGGTAATCGAACATTTGTGGTTTCTACGTACCCAGGTCCAGAAAGATGTGACCCTGACCGAAGCCGCCTCGCATTTTGCCCAGGAGTACTCCAAAAAACCGTTGAGCCGCCTGAGCCGACTGTTTGGCAGATTGGCAGAAATCATGGCAGACCAGACTGCCGTTGAAATAGGCATGCTGCCGGAAGATCGGATGATTTACGGCGGCGAGCACCAACCTAAAAACGAAAAATCCTCCGAGGAATCAGATTCCCCGGAGAATCCACAAGACTAATCGTTTTTACCAATCCAGAAGTGATGCGGCAAGACGCGGGTGTTGGTACGCACCTCCACCCCGTTACGCCTGCCAGGTTCGCTTTTGAGCATGCTCGGGTGCACAAAACACAGGTCCGGTTTTGTGCCGTATTTCTTTTGATAAAAATCCACCGCCCGCACTATTTTGCTGGTCAAGTCTGATTTTGGGTCATTGTCGAACCACAACATTCCGGTAACCATAGTGTCCTCCATAAATCAATCCAGGGAATCAGGCAGGTAGAACTGGAGCCAGTTTTGCTGTAACCGGACCGCGAAGCGGTGGTTGGCCCCCTCCGCAGCCATTTTTTGCAGCGGCGGAGATAACAGGCGGCTGGCTACTTTTGGGTCGCTGACCGTGCCAGTGATCCGGGTGCGAAAAAGATCGGCAAAGTGGCGCTGTTCCAACATGGAAGCTGGGTCGAGGGTTGCCACCGTCCATATCTGCTGGCGAGCGCCAAAGCGTACCAGCCATTCGAAATTGGCACGCAGGTCGAAGTCCATATGCGGCAAAGTGTCTATGCCGTCAAACAACAGCACGTAAGCCGTACCGACTCGCCCGCCCTTTTGCCGTCCCTCGACCAGATCGCCGAGATGGTAGATCAGATCGACAGCAGCACTTTCAATGTTCGAGGTGATGTTCATGAAATGCTCGCTATAGCGCGCCTCTTCTTCAGCCCATTCGTCCGGTTTGGCGCTGATGACGACGAAACGCACGTCCTCGGGTTTATTCTGACGTGCCAATGACACTGCCAGGGTTTTCAACAGGGTGGTTTTGCCGGAAAAGCGGTCAGCCAGGACCAGCAGAGACGCCGGACGCGGATCGGTCAGGTTGAATAACAGCGGCATGGTATCCGCACTTTTTCCCAGAATACCGGTGCGTTTTGGGATTTTTGGCAACCGCCCCAGAAGATCGGTCAACGCATAGGGTTCGGGTGCGGTATCAACCGCTGCATGCTGGTTGAGTTTCCAATTCAAAGCCGGATGAAGTCCTGCGGGTTTGGTCTGAGATCGGACGATCGGTATTTGTAACATTGTGGCCGCCTTGGG
>DATMXL010000002.1:0-5380 GCA_035561555.1 Bellilinea sp.
GTTCAGAAATTCACGATACTATTTTGACAAAAAAACAGGGTCATGGCAAATGACCATTGACCCTGTTTTTCTGTCTTTTTACATTTTAATCAGGCTCTGACGCTCTGACGGCGGAACCAGGTCTTCCATTCCTGATTTTCCCACACTACCAGCAACGGTGCGGCAATGAAAATGGAGGAATAAGTACCGCTCAGCAAACCAACCAGCAAGATAACCGCGAACTCGCGCAGCGTCACGCCGCCGAACAGAGCCAGCGAGAGCAGCATGAATTCAACCGTCATGAGCTGGGTGTTGATCGAGCGCTGTAGAGTTTGGACAATCGAATGGTTGGCCAGTTTTTCGAAGGGCAATTTGCGCAGGATGCCGCTGTTCTCGCGAATGCGGTCGAAGACCACGATCTTGTCCTGAGTCGAGAAGCCGATTACGGTCAGCAGGGCAGTCAAGAACATTGAGTCCATCTGCCAACCCCACAGCACCGAGCCGACAGCGGTGATGCTGAAGACGATCAAAATGTCATGCAACATGGCGATGATGGCACAGATGCCGTAGCGGAAAGCATGCGGAATGCCGCGGAAAGCATACGTAATGTAGATAATGACCGCCAGAGCTGCCAGACCGACAGCCAGTGCTGCGCGGTTGGTTACCTGTCCGGCAATGACCGGTCCGACGCTGTCAAAGCGGTTGACTGCCAGCTCTTCCACACCGAACTTCGTTTGCATCTGGTCAACCAGCGCGATTTTGGTGGTGTCATCCATAAAAGGCGAGCGGATCACCAGAATGTCGCGTTCACCGGATGGACCTATCGCGGTTTGCACCTGAACTTCTTCGAAACCCATGTCATTGTAGATCGCAATGACCTCGGTAGTCTCTGGCAGGGTCGTCGTAGGGAACTGCAACTCGAGCAGCGTCCCGCCCTTGAAGTCGATGGCCAGCGGCAAGCCGTTGACTGCCAGAATGATCAAGCCGGGAATGATCAGCAGCAGAGAAAAAGCGAAGTAATAGTAGCGTTTTCCAAGGATATTTAGCATTTTTTCGTTCCTCTAAAGGCCGAAAAGACCCGGGCGTTGTTCGGGATTCTTGATCCATTCAATCGTCAGACCAAGCAGTGTGCGGGTGACTGTGAAAGCGGTGAGAAGGCTGACGCCCACACCCAGAGCAAGAGTCAGCGCAAAGCCTTTGACGAAACTGGCGCCGAAGGTGGAACCGAACCAAAACAAAATCCCAGCGGTAATCAATGCTGCGATGTTCGAATCACGAATGGAAGGCCAGGCGCGCCGCCAGGCAAGGTCGATAGCCTGACGCATGGTGCGTCCATTGCGAATTTCTTCCTTCAGACGCTCAAAAATTAGGATATTGGCATCCAAGGCTGATCCCGTACTGAGGAGGAAGCCGGCGATGCCTGGCAGGGTCAGCGTGACTGGGACCAGTTTGAAAATAGCAAAGACCAATAATGCGTAGAAAATAATAGCCAGGTCGGCGACAATACCAGGGACACGGTAGTAAATGCCCATGAACAGCATGACGATGCCAAAGCCAATGATACCTGCCAGCAGCGATTTGTCCAACGAGTCCTGGCCGAGCGTCGGGCCGATGACGCGGATCTGTTCAATTTCCAGCGGGATAGGCAGCGAGCCGTAGCGCAGTTGAACTGCCAGCGCGTTGGCGGATTCGCTGGTAAACTGGCCCGTGATTTCTGCCTGACCGTCGGGAATCGGGTTTTCCACGGATGGCGAGGAGATGACCGTTTTATCCAGCACGATACCGAGGATTTTACCGACATTTTCTGTGGTCCAGGTTTTGAGGGTATCTGCCGCATCCGAATCAAATTCAATCGCAACGGTGTAATTATTTAATTCGCCGCGCACCACGCCGACAGAGGTCAAATCTGCACCAGTCAGTACGGTGTGGTAGCGGGTGGCAGAGGTAGTCTCAGTTGGAGTGACTTCAGCAGCCGCGGTTGGCTCTGCAGTAGGCGTGTTCTCAGCTGTTGGCGTTACTTCCGGGGAGGCGTCGTTGGAGAGACCAAAATCTGTCTCAACCACGGTACCGGCAGGGATGCGGACATCGCCGAAGTCAACGAACTCAAGCTGTCCGGTCTCTTTGATTTTGCCGATAATATCTTCGGCTTCGGAAACGCCGGGGTACTCACCGACGATAATCCGCTCACCAGCGGTCTGGTAGACGACTTCATCCACCCCCAGAGCGTTGGACCGATTCTCCAGGATTTGAGCTGCATCCTGTAGGTTTTGCTGGGTCACAGCAATTTCCGCCGGCACGCTCAAAATGACCTGCATCCCACCGCGCAGGTCCAGGCCTAGAACAGTCTCCAGGCTTCTTTCAAAGGTACCTATTTTTATTCCGGGATTTGAGGGAAGGTCGATCCAAATTGAGAGGGCGAGCAGAAGGAGGATAATGATCAGATTAACAGAACGACGATTCATGCAGAGAAAGCCTCCGGTTCAGACAAATGCCAGCCCTGGGCTGGCTTAACGAAGGGATTATACTCTCATTAAATCTTTCATGGGAGGGGGGAGTTTCAAGAGAATATTCGACCTAGTTCTGCGGATTAACTTGACATAAACCGGATACGCTCGGTATAATTCGACGGCTTTTACAAAGAACGAATTGATAGTGACAGGAGCTAGTTAAATGACGCCTCATCCAAAACGGAAACACTCGAAGGGCCGCCGCGATCGCCGGCGTGCACACGACGCCTTGACCGCCACCAACCTGGTGCAATGCAGTAATTGCGGCGAAATGCGCCATTCGCACACTGTTTGCCCCAAATGCGGTTATTACCAGGGTCGTGAAATTATCGCGAAGGCCAAAGAAGCGAAGAAGTCGTAATTATTTGAACTTTTCAAATAATCATGAAAACCCCCGATACAAGTCGGGGGTTTTCATGTTGTTTACGCAGAGAGGTTAGTAGCATTTGCGGTAAACCGGCTGGCTCAAGCCGAATCCGGCTTAGGTTCGACCGGCGGTTTCATGAAGTCCTTGAAGTGGTACAGCATGCGGGTAGGCAGCATGCCCTTGACGGTAATGTAGGTCTCAGCGGGATGCGTAGATTCAACTTTGCCCTGTTCGTGGAACATCGAGATCATGTGCCCGTCGCGGTAAGGAATATGCACCGTCACCTGGGTGTAGCTTTCAAACAACTGACCTTCAACCAGACGCAGCAGATCTTCGGTACCCGCACCGGTCAGCGCTGAGATCGGGATGGTCGGGGTCCGGTTGGAAATCGCTGAACTGATGGACTCAGGATCGGACAGCATGTCGATCTTGTTGAGCGCGGTGACCATGGGAATGTCCTGCGCGCCGATATCGACCAGGGTCTCCTGGACGGATTGCCATTGCTCCAGCGCATTGGGATGAGTAACATCCAATACGTGCAGCAGCAGGTCAGCCTCATTGATTTCTTCCAATGTCGCGCGGAAAGCGGCTACCAGCATGGTAGGCAATTTCTGGATAAAGCCCACCGTGTCGGTAAACAAGGCGGTATGACCAGCTGGCAACTCGACCCGGCGGGTGGTCGGATCGAGGGTGGCGAAGAGTTGATTAGCCACATACACATCCGAACGTGAGAGTTTATTGAGCAAGGTTGATTTCCCGGCATTCGTGTAGCCAACTAAGGCGACGGTGGGGACATTGGATCGCCGCCGCTGCTCGCGATAGCGGTGACGGTGCGCCCGGACTTTTTCCAACTCTACCTTCAGGTGGGTGATGCGCCGTCCAATTTCACGGCGGTCAATTTCCAGCTGGGTTTCACCCGGACCGCGCAAGCCTACACCGCCGGTTGCGCCAGTGCGTCCGCCACCGCCGCCTGCCTGCCGTGCCAGGTGCGTCCAGGCGCGGGTGAGGCGCGGCAAACGATACTCGTAGTACGCCAATTCGACCTGCAGGATGCCATCGCGGGTATTGGCATGCTGCGCAAAAATGTCCAGGATCAAAGCGGTGCGGTCCAAAATTCGCACAGATTCGCCGAATTTTTCTTCCAATTCGCGCTGGTGACGCGGCGAAAGTTCTGAATCAAAGATGATCAGATCCGCCAGGGTCTCCTCGACCAGGATTTTTAATTCCTCGACCTTCCCGGAACCGATGTAGGTCTCCGGATTGGGTCGATCCAGTTTCTGGGTAGTCTCGCCGACGATTTCGAGCTCGGCGGTTTCCGCCAGCAATGCCAGTTCCGCCAGCGAATCTTCCAGCGGCAGCAGCGAAGGCTCGCCGCGCAGTTCAACCCCGACCAAAAACGCGCGCTCGCGCGGCGGCAGGGTGGATTGTGTAGTTTTCTTTGCCATGATGTTAAGTTCCCGTAATTTTGCCTGTCAATTGATGCAGCGGGTCGTGTCTGAAATTTTCAGGTGACCGGTTGGCGAAGTTTTATGCTGTTTAGCGGGTGGTAACCCACTGGTAGAGCGTATCGCCAACGATATCAAGGCTGGCAGCGCTGACTTTATCGACCGTGTCCTGGGTGGTATGCCAGTAAGGGTAGTCAAAATCGATCAGGTCCGCCGCGGGAATCCCGCGCCGAAGAAAAGGGGTATGGTCATCGATCATCGAGAATTTTAATTCAGGGATGAAGGACTGCGCATAGCCAAGTTCAGCAGCGGTTTCCCAGATTTCACGGGTTATCTCACCATCGGAATTACGCTCCATATAAAGATTCAAATCGGCATCGCCGATCATATCCACAATGATAACGCCTTCAGGCAAATTTGTGTCAGATAAGCTGGCTGCCAGGGCAGAGGAGCCGAGGATCCAATCCCAACCGGGCAGGTTTCCCTGATCTTCAGCATCGAAGAATGCCAACCAAATCTCACGGTCGAGGGTTTTTGGCAGGCTGCGTGCCAGTTCAAGCAATACTGCTGCACCGGACGCGCCATCATTGGCGCCTGCGACAGGAGTGCTGTGATTGGCGGGGTCAGAATCCTGATCAGCAGCCATCCGCGAATCATAATGGGCGCCAAAGATCAGCCATCCGCCTTTACCGCTGCCCCGTTTGGCGATGACATTCTTAATGAGGTGTCCGTCAAACTCTACCTCTTGTAATTCCACTACCCAGTCCGCCTGAGTCAGTTCTTCAACGAAATAATCAATTGCTGCCTGGTGTGCCGGGGTTCCCGGTATGCGTGGACCGAGGTTCACTTGAGCAGAGACGTCAGTATAAGCCCGCTCGCCGTTAAATCCGGCAGGCGATGGCTGGCTTTGTCCTTTGAAAAATAAGAATCCGCCACCAATAAGAAGCAATATCAAACAGGCAGCGAGAAAAATGCGGTTAGATGATTTCATTTTAGGCTCAGGGGAAAAATTTTACCATGAAGGTATCAATTTAACCTGGCATGCAACTTGCACCTATGTGGCTTATCCTGTATACTGCTAC
>DATMXL010000003.1:0-8366 GCA_035561555.1 Bellilinea sp.
GCTTTAGCTCTGATCGCAAACCCGAAACGCAGTTATAACTCTTCCCGCCGGAAGCAACAGGCTGAACTGACCCGGCAAGCTATCCTGGAGGCTGCCCGCCACATGTTCGAACAACGTGGTTATGCCAACACGACCATCGAAGCCATTGGGCAGAAAGCTGGCGTCGCACCAGAAACTGTCTATGCCGTTTTCGGCAGTAAACCAGTCCTGTTGCGAACCGTTGTGGAAACCACCCTCGTTGGAGATTATGAATCCACCCCATTTTTTGAGCGACCGTTTATCCAGGAAACGCTGCGGCAGACCAACCCGCAATTGCTCGTTCAGCATTTCGCCGGCGACATGTACCAGATCATGACTCGCATGAGTCCGGTTTTTTCGCTGTTGCGGTCGACTGCCAAAACTGACAGCGAGATTATGGCGCTGCTGCACAAAATCCTGAAGAACCGGCAGGAAGGCATGGCAGTGTTTGTGAACGGATTGCAGAAGGTTACGCCGTTGCGTGAATCTATTTCCCAGAAGCAAGCGGTTGATACCGTGTTTGCGTTGTCCAGTGCAGAGGTGTTCGACCTGTTGACGCAAGATATGGGTTGGTCTAAAGAGCAATACATCGATTGGTTAAGCGGCACCCTCAGGCGTTTGCTATTGCCTTAGCCTGAAAGTATATATATTAATCTCTATTGAATTATTTATAGAATAATTGTGCTATAATTTTGGCGGTAAAGTATTCAACATAAATATTCAGGAGCTGCATGGCTGCTAAATCTGCCTTTCCCCCGCCTCAACTTACGATTCCCCGCGCGCAAGCCCGGCGCTTCCTGCTGACGCACCAATTCCTGTTGCCACCACGCCAGCTAAACGGCAAGACCGGGGCGATTGAGATTCTGCGCCGCCTGGGTTGCATTCAATTCGATCCGGTCAACGTTGTCGGCTGGAACCCAGATCTGGTGCTGCAGGCGCGGCTGGGAGATTACCGCTCCAACATGCTTGATGAGCTACTCTACACCGACCGCCTTTTCTGGGACGGGTTCGACAAGGTGCAATCCATTTACCTGGCGGAAGACTGGCCATATTTTTCCTATCGGCGCAGGCATGCCATGGATAATTTTCGGTTTAACGAAGACGAGCCGCAGCGGCTGATGCCCGCGTTGGTTGAAAAAATCCGCGAACTGGGACCGCTGTCCTCGCTCGACTTGGAAGATCAAACCCGCATCGGGAGCTATTGGGGCTTTCCCGTTCGGGTAGAACGCGCTGCACTGGAAAACCTGTATCAAATGGGACGCATCGGCATTCATCATCGCAAAGGTACCCGACGTTACTTTGACCTGGTTGAGAATTTGCTACCGGAGGATGTCTATAACACCCCGGATCCGCACGCCAGTGAAGAAGCCTACCAGGACTGGCATGTGCTGCGGCGGGTGGGCAGCATAGGCCTGGCGCATCCTGGCGCAGGTGAACGCTGGCTTGGGATTCTGGGAATGATGACCCCCGAACGCACCCGATCCCTGGCACGCCTGATCGAACGCGGCGAGATTCTGCACGTGGCAGTCGAAGAAACCAATGGTCAAGGCTATATGGTGCGCGCCATTGATGCCACCCTGCTCGAGTCAGTCTGGCAGGCCTCACCTCAGGCTGCTGCGGTCACCTTTTTAGCGCCGCTCGACAATTTACTGTGGCACCGCGACATACTGCGCAAGCTGTTTGACTTCGATTACACCTGGGAAGTTTACACCCCGGCGGTCAAGCGCAAGTACGCGCATTATGTGCTGCCAGTTCTTTACGGCGAGGGCTTCATTGCCCGGGCAGAGCTGCTGTCCGAGCGCAAAAGCAACGCGCTGGTGCTGCGCAACTGGTGGTGGGAGGCCGGTGTCACTCCGGACGAGCCTATGGCAGCTGCCATCGCGGACGGACTGATGCATTTTGCGCGCTACTTGGAGGCTGCGCGTTTCCACCTGGACCCCCCGGCTGATGGTGATCCGCTGCTGCAACGGATTGCCAAAAGCGTAGAATTCTAAACACTAACCACGAAACCTCACCGGGCACATATGTCGCGGATGGACAAAAAAGCAGATACCCCCGAATGGATCGCCTCTCAGTCTAGATTAAAGTGGATGGGCAGCGGCGCCGTCTGACGCAACACGCTGTCATCCAACATTTTGTCAAAAGCTTCCACCACTCGTGGATCAAATTGTATAGCGGACTGAGAGCGGATGTAATTGAGCGCTTCCTCTTCTGGCCATGCCGGACGGTACGGGCGATCATGCGTAAGCGCATCCCACACATCAATAATGGAGAAGATGCGGGCGCTGAATGGAATTTCTTCGCCACGTAAGCCCTGAGGATAGCCGGTGCCATCCCACCGCTCGTGATGGCAGAAAGCCACGTCCAAAGCGCCCCCGAGGTACGGAATATTTTTAAGCAAATTATAGGCAAATTGTGGGTGCTGGCGCATGATGACCCATTCTTCATCTGTCAGCGGTCCGGGTTTGTGTAAAATATAGTCCGGAACCCCCATTTTACCGATGTCATGCAGTAAAACACCCCGGGCGATCACTTCCAGCTCTTGAGAATCCATCCCTAATCGGCGACCAAGGTGCATGGTCAGGTCCATCATCCGTTCGGAATGCCCGCGGGTCTCCTTGTCGCGCAGTTCAAGAGCACGCGCCCAGCCGATCAAAGTTCCTTCATATGCCTGTACCAATTCGTGGTTGGCACGCTGGACGCCCTGAACCATTTCATCGTTTTCCAGCGTAATGGTTGCCTGAAGCGCAAGAGATCTAAAATGCTCCAACCAGCCTTCGTCGGCATCGATGGGTTGGCGGTCAAAAACCTCCAACACGCCAATCAATCGGTCACCAGAAATCATCGGGGCTGCCCCATAAAACTCGATCCAACGACTGCCAGCCAGACGAGATTTCGTCCATACAGGAAGTTGGGTTTTTTGTGGGTTGGCTAAGATGAGCAGCTCATTATTATGCCGCATATCGGTTAACACCGGGTCCGTTTTGAGAAAAGGCTGCAATTGGAGGAAGTTCTCCGGGAGACCTTTCGCCGCCATGGGAACCAGGGTGTTTTCTTCATAATCGATGCGTAAGAGATCAACCGCATCCACAGCCAGCGATTCCTGAATGGTTGTCAGGATGCTTTCAATCTTTTTCACCGTATCCATTGAGCTGGTGATGGTGGCGTCAATGTTCCGCAAAGCTGTCAAGCGCGAAAGGTGCAGTCGTGTTTCCGCCAGGCTGTTGCGCAGCAGCGATTCAGCTTTACGCCTTTCTGTGACATCCTCGCCAATTCGGACAATGCCAGTTACCACATCATCTTGAGAAAATAGCAATGTGTTGGACAAAGTAAAAGTTCGGGATTTACCGTTTCTCAGCAACAGTTCCGTATCTTCATGGGCAGTAATTCTGCCAGAACGCGCCGCTTCCGAGATTTCGCGGCGGCAATCTGCCTGCTGGTCCTCAGGGACGAAGCGGGAGCACCAGGTATGGCCGATTAAGTCATTGGGCTGCCAGCCTGTAATATTCAGGATGTGGTCATTGCAAAATACGATTCGTCCGTGCGGATCCAGAATTACCGCAGCCAGGCTTAAATTTTGCAGCGCTTCACGGAACTGCCGTTCCGCATTAATCTGACCCTCATGGTATTTTCCAAGGTCAGCAATGGTTGCGTTGACCGCGCTGGCCAGGTTGGCCAATTCGTCGTTTCCCTCCACCTCGATATGCAGATCGAAATCGCGCGTTTCTCGAAAACGGTTAACCCCCTCATCGATAACCAACAATCGCGCAATCAGAGAGCGGTCAAAATATAAATAGGCAGCACCACCGCAAATCAACGCAATGATGATTAAAACTATCCCGTAATCCTGAACCGATTTTTGCCCTTGCTGAAATAACCGGCGCTCATCGTCAACCCGCAGTATCAGCTGTGGTTTGCCTTTGATGCCATTGATCGGTAGAAAAGCAGCCACCCGCCCGGAGGCTTTGAAAATATTATTATTTTTCGGCGCCTGGACGGTGATTTGATCGGGCGTTGACCGTAAATCCACTATTGCCTGCCGGTATTCAGCCGGAAGCGCGGGATCGTCCACAGATTTTAAATCAATAGTTAGCTGGGTCAAACTGGCAATTTGGGCAATAAAATCCGAGTCGATCAGACGCCCAAAGGCTACCAATCCAACCGCAGCATCGCCAGCAGCGCCGGATTTCACCTGCTGCGAAGAAAGCATAACGTAACCCAGGCTGGTGTTTAGAATGCCGCTTTTTAAACCCGCTTGTTGATCATCAGACAGGAACAGGCCATAATCTTGTGCCAGATTGCGCAGGTCGGCAGGAACGGGCTGCTGCTTACCTGTGATCGGGTTGACCACGTAACCATAGATCAACTTCAGTCGGTCGTCGAAATAGAAAACCGCATCCAATTTTTGCGCAGCCAGATCTTCACCCAGGGTGTTTACATGGCGCACATTGGGGTCGAAATCACGAATAAACCGGTAAGTCTCGTCGCGTTGAGACCAGGTTCCTGTAATTTCGTTGAGGGTTGTCTGTTCTTTTGCAATTGCCTGTTGCGCGCGGATTGCATCCTGCTTAATTTCCTGGGATTCGAGTTGTTGAAACTTATTAAGAATAATCGTCTGAGAAATAGCAAACACAATACCCACCGTGACGATCACGATGAGCATTGAGAATAGTAAGGTTCGGATGCGAAAACTCATGCTTCTGAGTTGCCAGCGTCTGTTCCAAAATCGAATATGACTTGTTGATTCCCGCCTTTATAGACACTGTCCGATAATGATTATAAGAACATTTGGACAGCTTCGCGTTAACAGCTTCTTTACAATATTTTAAGAAATTACCCGCCGCTCAGCGCGCCGATGATGCGGATTTCGTCCGTATCCTTGACCGGCTGATGCAGCCCTTGGGTCATTTCCTTATTGATGAAGATATGAATGTGCTGGCGGATGCGATCCTGCTCATCGACGATGCGAAATCGCAGTCCTGGGAAGCGCTTATCCAGTTCCTGCAGCACCGCATCCAGCGTATCACCGCTGCACTGTACCTGACTGGTGTGCGTGTACGAACGCAGCTGACTGGGAATCATTACCTTCATGCCGCGAACACCACCGGGGAGACTGAGTAGATCTCCGGCAGGTAGTCCACCAGCTTGCGCCAGCGTTTACCCTCATCCACGCTGCCCCACACCTGCCCGCCACTGGTCCCAAAATAGATCCCCAGCGGAGCTTCGCGGTCGGCGCTCATGGCATGGCGCTTGACTGTGAAGTAGCCATGGCGCGGCGGCAACCCTTTGCGCAGGGGTTCCCAGGTCTTGCCGCCATTGCTGCTGGCATAGACCGCCGGTTTGCCTTTGGGACTGGTGCGCGGCCAAATTTCGGTGCCGTCCATCGGAAACACATACACCTTCTGCGGATCGCGCGGATCGAGCACAATTGGGAAACCAATATCACCCACACTCCTGGGCATGTTATTTCCGACGCGCACCCAGAAGCCATCCTCGCGGTCCATGCGATAAATGCCGCAGTGGTTCTGCTGGTAGAGAATGTCGGGGTAAAGCGGATGAACGCGCAAGGTATGCGGGTCGTGACCGAAATCAGCTTCTGGATCGGGCAAAAAATCCGCCTCGCAGCCTTTATTCAACGGTTTCCAGCTCTGGCCCTGATCTAGCGATTCGAACACACCGCCCATGGATGCGCCAATATACATATGCCGCGGATCGCGCGGGTCGATTTGTAGCGAGTGCAGCCCGCCGCCGCCGGGAGGAGCATATTCCGGCGGGCCGATCCAGGTACGGCGCATCGGATTTTCATTGAACCCCGCCACTCCAGCCCAATTTTCGCCGCCGTCCTCCGAGCGGAAAAGGCCGACTGGAGCTGTACCGGCGTAAAAGACATGGGGTTCGTCGACGTGTCCAGGCCATAAAGAGAAGGTATGCTGCACAGCTTCGCCGGCGCCTTCCGGTCCGGCTTTGGGGAAAGCTGGTGGTTGGCTGGCTTCTTGCCAGGTTTTTCCCTGGTCTTTGGAGCGAAATATAGTCGGTCCAAGGTGACCGGTGCTGGCAGCCATCAACATGGTTTTGCCGTCGCGGGGGTCCAGAATCATGTTGTGCACGATAGCGCCGAGCAGGAATGGACCTTCCAGTTTCCATTTTTCACGGTTATTGCTGCTGCGCAGCAAGAAACCACCCTTGCGTGTGCCAACTAATAAGGCAACGTTGTTGTCATAGCCGTTGGTTTTGTGCTTGCTCATCCACTGCCTCCTCAATGCCGGTCAAATTTTCCTGGACATCTATTGTATAGCAAAATACTACACGATTCTACTGGTCTCTGACAAGGTTGATTTAATTAATCATTCGCTGGAATTTCCCTGGCAGCCCGCACCAAAATGCGATAACTTTGCTCGACCAATCCCCCCAGACCGTCCGGACCAGGCTCGCCAGCCTCCAATGCCGCTAACGCTTTTATTAAGTTGCCGCGTATCCCCGCGGCACGGTGCGCCCAGGCGGAATCAGCGGACAACCGCTCAAGGCGGGCGATCAGCTGACGGATTTCGTCAATCTGCTCGGATTGTCTCATCACTGGAACGAAGCATGCAATAAGAGCGTCATACGATTGGTACAATGTTATCAGGTCTCTTGACCTGCAAAGGAGAAAAAAATGTCCCTCTTTCGAAAAGTCTTGCTAGCAGTAGTCGTTCTGGCACTCGCCGGCGCCGGGTGCGCCCCTCAGCCAGCCACCAGCGAACCCACCCCGACAGGCGAGACCCCGCTAGCGCCGGAAAACACGCCTGAACCAGTTTTCCCAACGCCAACCGCAGGCGATCAACCGGTAAAACTCCAATCGGATAAACCGCGTGAAACCCCGCCGCAGTCGGCTTATGATGCAATTGGCACTTTATCTACCGGCAATAACGAATTCGCGCTCGAGCTGTATCAGCAGCTGCGCAGCCAGTCTGGCAACCTGTTCTACTCGCCTTTCAGCATCTCCCAGGCTTTAGCCATGACCTATGCCGGCGCTAAGGGTGAGACCGAGACTCAGATGGCCTCGACCCTGCATTTTGACCTGGCTCAGGCTGACCTGCATGCAGCTTTCAACGCACTCAGCGCCACTTTGGCCAGCCGCGTCGGCGACAGCGATCAAGGCGGGTTTGAACTCAATATTGCCAATGCGCTGTGGGGTCAGCAGGGTTTTGGGTTCCAGCCTGATTTCCTGGACACCCTGGCGCTCCATTACGGCGCCGGCATGCAGGCCGTCGATTTTGCCGCCTCGGATGCCGCCCGCCAGACGATCAACGACTGGGTGGCTGAGCAAACCAAGGACAAGATCCAAGACCTAATCCCCGAAGGGGTCCTCAATGAGCTGACCCGCCTGGTGTTAACCAATGCCATTTACTTCAAGGCTGCCTGGCTGCTGCCGTTTGAGGAATCAGCCACTCAGAACGATACTTTCGATCTGTTGGACGGGAGCGAGATACAGGTACCCATGATGCGCCAGGTCGAGAGCTTTGGCTACCTTAAAGCCGAAGATTTCGAAGCAGTTGAACTGTTTTATGAAGGCCGCGAGCTCTCCATGGTCATTCTGCTGCCGGATGAAGACCAGTTTGCAGCTTTTGAACAAAATTTGAATGCCGCGACACTTCAATCCTTCATCGATCAACTGGCGGTGGAGCGCCTGGACCTGTCGCTGCCCAAATTCAAGGTGGAATCCTCGTTTGGATTGGCTGAAACCCTGGCAGCCATGGGTATGCCGGATGCGTTCGATGTGGTCAATGCCGATTTTTCCGGCATGACGGGCCAACCCGACCTGTTCATCACCGATGTGGTGCATAAAGCCTTTGTGGATGTCAACGAAATTGGCACAGAAGCCGCCGCGGCTACCGGGGTGGTGATGGGTCTGAAATCCATGCCAACCGGCGAGCCGATCGAGGTCAAAATTGACCGGCCGTTCCTGTTCGTCATTCGCGACGTACAGACCGGTGCCATGCTGTTCTTCGGCCGCGTTGTAGAGCCGTAAGGGATTCAAATTCGTCTATGGAAATCTGAAATAGACGTCTAAATCGTATGAGCCTGGGGGTGGAATTCGGATTGCTATCTCCATAAAACCCCTATGCCCTACCGTAGACATCAAAGTAATTTTTATTGGGGAAGGTGTGTTTAGACCGGATTTAAAGATTTTAACGCGAAGAACACAAAGGACGCAAAGAACTCAGAAGTAGATTTACCCCTAAAAATGGACACACAGTTAAGCACTCACTATAATGACGATGGAGGCAGTCATGAGTGTCAAGCGAAAGCGATACAGTCCACAGTTCAAAATGGATACTGTCCGAGCATATGAGCAAGGGGATAAATCT
>DATMXL010000004.1:0-5588 GCA_035561555.1 Bellilinea sp.
AAGATAAATCCTTGCTTTTGAGACATGGTCGTGTTTTCCTTCCACGGCATGGTGATCCTCCTTTTGATTCACTCATGCCAGATTCTAACGACTGTTACCCATGTCTCCGAACAAGTGTTACCGATCTATCCAGTCTATACAAGGGGAGAGGGGTTTATTTGTATTATTGTTTCGCGCCGGAGGGGGCGTAGAAGCGGTAGCGCCAGGTGCCGGCAGCGGCATCCGTTGCCCACACCACGGACGAGGTGGTGGCGACGTTATACCAGGTGTGACCCGGCGCCAGGGCGAAGGGAGTTCCGTCAGCGTTGCGCAGGCGCAGGGGACGGGCCAACCCGGTGGAGCGCTCGTAAGTCTCGTTCAGCATCGACCAGGTGAGGCCGGTGTAGGCCTGCCCGTCGCGGAAGACCACGGCTTTGCCCTGGTTTCCGACGCCCATATTTAAATCGATAATGGTTGGGGTGCGTGCCACGTGCTCGACGAACAGCACCACCACATTCTCGAAGTGCACCGGATCGCCGGTTAAGCGGTCGGTGGCCTGGCGGAACTGCCCGGCTTTAGCCTCGGTGCCGAAATCCTCATAGCGCATATAGGCCTGGGCTGTTGCATCCCACTTCCACTGCGCTTGATTGAGCCAGGAATAGAAAACATTTACCTGGTTGGCGACTTTCCCGCCAGCCGGGGCGCTTTCGCTGAACATGTTACCGGAATAATTGACTGGCCGGTTGGGATTTTGATTGACTTCCGCCAGAGCGGTCATTTGATCAAAGGTCAGGCCGGCTGAGTTGATATTGTTGGGATCGCGGCCGAAGACATTTTTGCAGATATTGACGTTGACCGCCGCGGACTTGCTGGCAGCTACCAGGCAGCCGTTGGGGAAGGCGTTGACGATGGGCACGTAGGCTTCGCGGCCGGAACGCACACCGGAAACCAGGTCACCCGGGGTCTCGAAGGCGCCAATGACGGCCGGTGGGGCGGTCTGGGTGGGCATGGGTGTGGCACCAGACCCGGACGCGGTGGTCGGCGCAGGGGTAGGCCCAGGTGAATCACTGGTGGGCAGGTCGCCGTAGAAAACGGTCAGAAAGCGCGTCATGCCTTCGGTGATGTAAATTTCGTACACCTGCGGGGCGAAGGACAACCCGGTCAGCGGACGCGCCGAGGGCGGGAAGTTAGCCAGGGACACCAGCACAGCTGGCAGTTTGAGGGTATCCGGATCGCGGACGGGTAAGCCGGTCAGCGGGTTGACACCTTCAGGAAACTGATCGAGGTTGGGTCCCACTTGCACGATCTGAGAGGCCGAAGGCGTGGGGGTGGGGGAGGGGCGTTGGGCGACGGCAGAATGCACCTCTCCGGCCAGCAATCCGCCGGTGATCATCAGCGCGATGTTGATAGTTGTCAGAAATGCCACACGTTTCATCGAATACCTCGTAAGTTCATGGTTAACAGGAAGCACACCAGGGCGCAATAAAGCGCATAATAATATGTCGTCTGAACAGGCTAATAGTTACGCTTAAGACGATTATACGGAGGAATACAGTCGAAAAACCTGACAATTTTGTCGATAGTCATCATGTAAGGGCGAGGCGGGAAGAATCTGTTAAGTCTATTGACGCCTCAAAAGCCTCGCCCGTTTTGGAGTAAAGGACGGATAGACGGGCGAGGCTAAGAGGTTTCCAAGGATAAGACAACAGGATTCCGCTGCGCCCTTACAAAAACTGTGCAGCGAGGGTGTAGAGACCTTGTATGGCGATGACCCCAAAACTCAATAATTTTGACCAGCTTAGAACACTCTCCACCACAACTTTTTCATGTATTCTTAACTACAAAATGGCCAGTCTACCTGAATTACCCAACCGTCGATCGATTCGTTATGCTGGCTATGAGTACACTGAGCCAGGTGCCTATTTCATAACAATCCTTACCCATAAGCGCCTTCCTCTTTTTGGCACGCTTCACGATGGTGAACTGCAGCTATCTCCGTTGGGGGATTTGGCTAAAAGTTGTTGGATTGGGCTTCCTGATCGGTTTTCTTTTGTGGAGCTAGATGAGTTCGTAATAATGCCAGACCATTTTCATGGGATCATCATAATTAATGAGAAGTCGGAAGTAGATGTTATTTCAGATAGAGGTCATGGGCATGAGTCGACCACTGGACAAAAAGGATCCCTCGGTTCACTTATTGGTGCTTTTAAATCTTCTGTTACACGAATATTCAACGGCCTACAGCGAACAAGAGGAATAGAAATCTGGCAGAGGAATTATTACGGGCGAATTATTCGTGGCGAGCAAGAATTAGGTCAAATCAGAGAGTATGTACGTACCAATCCATGGCAAAACGATGTGGATGACTCCAACCCGCGGTGGGGATGAGCGGATAAAACTTGTGCCTGGAATGTGGCTCGGGCGAGGCTCAGGATTTCCGTGCAGGTGAGACAACTTAATTCCGCCTCGCCCCTACGAAAAAAAACCGGGCGGACACCCCCATACGGGTTCACACACCGGATGTTCGTCCCAACACATCAAATGAAGGCGGGGCCATCATGACCCTCCCTTTGTTATCCAGGAAATATCAGAATCAATTGCGCGATGGCGGTCAGGATCAGGCACAGGACTGCGCCGGAGAACGCGCTGCGGAGAAAGGCGTTGAAGTGAAACTTGACGTCTTTGTAACCAGCTGCGCCTTCCGTGCCTTTCAGGATCATGAATTTCGGCCGGATCACCATGCCTAGCAGCAGGTCGATCACCAGCAGGTCCATCAGGCTGCCGATCAGGAATACGATGTAGGCGCTGCGCAGGGTTGTCAGGAAAGGCGCCTTATCACCGGAGACGGTCGGCACAGTCAACGCGGTAGCCAGGATCACCCCGGCCATGATAAGGATCATAACGATGCCAAACCATTTACGCGTCTTGAGCGTCTGCTCGCTGACCGGACCATACTTCTGGCGCACGTCCGGCGGGTAATCGTTAAGCCACAGCTCCGGGTTATACAACATGCTGCCGATGATGAATAAAAACATTAACGCGGAAAGGATTCCCCCGTAAATTAAGCTGTGAGTAAGGACAGCCAGGTTCATGAATGCTCCTCGATGGATAATAAATTTTCAGTGGTGAATCAGGCTTCAGCAGTGGATTTAGGCGTCAGCAGGCTGATCTGGCGGATCTGTGAAAGATGCACCTTTTCATCCTTGAGTTCGGCTCGCAGCAGGCGCGAGATGGTGACCTTGTACTTCTTGAAACGCACCTGGTAATCCCGGTCAAAATCTTCGGGCGGTACTGTGTTGAGGACCTCGATTAGATTCTGCTGGGTGGTGCACACCCGCTCCAGCAGGGCGTCAAAATCATCCAGGCGGTACTCGCTGACCAGTTTGGCGTTGAAGGTGGTCCAGTTGCGCTCGGCGTATTCGTAAAAAGCTGGCAGTTGACCGCCGCGTATGGCTTCAACAGCCTGGCGGTTGGCGTCATCCCAGCCGGCCAGATGCGCCAGCAGGTCCAGCAGCGACCAGCTGCCAAGAAAGATCTTGTCACGCAGCGCCCTAGGTACGTCTGCGGACGCAGTCAGAATGTCCCGACGGGTGGCGAGTATATCGGCGATTAAGGCATTCTTTTTCAGTTGTGCCAGGGGACCCATGGTGTAATTATATCTCTGGAAGTGTCATGTGCCATGTGTCAAGTGTCACGGTAAAGGTATACCCGCTGAGACACTTGATACTTGATACCTGACAGGGGCTTTCTGACACTTTCTCGTCGATTTATGCTATATTCAATAGTGTTGAACCGGATTAGCAGAGGAGGAAACCACCATGGGCGATAAGAGTAAAGGCAAAGAGAAAAAAGAAAAGAAGAAGAAAAAGGACAAGAAAGACAAGAAGTAAGTAATCTTCGGGTCAAGTGTCACGTGTCAGGTGCGCGTGGCAATTGACACAGTAGCGTGAGCACGTCTTCTGTAGCGGTGCGTGTTTTTTCAGCACCAAGCTGCGCTCGCCATTCTCGAACGTTTCAACACGTCCCCAAAGTGGAGCTGAAAAAGCCATCCGCTTTGGGGGCACGCTTTTAATGGCAAAACAGGTCTGAGGGGTAGGGCGAAAGGTTTCCACCGCCGCGATATGGGTATAATGGCTTTATTCCCCACTGGAGGTTCGTTCAATGCAGCCAGATTCCACCCTCATCCGTGCGCAGTTCCCGGCGCTCGATCGTCCCGAAATTTTCTTCGACAATCCCGGCGGCACGCAGATCGCCAGGCACTCGCTGGAGCGGATTAATCAATATTATTTGCACCACAACGCCAATCACGGCGGACCCTTCGCCACCAGCCGCGATTCGGATGCGGTATTGGATGAAGGTCATGCCGCAGTGGCGGATCTGCTCAATGCAGCCCGGCCGGAGGAGATCGTCTTTGGCAACAATATGACCACCCTGACGCTGCATGTTAGCCGCTCGCTGGCGCGCAGCTGGCAGCCGGGCGACGAGATCGTGGTCACCCGGTTGGATCATGATGCCAACTATTCACCCTGGGTGCTGGCAGCCAAGGACCGCGGCGTGACGGTGCGCGAAGTGCGATTCCACCCGGAGGACGGCACGCTGGATCTGGACGACCTGCGCCAAAAACTGGAAGGCCGTCCCAAACTGCTGGCAGTGGGATACGCTTCCAACGCGCTGGGCACCATCAACCCGCTGGCTGAGATCATCCCGCTGGCGCATGCTGCCGGTGCGCTGGTGTATGTGGACGCGGTACAGTATGTGCCGCATGGACCGGTGGACGTGCAGGCGCTGGGCTGCGATTTCCTGGTGACCTCATCCTACAAGTGGTTCGGACCGCACGCCGGCATGCTGTATGGTCGGTATGACCTGCTGGACGGGCTATTTGCCTACAAAGTCCGTCCGGCGTCGAACATACTGCCGGGTAAGTTCGAAACCGGCACCCAGAATCACGAGGGGATCGCAGGGGTGTTGGGTGCGGTGGAGTATCTGGAATGGTTCGGGCAGACCTTTGGCACGGATCTGACAGGCGGGTTTAGCGGGAAGTATTCCGGCCGCAAGCTGCGGCTCAAACAGGGCATGGCAGCTTTGCACCGCAGTGAAATGGAAATCAGCCGCACGCTGCTGGACATACTCAGCGAGACGCCCGGGTTGACGCTGTACGGGTTGAATGATACAGCGCGGCTGGAGCAGCGCGTGCCGACCTACTCATTCCGGCTCAAGGGTCTGCACCCGCATGTCGTGGCGGAAAAGCTCGGCGAGCGCGGTATTTTTGTGTGGGATGGCAACTACTACGCCCTCAACGTCACCACCGACCTGGGATTGGAATCGGATGGCGGGATGGTGCGGGTTGGACCGGTGCATTACAACACGGTCGAGGAAGTGCAGCGTTTCGCTGCGGCGCTGTGGAAAATTGGGAAGGGATAAAAGGCTGTCACCACGGAGGCATGGCGATCACAGAGGAAGATCATAATCAATACAAGAAAGATCTCTTTTAACTTCTTTTGGTTTTCTCCGTGTTCTCTGTGATCTAGTAGTAAATCTTTAGCCCTTCACTGCGGCGGTGCGGATGAGCGCCAGGCGGATGCGCAGTTGGCTGTCAGCACCCATCTCGA
>DATMXL010000005.1:0-3145 GCA_035561555.1 Bellilinea sp.
ATTCGAAAGAATCAGGCGGCAAAGGGACGTCGATTTTTCGCGGCAAAATCCATAACTGGTCCGGCGCTTTTTGGTCCAAAGGCTCATACGGCAGCGCCAGATGCACCCCTTGTAATGCATCCAGTAAGATCCAGACATCCGCCTGAGGGTCCTGCTCGAACTCTTTGACCATCAAGCGGTCTTTTCGCGCAGTCGTTTTCCAGTGGATCCGGCTCAATGGATCCCCAGGTGCGTATTCGCGCACGCCTGCCGCGTACGGCGTCACTTCCAGGCTTTTACGCCGCAGCGCCCTACCGCCAGGCAGCTGCCCTGTCGGTCCCGGGAAGTGCTCCAGATCGACCATGTAGGGTAAAACGACCAGTTTTTCATCTGTCTCGAACATCTTCTCACGCGCAAACAGCCCAAAGGGATCGCCGGATTGGATCAGCGTGGGACCAAGCAGAAAGGATCCTCGTTCGGTTAAGAGCGTACGCGAATAATAAGAGCGATACTGGTGCCGGCCAATATTGGCGACGACCTTCGAGCCGTGTTTTCCCGGAATGTTGGTCAGGTCGCGAATTTCCAACCATAACCGTCCCAAACCGGATTGATTGATGATTTCAAATCGTTCCTCGAAGACCTGACCCACCTGATGACGGTGAACCCGAGCGGTGCGTTTGATTTCCAGACCGCGCAAGGAACTTGCTGTCCAAAACAGCGAAACCAATCCAATGAGAACCAACAGATAACCAACGCGGTAATACACGTAGGTATTTTGCGGCTCGGAAAGGAAGGCAGCCGTATATACTGCCCCCAGAATGAGCAGATACGCAAAAAAAGTGCGTCTTAAAATCATCCTGCTTCTGTTTTTGCGCTCAGGTCTCCCCCGGGAACCGCTAAGTTCGAGACCACTTCATGAACGATCTGATCAGCTGATAAATTCCGCAGCCGAGCCGCGGGCTGGATCACCATGCGGTGAGCCAGGACGAATTCCGAGAGGAATTTGATGTCATCCGGCAGGACATAATCGCGTCCTTGCATGGCTGCCATAGCCTGTCCAGCGCGGAACAGCCCCAGTGAACCGCGTGGACTCGACCCAAGGTATACCTCCGAGTTTTCGCGGGTTGCACGAACGACCTCAACAATATAGCGCTTGACCGGTTGAGAAACATAGATGGTTTTGACTAATTCCTGCACAGAAAGCAGCTCATCCACTTCCGCCACCGATTTCAAATCGAGGATGGGGTGCCGCAGCTGCTGCAGCTCCAGGATGCGAATCTCATCCAATAATCCAGGATAGCCAATTCGGACGCGCATGAAGAAGCGGTCCAACTGCGCTTCCGGCAAGGGGAAGGTACCTTCGTATTCGATCGGGTTTTGCGTGCCCATGACCATAAAGGGTCGAGGAAGCAGGTAAGTCGTACCATCCACGGTCACCTGACGCTCTTCCATGGCCTCCAGCATGGCACTTTGGGTTTTTGGTGTAGCGCGATTGATTTCATCTGCCAGGATAATTTGCGCCATGATCGGACCCGGGCGGTATTCGAATTCACGGGTGCTCTGATTGAAGATGGAAACACCGGTAACATCGCTCGGCAGCATATCCGGCGTGAACTGGATGCGGCTGAATTCACAACCGAGGGATTTCGCCAGGCTGCGCGCCAGAACGGTCTTGCCCACTCCCGGAACATCATCGATCAGCAAATGCCCCTGGCATAACAGACCTATTACAACCAATTCCAGTGTTTGATTTTTTCCTACAATTACAGTTTCAAGATTGGTGATAATCCGTTTAGCGAAGTCTTGGATCTTCGGTGCTGGATTTTCCATGCAATGCTCCTTCAGTGCGCAAATTCACTGATATTCTGGGATCTGATTCGCTTTCCGGCGCAGAATCACCCACGCTGCGCTAAAAACAACCCAGGCAAACACGCTTACCCACAATCCAATCGTAAAACTAATCGGCTTATATTCTAATTCAATCTCATGGTTTCCGGCAGACACGGATACGGCTTTGAACAAGTAATCCGCGTGTAAAATCGGAGCAGGTTTATTGTCAACTCGGGCCTGCCAGCCCGGATACCAGCTGTCGCGAATCACCACCCAGCCGTCAGCCGTGGCATTAGCGGAGATCAGAAGCCGATTCGGGGATTCTTCCAGGATGGTAACTGTTGCCTCACCCGCTGACTGATCGTCGGTGGTAGGCGTGATTTCGCCTTCGGCAACAATACAACTCTCATCCAATCCTGTCTCCAGCCGTTGGTTGACCGCGGCAAAGGCTGCTTTGGGGGATGGAGCAGAAACGACGCAAGGTGTCCAGCTAACCCTTGGTCCCGCCGTCAGCGGCACCAGGATTGGCTGCTGCGTACCTTGTGGTCCGTTGACCAATTCCGCGCCAGTTCCTGCCAATGTCAGCCATTTGCTCGCCAGCTGAGGTTCAGCGCTTTCCATCCATTCCAGCCAGGCTGCATACCTTTCCGGCAGCAGCGGGTCAAAATTGTTGACCAGCGGAACCCCATCCAACACATTCAAATTGGGCAGCAGGCTTTCCCGAATCGCCGCCCCATCGGCAGGTTGGTGAAAATCTGTGAAATCGAAAAACTGCTTGAACTTAATTTCATATTCAACCTGGGGATCTATCCAGATTCGACCGTTTTCGCGGGTCTTATTAATTTGTTCTATTTGGCTATGCGCAGTATTGAAAACTCCTGTAGGGAGGGTCGGGTTGAGGAACGCTTGAGCTGTCAGTAAATCCAGCGCGATCCATATACCGGCTGCAACTCCCCATCCACCCAGGCGCTCCTTAGTTGGTAAGCGCCGGGCGATAAAGGCACTGACCGCTGCCGTTACCCCAAACAATATTAGTCCGCGAACTAAACCGGGTTCCAACTCGGGCATCGCCAAAGACCCAAGCCAGGCGCCAGCTGACAGGATCAATCCGCCAAACACCACCAAATTGAGTACTACCCTCCCCTTTTTGCCGGGGAATTTCCAACGGTCTGCAGCGAAACCGGCTAAAATCGCCAGCGACAATGTCGGCCAGAGCATCCAGCGCGCCGGTGCCTGAAACATTTCAAAGGTAGGAACATGGCGGAATAGCCAGGGGAAAATAGGTGTGTTTGAGCCAAGAGCCAAAACCGTCCCAACCGCAGTCGTCAGCCAGAGG
>DATMXL010000006.1:0-10942 GCA_035561555.1 Bellilinea sp.
GTTTCGATAAGTATTATTATCGAAAACATAATCTATGCGCATACTTTCCTTCTATGGTACCCCTGCCAGGTAATTTGGCCAATTTAATCCGGATCAGCTTAACACGAGCCAATTGGTACAACTAAATAGCCCAATATCACAATTTTTGCATAATTCCAATAAAATCATCTCCCCCTGCTGATTATTCCTTATGATCGGTCCCTTGCTGATCCATAAAAAGTAACAGATGGATGATCGGTGTCTCGATTGCGAAACCCTCGCGGCATTATGAAATAAACCGATTCATGCTCTAATAGAGGATCCAGATGATCCTTGCTACCTCAGAACCATCTGGGTGCATGTAATTATTAAGCTATACGAATTTAACACCTATCCTGCGATGCTGATACCGATCAATTTCCCTATTCCAAATGTGATTGCCGCAGCGATCAACCCAAAAATCACCATACGCATGCCGGAATACAACACGCTGCGCCCGGTAAATAAAGTGATTGCAGCTCCGAGCAGGAACAGCCCAACCGTACTCGTGGCGATACTGATGAAAATTACCATGCTGCCATCCCAAAAAATATAGGGAAACACCGGAATAATGGCGCCGATCGCAAACAATACAAATGAGGTTATGGCTGCTTCCCAGGCAGAACCACCCAATTGATCCGGATCGATCCCCAATTCCTCCCTGGCCATCACGTCAATGGCTGAATCGCGGTTTGAGAGGATTTGGGCAGCCATACTCTGTGCCTGATCGATCGGTAATCCACGCGATTCGTAGATCAGCGCCAATTCTTCGGCTTCTTCCTCCGGCGCTTGATCAATTTCTTCAGCTTCGATCTTTATTTGGTGGGAGTAGAGTTCGCGTGAAGATTGCACCGAAAGCCATTCACCCAATGCCATGGAGAATGCGCCAGCTAACAGTCCTGCCACGCCGGCAATTAGTATGGATTTGTTATTCAGCGAGGCGCCAGCCACGCCCATCACCAGGCTCAAATTGCTGACCAGGCCGTCGTTAGCGCCCAGCACAGCCGCGCGCAGCGCATTGCCGCCGGTTGAGCGATGACGACCTTCCAGCTGCGCCAGCGAACTGCCTTCCATGCCGCTTTTACTGACCTTTTGGATCTCGCTCAAAATCATTCCGTGGGATTGTTCCTGCATGGCCATGCCGCGCGCCATACCCTGCCGAGTATAAGCTGCCACACCGGATTTTTCCCGAGCCTGCAGACTGGGTATGATCAACTCCGGCCCAAGGCGCTTTGCCAGGCTGACCAACACACGTGTCCGCCAATCGACTTTAAAATCGGCAAGCGAGACACCTGCCTCGGTTAAAAGTTCTTCCCATTTCTCGGCATGTTTAATCTCCACCGCTGCCATGCGACGATACACTTCGGCAATCCTGGCATCCTGCTGCATATCCGCCAGAGCATCATAGGTATAAGCGCTGTTCCGCTCGCCTTCGCGAAAACCTTTGTACATGTCTATGGTTTTTGCATCCATGAGGTTCCTCCATTATGAATTGTACTCCCGTCCTCATCTGCCTGTTAGCCTGAAATGTGCGATAATTTCCTCATGTTCCACCGGTCAGAAGACTTATCCATACAGCAAACCATTTTTAATTACCTGGACGGTGTACGCCTGTCACGCAGCGAGAATACTTACCGCACCTATCGCAATGGTATGCAGGCTTTCGCCAAAATGCTGCAGGATTCAGGAATCGATGTCATCAAGACGCCTGTGAAGGAGTTGCAGGAAGAGGCGATTACCTCGTTTTCAGACTCGCTCAAAGACCTGGCACCCACAACCGAACGGCTCTATCTTACCGCTGCGACCAGTCTATTCGAATTTATTGCTGCGGAAAACCTGGCTGAGATCAATTTGCCACGCATCCGCTTGCTCATCCGACAGCGCGCCCGCCGGCCCGGGATCCGGCTGCCGCAATTCCCCAATGACGATATCGAAAAAGTGCTGGATTATATGATTCATCTGGTTGAACAACCCGCGGCAGATGACATTCAGCAGCTGATTGACCTGCGCGACCGCGCTTTTCTGATCACTCTGGCGGATACCGGCTTGCGGGTGCACGAAGCCTGCAACCTGGTGCGCGGCGATATTGATTGGAAGGAATACCGCGCTGTGATCATCGGAAAAGGCAACCGCCAGGATATTGTGCGCTTCTCTGAACGGTCCATGATTGCCGTCAAACGCTATCTGGAAGCTCGTGCGCGCATCGATGGTGCCGGCGGTAAACAATTAGGCCGTTTGCCTCTTTTTGCCCGTCATGACCGCGCTGCGGGCAAAATTACCCGGCGCATCACCACCACGACTGGTCGCAATATCGTAGCGGAAAGGGTGGCGCAAGCAATTGGGAAGGATGCAGTTGGAACGATTACCCCTCACTCTTTCCGACATTACTTTGTCACCCGTGTCCTGCGCGGGTCTGGCAACCTCAAACTGGCTCAGGAACTGGCGCGGCATCGTAATATCGCCGTCACGCAGCGCTATGCCCATTTATCCAATGATGAACTGGATAAGGGTTACTGGGACGTTTTTGAGGAAAAATAACAGTCTCTCCCCTTTCATAGTGACCACTTAAACCCTAATAGGGTATAACCTGTTTTTTAGCGTGCAATTAAACCAATCCTCCTGTATAATTTTTGTAAATCAGGTTGTAATTGTCACCATAATAATGACAGGAGATCAACGCTGCTATGAAAAACACACGATTTGACGTAGCCATCATCGGAGGCGGCATTATCGGTTTGGCAACAGCTATGGCGCTTTCACAACAGACCCGTGCTTCGGTCGTGGTTTTAGAGGCTGAAAACAGGCTGGCTTACCATCAGACTGGCAATAATAGCGGAGTAATTCATTCCGGCATTTACTACAAACCTGGCTCGCTTAAAGCAGAAAATTGTGTTCGTGGGCGGGAAAAACTGTATAAATTTTGTGAAGAGCACGAAATTTTGCATGAACGCTGCGGTAAACTGATTATCGCACTCAAGCCAGAGGAGCTCCCGGCTCTGGAAACACTGGAAAAACGCGGCGGAGCCAACGGGCTGGATGGCATTAAACGCTTAAGCGCTTCGGAGATCCGGGATTATGAACCGCATGCGTTAGGTATAGCCGGATTATTGGTTCCGCAAACCGGAATTGTGGATTATGTCGCGGTGGTTAATAAATATGCCGAGATATTTCGCAACCTGGGTGGTGAAATTCGCACCAATTCGAAGGTTTTCAAGATTAAGTTCAATACCTTTGAATTTCAAATCTCGACGGCTTCAGGCGATATCTATTGCCGGAATTTGATCAATTGCGGCGGATTGCAATCAGATCGCGTCGCCAAGATGGCTGGCGTCAATCCCGGACTGCAGATCATTCCTTTTCGCGGAGAATATTACAACGTGAAAGAGGAAAAATATGACCTGGTCAAAAACCTCATTTACCCAGTGCCCGATCCGCGCTTTCCGTTTCTAGGTGTCCACTTCACCCGCCGGGTGACAGGCGGCATCGAGGCTGGACCCAATGCTGTGCTGGCTTTTAAGCGCGAAGGCTACAAAATGTCTTCTATATCGGTCCCTGACATGCTCACCTACGGCTTGTACGGCGGTTTCTGGAAAATGGCGTCCAAATATTGGAAAATTGCCATTGGTGAGTTTTATCGCTCTTTCTACAAGCGCGCCTTTGTGGATGCGCTGCGCACGCTGGTCCCCGATCTGGGTTACGATGACCTTACGCGTGGCGGTGCAGGAGTCCGCGCGCAAGCACTGACTCCCGATGGTGCCCTGCTGGATGATTTCCGCATTATTGAAGCACAAAACATGGTCCATGTGCTGAACGCCCCCTCCCCGGCTGCGACGGCTTCCATCAGTATTGGCGAATCCATCGCTGAGATTGCCAAGAAAAATTTTGAATTACCGCTTCGGCCGACAAAAAATTTCAGTGCGCCTGTTTATGAGGGGGTAGGATGATGCTCGATAGCCTCAGCCAGATGTTGCGCAGACTCAGCGATTCCCATTAAAAGACCTGATTTAAATTTATTCATCCAGAGCATGCCCAGGTAATACAATCCTGGAAATCGAGTCACGCCGCCATCGGTGATGGGGAGCCCATCTTCATCGCGGACTGGCAACTGGACGAGGTTTTCCATGGTAAATCCGCATGCCCATATAATCGTTTGGATGTGATTCACATCCGGATTTAAAGTTTTGATTTCTGACTCTGGCTGAAAATCCCCACCTGCATCCATTGGCTGAACGGGGATGTCTATCGCTTCCCGCAGAATATACTCGTCGATCAATTTTAGTAAAGTATCTGAGAAAATGTCTGCTTTGGCGAGGTTTTCAGCGAGATCTGGAATGAAAATTAGTTCTCCATTTTCGAAACCGCGAAGGTGACCCAGCAGCACAATGCCATTTTGGTGAAAGGTCCGAAGGTTGATATCATGCCCGCCGCCTTTTCCGGTTACATGGGGTGGAGCACTCAAACGGTCCCGAGGAGAAGGCAGCATATCTGGAGTCCGGTCAAAGAATTTGATCTGATTCATCCAGTGCACCATGTCTTTTCCCCGGTATCGCCGTTTAATCCTGCCTGCACTGCCGGTAGAGAGATACACTTTTCGCCCGGCTTCGTTAATTTCCTCTGCGATCTGACAGCCAGATTGGCCGGATCCGACGACAAGCACTGCCCCAGGTGGCAGTGATTGCGGGTTTTTGTAGGCATCTGATGGGATTTGCAGAATATTCTCCGGAATCTGAGTCGCAAACGGAGGAATTTTCACCTTCTGGAACATCCCGGTAGCCAAAACCACATTGCGTGCGTTGAATGTACCGCGATTGGAAATAACTCGATATCGGTGCAGACCATCCTGAGGTGCTACCTCAGCGACATGCGTCGAGAATTGAATTGAGAAGTGGTGCACCTGCTCGAATTGATCAAAGCGCTGTACAATCTGGTCCTTGGTCATAAATCCGTCAGGATCTGGTCCGTCATAACCCGCACCGGGAAGCTGAAAGGTCCAATTCGGCGTCACCAGGGTAAATGAATCCCAACGGCGATTCCGCCAGGCATCGGCTATCTTCGGCGCTTTCTCTAAAATCAGATGTTCCATCCCAGCCTGATTTAAATAATGGCTTAGGGACAGACCCGCCTGCCCTGCGCCGATAATGATCGTTTCAACTGATTCAGTCATATGCCATACCCATCACCCTGTAAATCGCACCGTATTTACTACTTAATTTATCATATTTCAAGGAATTAGGTAACAAATTATTTCAGATGCCTGCCTACCCTAGCAGGGAAAAGTATCATATCGATTAGGTTTGGGATTTATAAGCTTTTTTGAAGAGTAATATTGATAAATTCATGGCTACACGCATATTTATTTTAATAAGGTTTTTTTTTGCCAAAAGGTGGAATTATTCAAGACCTTATGGTTTAATACTCCCATCTATTTATAATCCTGGGAGGGAAATCATGAAATATCGCCACCTCGGTAAAGCTGGCATAAAGGTCAGCGAATTATCTCTAGGTGCCTGGGTAACTTACGGCGGACAGGTTGGGGAAGAAGTCGCTGAAAAGTGCATGGCTGCCGCCTTTGACGCCGGAGTCAACTTTTTTGACAATGCTGAGGCTTATGCCAGCGGTAATGCTGAAATTGTTATGGGTAATGTCATTAAACGCTTGAAGTGGCGTCGTGAAGACCTGGTGATATCCACCAAGATCTTCTGGGGTGGACGTGGACCCAATGACCGCGGATTATCGCATAAGCATATCCTGGAAGGCGTCAACAACTCGCTACGCCGCTTGCAAATGGACTACGTTGACCTGTTGTTCTGCCACCGGCCTGACCCGGATACCCCCATCGAAGAGACTGTGCGCGCCATGGATATCATCATCAAGCAGGGAAAAGCCTTCTACTGGGGTACATCGGAATGGAGCGCTGGCGAGATCATCAAAGCTGATGGGATTGCCCGTCAGTATGGCCTGACGCCCCCCAGCATGGAGCAGCCGCAATACAACATGTTCCACCGGGAAATTTTTGAAATTGAATATGAGCCAATCTTTTCGCAATTGAAGTATGGAACCACCATCTGGAGCCCGCTGGCTGACGGTGTACTAACCGGTAAGTATGCCAACGGGATCCCGGCAGATAGCCGCGCAGCGTTACCGGGTTATGAATGGCTGCAGGAGCACCAAATTACGCCAGAGCGTATTGAGAAAACTAAGTTGCTCACCGGGGTCGCCAATGAGCTGGGTTGCACCACCGCACAGCTGGCATTGGCCTGGTGTCTGACCAATCCCAACGTCAGCACAGTCATCACCGGAGCGTCGCGTCCCGAGCAGGTGGTTGAAAATATGAAGGCGGTCGCCGTGGTTGACAAACTCACCCCCGAGGTGTTGTCAAAAATCGAAGGTATCCTGGACAACAAACCTGTCCGCTACATCGCCTGATCGATTGAGAATAACAAAATAGCGGGAACCTGATGGTTCTCGCTATTTTTATAAAACCAGAGAAAACTAAACTAGAACTTCTTCAGGGACGCGCATCACTTCATTGGCCTTGATCACTTCATCAGGCACATTGAAGTCGAGTTCGGAACCGGTCATCTGCTGTACATACTTCTTGACCATCTGATCCCAGTACTTCTTGGTAACGTAATAAACGCGAGCGCCGCCAAGTTCGTGCTGCACATCCGGCCATGGGTAGGAAGGCTGTGCCATGCCAACACCCCAGCGAGCCCAACCATTATAGCTTTCGTAGGTAGCCCACCATTCCTTGTTTCCAAGGATTTCGAAGCCGTAGTAAGCCTTGGCGTAGTACATGACTGCACCAATACGTCCACCGCGGATCAATGCCATGGTATGCAGGCTGATATTGATATCCTCGTTCATCAGGCGACCATTGGCGAAACCAGCCCACAGACCATCGATCAGACCCACCAGGGTGTAGGGGTCCTTCAGACGTTTGCGGTACCAGCCAAGGACTTCGGAGTAAACCCGAGCGCCAACGATGTCGTAGAAGTCGTGGTCGACTTCCAGGAACTTTTTCAAGTACTCCAACATCATCGGTGCTTCTTCGATTTTGGCTTCGCGAATGAGCAGGGTACGGCCGTCTTTCAATTTGACCTGGCATACAGGCCAGGGTTTCAGATCCAGAGCTGGTCCTTGCAGAATGGCTTCAATTTCTTCAGCATCGAATTCTACGGTCGGTTGCGATGCTTTTTCAGGAAGTGGTAAACGCATTTCAGGTTCTCCTTAAAAAGTGGTTTGACGGTTTACGCCAGGCTTGCTTTGGAAATAGCGTTGAGGCTCTCAACATGTGCAGGGTTGGTCGCGTCACCGAATTTCGTCTTGGGGAGTTCGGCTTTATTCTTCATCAGGACTTCGTACTCATCATCATCGACAATGGCACAGCAGCGTCCGATGCTGGCTTCGCCATCAACGAAACGCCAGGGGAAGAAGCCGATTTGGGTGCGACGATTGAGAATCAAGTCCAAATCACCGCCGATACACTCGGCATGAATGATTCCGTAAGGGAACATTTCCAAATGCATGAGTTGATACTTTGAGTCATCATAGAATTCGCCGATGCTCATGCCAAATTTCTTCTGGAATACTTTTTCCGCCTGCCTAGTCTGGCGAGGCATCCAATCCCGGATGATGGTATTCATGGGATGGTCCGCGCTGCCGCAGTCGACGCCGATCCAGCGCAGGTGTTTTTCTTTGGCAAAATCGGCAAATTCGCGGTCTGGACCCGGGTGCATAACCATATAGCGTATTTCATTGGCGGTCGGTTGATCCCAGCCAAAGTGGTGGTAACCGGTATGAATGATGAGGATGTCGCCGTCCTTAACCTCGACCCGATCCGTGATCATCTTGGTGGTGTACACGTCGTAATCGCCACACACATCGGAAAGATCAACCACGGCTGCTTCATGGACCAGAAAATCCATCGGCAGCGAAGCCATGTCGCGTCCGGGGGTGTGGAAGTGAATCTCACCGTCCATGTGAGTGCCAAGGTGATTCGAGTGGGTCACCACTTGTCCGTTCGCGCCGTTAGGCGCTAACCGTTTAAAGTATTTGACCTGTAAGGGTTCGTAAGTTGGCCACGGCGGTGTACCGATCCCTAATGGGATGGTTAAGTCAAGAAACTTCATGCTGTGTCTCCTTTCATTGAACTGAGTTGATGCTGAAATCCGCGGATGGGTGCTGCGGTGATTTCCTAGGGAGAAGGTTCGCAGAACTTAACGAAATCTCCCCTGTAGAAACAGTCACAGGGGAGAAAACCTGGCCTTTAACAAGGCTGTTCACAGCCTAAATAACCCGTATAGCAGATCGGCCAGGCGTACTTGATCAAAGAAACCTCGAATCTTACCGGCAATAATGAATTACAAACACAAAATTTGTGTGGGGATGGTAGAGAAGCTTTACCTTTAGAAATTATCTACTAAAATATGAGGCGTGTCAACTGATGAAACTCATATTGATTGTCTAACAACTGACCGATTTAGGCCTGAATTTAGTCTGGAAGCGCGCACAATCGGCCTGGTGGCAGCCAACGCGTTGAAAGTGGACCGACCGTTTACCATCCGCGGGATTACGTCACGAGGAATCTTTGTCGACCTCGATGAAAAATTGATCTTGTTCCTATCGCGCGAGGATTATCGCGGACCGCTCACGGTCAACATGACCTGGGATGAGGCTGTTTTCGACCAGATCGAAGTCAAGGCTGTCGGCAGGGTGTGCAGCACCAGTCTGCGCTTTGTGACACCCAACATGGCCATCAACACAGGACACGCCGCTGTCTGGAGCGCGCTGGATACCTGGGGCCCCACTGCCCTGCCTGCAGAATTGCCGATAAACGACCAGATCATTTGTTTCCTGGATTCTTTGTTGTCTCATTCGGATTCCGACAACGAATTAATCGATGCTATTGTCCATTTACTTTCACCTGCCTCACCTCCCCCAGGTAGTGATAAATCAGATCTGTTAAACGCCATCTCGATTATGCATCAAGCGCTGCGACAACAGGATTTGTCTGGATTAGAAAAAGCTGCTCATGCTCTGGCCGGCCGCGGTCGGGGTTTGACACCATCCGGCGATGATTTTCTGCTGGGAATTTGCTACGGACTATTTATGGCGCAGACAAGATTTCCCAAATTTTATCAACCAGCCGGCATGCTGCTCTCCAAAAAAGTAAGCCAACGCTCGACGCTCATCAGTGCAAACCTGGTGGATTGCGCCGCTGCCGGCGAAGTGGATGAACGGCTCGGTGCCGCCTTCCAGGCGTTGCTGTACCCCCAAAACTCTGCCGGTTCTGCCATCGATGGCATTCTGAGTTGGGGTAGCTCCTCCGGAATGGACGCAACCGCGGGGATGGCGCATTTATTGTCAGCTATACGCTAATATTATTATTAAGGATATGGCTATACGCATTTTTCAAGGGGTGTTTTGAAAATAACTCGCCCGTAATTCAACAAAAGGATAGCCTGGTACATCCGAAAAAGCTGCCCAAAAGTCTTCAGGTCGAGCAATTCGGATCGAGCCAGTGTTCACATACTTCTGGATGGCAGCGTTGTACGCATCCACTCCTATCTGTTCACGCAAGGCTGCCAGAAACTGCACGGATCGCAGGTAAACAGAGTTCCGGTACCCGATATAAAACTGATAATCATATACCGGCGAGTCAATAAACCCGTCAGGCTGGTAATAATTTACCCGGTAGCTCCACCACCAATCCACCTGGTCCGGGTAGTAGCGTTCGATGTACTGCAATTCAGCAAAGGTGGACAGTCCTTCATCCAGCCAGGGATTAAGTGCCTGGTCGCTGCCGACCACGCCGTACCACCATTGATGCGCCATTTCATGAACAGTGATGAGCGATAAATAACCGTTGACCGTGCCGTCAAACAGGTTGTAAAAGCCCTTGCTGACAAAATACAACCCGTCGAATTCCATGCCGTCCAGAAAATCAGCCTGTACAACACTGACCGTTCGCCGCGGCAGCGGACCATACAGTTCCGAATACAGGGTCAGCGCCTGCGATGCATATTCAAGCACAGCCAGATTCTGCGCATTGCTTTCGCTGAAGGCATACGTCAGAAGGGTTACGCCTGCAGCTTCAGTTTGCAGCATTTGATAATCCGGACTGACTGAAATCACAAAATTGCGCGCCTGGGGAACCTCGTAGTGATATCGGTTTTCCGTACGCGTACCAGGTCCGCTGGCAGCAACGGTGAGCGGAGCCTGATTTCCATTCAATTCAAGCTGCACCACAAAATCAGCCAACGGGTACACCAACGTCTCGCCAAAAACATGCGGCGGATGAACCAGCCACTGGTTTTGCTCGTCCAACGGCGGGACAAATGGAAACCAGTCGACCAGATTGAGTTGGCGGTCAGTATAACCATAGGGCTGCGGTTTATACAAATCGGAAGGCGGCGGAATCACCGGCAGCTGCAAACTGTAACTCAGACGGATTTGGATTGGACCAGATTGATCTCCCGCTGCCGGTAAAGCAAATTGCAGCTCATTTGTATCCAGGTCGTAATTTTCAATCACATTTTTGTTTACTGTCAGACTGGTCAAGCTAAATCCGTTTGGGTATCGGTTGGGTTCAACCACCATGATGATATTTGTAATACCAGATGGCAACTCTTTAACGGTCGTTAGTTGATCAACCTCGATCTGCCTGGCTCCGTAATCGATCCTCACGTCGAATTGATAGCTTAATCGGTATCCAGCCGGTCCTGCAGGTGTAGATTCAGGAAAGATCGCCGGCTCATTGGTAAGCGTCGAGGTAGCTGTTGCGATCGCCGGTATTGAAATCGTCGGGGTTTCAGCGCGAGGTGTTGGGGAAATATCTGATCCAGAAGTTGGAGTGCAGCCGCCAGCCAGGAGCAGCACACAACAGATCTGGATAGTACGTCTAATGGAAAATGTCTTCATA
>DATMXL010000007.1:0-9410 GCA_035561555.1 Bellilinea sp.
CAAAATATCAAATGGACACAGAGTACGCAGACAATATTATCCATGCAGAGGTCAAAGCCGAAGATATTACGTTCTATACCTCAGACGGGATGCCCGGCTTCGTCGCTAACGGCGGGAACATGGTCACTTTGTCGATCAACCCGGATGATGTCGCCAAGGAGGAGCGCATCTTCAATGCCCTCTCAGCTGGCGGAACGGTTACCCTGGCGCTCCAATAACTGGAGCGCTTTTTTCATTGTTCTATGGGACAGGTAATTCGACGCCAAATACCGCCAATTAAATCAGTTAATCAGCAACCGCATAGCGGTAATTAACCGCATTGTCAAAGCTATAATAACCCCGGTTTTTTTCGGGAAGCAGCTCTGCAATTTTATACATAATCTCGTCGGTGACTGCCTGACGCACATCGCGGCTCATGGCATCTCCATTAAAGTTGACGCGGAAAGGTGCGCCAACCTTAATATGAAAATCCGTCTTGCGTAGCCGTTTCAAGTTCTTCCAAAAATTCTCGTAGCCGTGCAAACCTACCGGTAAAACTGGTACGCCGCTGCGCAGCACAAGTGTGACAATGCCAGGTTTGCCCTGCAGCAGCTGACCGTCTATGGAACGGGTGCCCTCCGGAAAAACGACCAATATTTTCCCCATACCGATAGCCGCCAGCATAAGACGGAACGCCTCGCGGTCGACAGCATCCCGGTCGAGCGGGATAATGCCCCAGCGGTCGAACAAAAACTTGAACAGCGGGTTTTTCCAGCTTTCCTTTTTCGCCACGCTGATCAAATTCGGATTATCCAGGTGCGGAACCAGCACAGGCGCTTCCAGAAAATTGATGTGATTCCCAACAATAATCATGGGACCGTTCTGCGGGATTTTTTTGAGTTCCTCGGTATTAATCCGACAAACCGACCGAAAAACCAGGCGTAATATCCAATTAATCAGCCGGTATCCAGGGTTCATGCGCTCGCCCCGTTCAAACCCGTGAAAACTTGTAGAGCATTGGGAACCATTTCGATTTTGAGTTCCCGTCCGGCGGTGCAAATCGTTTCGCCATCCGCATGAGCCGGGATGGTGCCTTCGATCGCCTTGACAGTGATATTTTTAGCCCGAGCCATCCGTACTGCTGCGTGCTCAGCTTGCCTGCCGCTAAAAAACTTCACCGCCAGCGGCAATATGCGAATCTGACTGACTTCACCCGCCAGGCATAAATCCAGGAGCGCATCAGTGGGATCAGAATCTGGTGCCATATAAAACATCCCGCCCATGCGCCTTCCGTTCATAATAGACACCATCAGGAATGGCTGGCGAATGGTTTCACCATCCATTTCAATTTCATAGATTGGCGCTCTGGAATACAGGAAGATGGTCCGCACGACGGCTACAAGGTACGATGCGGCACCCTGCAGCCGCTTTATTTTGGCTGCCTCGAATCCGACCACCGTATCGAAGCCCAGTCCGACTCCGTTGGCAAAGTAACGACCTTGCGGATAGTCTCCACCGACGAAATGCCCCAAATCAATCATTCGGTGTTGATTTTGCGTAAGCGTCTTTACTGCCGCAGCAGTTTCCAGCGGGATGCCCACGCCAAAAGCGAAATCATTGCCGCGACCAACCGGCAGCACGCCGAGTGTTGGCCGGCCATTGCCATTCAAATTGGCCTGCATCAGCCCATTGACCACTTCATTGACGGTGCCGTCGCCACCCGCGGCGACCACCCGCTTGACACCCGCTTCAGCAGCCTGACGCGCCAGTAAGGTGGCATCTCCTGGCGCGGGAGTCGTCACCAGGTCGTATTCAAATCCGGCTTGATCCAGAAGCGCGCGTACCAACGGCAGTTTCTTCTCTGCCAGGCCTTTGCCAGCCGTCCAATTATAGATAATCAACGCTTTTGGGTCCAAAGATCCGCTCCAGTAAAAGATACCACTGATAACCCTGACGCGCTCAGTCAGGTTCGAAAAGCACCTAGGTTACCTTGTTATGATTGAACTGTCCAGTGGGAAAGCACAATTTTACACCTGAATCAGGGGATATTATTGACCATCCCTGAAAATGGATAACATCTAGGGTTCACATAGGCTTAAAATCATGTCCTCGTGTACAATGCACTCCATGAGAGAAAGCCCGCCTCCCGTCAGGAAATATGAAAACGTAATATTTGACTTCGATGGCACCCTGGCGGATTCTTACCAATGGTTTTTATCGATATTTGATGAGATTGCTCAACGCTATTCACTACCGCGACTGGATCAAAGCGAACTACTGCAATTAAGGAAAGTGGATATTCGCCAGATTTCCCGCCAATTTAATATTCCCCTTTGGAAAATTGTGCAGATCGGCAGTCACGTTCAAAAGAAAATGGCCAGCCAAATTGACAAAGTATTGCTGGTAGATGGCATGCAGGCGGTTTTGGACCAATTGGCTGCAGCCGGAGTCCGCATGGCAGTGGTTACCTCGAATGCAGAGGAGAATGTGAAGCAGGTATTAGGACCGGTTAATGTGTCCCGCTTCGAAGCCTTCGAAGCCGGAGTGACTTTATATGGCAAAAAGGCGAAGTTTGACAAGGTTTTGAAGAAAATGGAAGTCGATCCACGCCGCGTATTATCGATAGGGGATGAATTGCGTGACATGAAATCTTCACACCAGGCAGGCATCTCCTTTGGAGCAGTTGGCTGGGGAGCCACCGAGTTGGATGTCTTCCGTACGCATAATCCCGATGAGCTCTTTACCCAGCCTGAGGAAATCGTAAACGTTGTACTTAATCGACTCAGCGGTGAAATGCCTCCTGCTGAGATAAACCCATGATCCAATTGAAGGCAGTCAAAGCTGATATCACCACCCTGGCTGTAGATGCCATTGTCAACGCAGCCAACAGCAGCCTACTGGGTGGTGGCGGAGTCGATGGAGCCATTCACCGTGCAGCGGGTCCCAAATTATTGGATGAGTGCCGCAAGTTAGGCGGCTGCCAAACCGGTGATGCCAAATTCACCCACGGCTACCAGCTGCCGGCAAAATATGTCATCCATGCTGTCGGTCCGGTCTGGTACGGCGGGAATCAAGGCGAGTATGAATTGTTGGCAGCCTGCTATCAGCGTTCTTTGGAATTCGCGGTTAATTTGAAACTCGAAACGATCGCCTTCCCAGCCATCAGCACCGGGATCTACAGGTTCCCCAAGCCAGAAGCCGCCGAAATTGCGGTCAATACAGTCAGGCAGTTTCTTTCATCGCCAAACACCCTTAAAGAGGTGATTTTCTGCTGTTTTTCTGAGACCGACTATTTGGCATATCTAGCACTTTTGAAAGATAATTAGCTTTAAGATTGGTTTTAGGTTTTGAACCGTTCATCCCGGCGAAATAATTGTCACTTTGGTCGGAAACACGGGTCTGGCACATCCCTTGCATAACTGTTAAGCACCACCCACCTATTTTGGGGTAACAATAGATACGAGCGAATTGAAAATCCATACTAGAATAAGGTCAACCAATGTGCGGAATCCGGGTGGAAAGCATGCCGCCATTGGAGCAACCACCGAATATTTAATTCAACCCCACAGGTGACCCATGGACCAAAGACAACCGATTGCCATTATCTGTCACTCCAGTGACGACAAGCAAAGCTTCGTTCTTCCGTTTTCTTACAAGCTGGCTGAATACGGTGTTAAGGTTCTCGTCGATGATTGGGAAATGCAATCTAACGACAGTCTGATCGAACGCATCTTCACCGAAGGGGTGAAAAACACGGATGCATTCCTGATCATTTTGTCCAATCTCAGTGTCAACAAACCCTGGGTGACGGAAGAACTACGTGCCGGCCTGGTAAAGCGGATAGGAATCCACTGCAAGTTGGTGCCTGTGCTGATCGAAGATGCGGTCATCCCGGATGTTTTGGCAGCCACAGAATGGGTAAAAATCCGCGACCTGGACAATTACGACCGTGAAATGCTGCAAATCGCTCGTGCCATACGCAATGAACCAGTCCAGCCTGTAATTAAGCCTGAAATAAAAGAAACACCTCGGGTTGTGCCAGGTGCCATTTCCACCCCGGGTGTCGGCGCGGTAGCGCCAGCTCCTTCGTCAGCAGCTGCGACCTCGATCCCGGGTCTGACCCAGAATGAAGTCCTGGTGTTAAAAGTCAGCAATGAATATGCGGTGGAAAAGAACCGTACCTTCATAAATACTTCTGATGTGCAGCGGGTTCTTCAAACAAGCGGTCTCACTCCACTGGTAATCGATAAGGCACTGGATATTCTGGACGAAAAAGGTCTGGTCAAGGCCGCGCGAATTCTGGGCGCTGCCAGCATTGAAATTTACAACGTCACCCCATACGGCTTCGAAGCCTATGCTCGAGCCTTTATACCGGGTTACGAGGATCTTTCTTTAAAAATGCTGTCCGCGCTGGCCAATGAAGGTCTGGCTACCAATGACGATCTGGCTTCGCGATTTAACATTCCAATGAGTGTGGCCAATTTCACCCTGGATGTATTTGAATCGAAAAACCTGATCAAAAAAGGCAAATCCTTAGGCGGCGCAGTCCTGGTTAAGAGCGTCACCGACGCAGGCAAAAAGCTGCTGCAAGGGTAACCCGGCCAGCTTAATTTTCCCAGATCCGATTATTCCATCGGTCCCAGGAAGTACACAGCGCCGTTGATGGTGGCTTCCACCGACCAACCGGTGACCCCTTCGGCGTTGCGGATTTCCCACCACCAATATGCGCCCGTCAGATAGGGGACACAAACTGGTCCTTGCAGCACATCCACAACGACACCCGCGGGATTCGCGTCGAAAACATTGTCCGTCATTTCCGGGGTGTTATGCATATTCAGGTTAATCAACACCTGTGCTGGTTGACCGGCAGTCAAATACGTTTGAACATCGGTATTGCAAGCTGGTAAAGCGGATTGAGTAACCGAGGCAGTTAATGTTGCTGTTGGCGGGACGGAAGTAGGTGTTGGTGATGGCGCCGGCGGAGTTGCGGTGATTTGCAGGGTTGGGGTTGGCCGAGGTTGGGTGGCCGTTGGAATGATACCCATTACCCAACGAAAATTCGCAGCGTCCCAGGAGCTTACGACTGCACCAACTGCGTCCAAAATCTGCCAGGTTCTTTGGCTGTTTTGCACTACTCGATGCTCGCCAGGCAGCTGAAGCGACAGGGTTGCGGGAATGATTGGCCGCCAGGTCACATTGTCTGCATCTAATCGATAGAGCTGAATCCCCTGCGGATTTAATAACTCTCGCGTTTCGGGATCGTATTCCCACTCAAAATCGGCCTGCGGGTATGCCGGCAAGGAGAGGTCCGCGACCGGTTGGGGCTGCGATGGAGATCGAAAAGCCACGTAAAGAAAAACTGCCACGGCCAGCGTGAATGCCAGTTTGATGAAATCATACCCGCTTATCCGATACTTGGTTTGCATTCCAACTGCCTAACATGATCAATCCGGAGAACTAACCCGGTCAAGTATTGATTTTACCCCGGAAACCTGCGTCGATTATTTATCCTTCACAAGGTTACCAACTTTGGGGTTTCCCTGACCAGTCGAACATGGTTATACTTTTAGCGCAGCGGAATTTCCAGAAAAAAAACCTTTCGTCTCATCTCACCCAAAATAGAGGACAAAAAATGGAACTGCACCCCCTGATCAGCCAACTCAAATTCACCCGCAGCGAGTTTCTAACCGGGGTCAAAAATGTATCCGATGAGGATGGCAGCAAGCGTCTGCTGCCAATGAACTGCATCAGTTGGAACATCGGTCATCTGGCCTGGCAGGAACAGCGTTACTTCCTTCATTATGGCCAGGGGATCATGCCGGTTCCGGAAATTCAACAAATGTTTGCTTACGGCGCACCTGCCAGCACCCCGGCATTGTCCGAGATGCTGGATATCTGGCGTAAAATAACCAAATTGGCCGATCCATGGTTGGAAAGCCTGACTTCCACCAGGCTGCTCGAGAAGGTCAGCTCCAATGGTAAACCGATAGACCGGACCATCGGCAACCTGCTGCAGCGCACCATCTATCATTATTGGTATCACAACGGGGAAAACCAGGCCATCCGTCAGCAACTCGGTCATAAGAAGCTGCCGATTTTTGTCGGCAACATTGACGATAAAGCTCCTTACCGGCCAGAAAACCCAAATTAACCCCATCACGTCATCTGAGATGATTCCCTCGTCCCATCCCCCTATGGAATCGAACGTCAGGAATGCGCATCCGAGCGTACCGAATCTGCAGGATTGGATTGATCGTATGATTCCCGGCGGAAATTTGCAAAAGAGCGATGTTGAGCGTTAACCATATACAAAATGCGAAACACCAGAGGAACTATGGAATCCATTGACTATAAGAAAACGCTCAAGCACTTGTACCAGCCTACAGCCAAAGAAGTCGTGGAGGTGGAGGTTCCTTCCATGAATTTTCTCATGGTGGACGGCGCTGGCGATCCGAACACCTCGCTAGAGTACCAGCAGGCTGTAGAAGCTCTGTTTTCCGTGGCGTATACGATCAAATTTATTGTCAAAAAAGGACCACTCGCGCTCGATTATGGCGTGATGCCGTTGGAAGGGTTGTGGTGGTCAGACGATATGTCCACCTTCAGCGTTAACGCCAAAACAGACTGGAAATGGACCATGATGATCATGCAGCCGCCGTTGGTTACTGCCGACATGGTTGCAACGGCGATCGATGCGGCGAAAAAGAAAGGGGTAAGCGCCGCCAACCGGCTGCGTTTTGAAACATTCGAGGAAGGCCGGTGTGCACAAATTATGCACATTGGTCCATTCAGCACTGAAGGACCGACGGTAGCACGCGTACACGCATACATCGACGCTCGCGGCGGTCGGCGCGGAAAACATCACGAAATTTACCTGAGTGACATCCGTAAAGCCGATCCCGTTAAATGGAAAACGATTATTCGCCAACCGATGAATGGATAACCCCCGATCAAGGAGGAGTGATGACAACCTTGGAAACAGAGGATAGTCTGGTTTTCGCCGAATTGCGGTCCTTGCTGACGCCATACGCCAGCCAGCTGGTCGTGACCGCCGATAGTGACAGGGGGTACAGTCTGGATACGCGCAACATTCTTCCCAACCGGCAACCCTTATTCTTCGGCAGCGTCAAAGTGTAAAAGAGTTATGTCAGTTTTTACCTGATGCCGGTTTATGTTTTCCCAGATCTATTGGGAGGCATCTCGGACGAGTTGCGTAAGCGCATGCAGGGAAAATCGTGCTTCAATTTCAAGCGGTACGATTCTGATTTATTCGCCGAGCTATCATTGCTCACCCGCATCAGCTTTGAACGCTATCAAAATGCCGGGTATATCAAACCCGCAGCGTAACCATCACCAACCGGAGGTATTGTCGATGGAATTGTCGGAATTAACCTTCTTTACCGATGATGTCACAAAGATGACCGGGTTTTACCAAAGATTGTTTGGCAAAGCACCGGATTATTCCAGCCAAAACATGACCATGTTTACCCTTGGCGGGATCATGCTTTTGATCCATGCCAGGTACACGCCTTCTGCAGCTGATCTGCCGCCAGACAATCACTTTGCCTTCAAAGTGGAGGATGTCGATTCCGTCAGCCGCCAGCTGTTGGAGCAAGGACTCACTTTTGAACATCCGCCGCGCGATTACGATTGGGGACGGTCTGCCTATCTGCGCGACCCGGATGGTCAATTAATCGAATTGGCTCAGGAATAGGTATGACACCATCGACTCCTCTTCGCGTCCGTTTGCGACCGGTGGAAGAGACGGACATGCAGATCTTCTTTGAGCAGCAGCTGGACCCGCAAGCTAATTTTATGGCAGCCTTTACCAGCAAGAATGTCGCGGACCGGACAGCCTTTGACGAAAAATGGACCAAAATCCTGGCTGATCCAGCTATTACGATTCGCACCATCCTGGCAAACGGGCAAGTCGCGGGCTACGTAACGCACCACTCCTGGTTTGGTGATCCTGAAGTGAGCTACTGGCTCGGACGTGAATTCTGGGGGAAAGGCATTGCGACGCAGGCGCTGCAAATATTTCTGAAGCAGGAGAAGCTGCGTCCGCTCTACGGACGAGTAGCAAAAGATAATATAGCTTCACGCCGGGTTTTGGAAAAATGCGGTTTTGTCCTGATCGGCGAAGATAAGGGATTTTCGAATGCGCGCGGAGAGGAAATCGAAGAACTCATCCTGGTAATTCGGTAGTAACGCTGCCATTTCTATTTTGACAATCTGGCACGATTGGCGTATCCATTAGTACGCTGATCAATGATTATGCTGGATGGAGGTTCGAACTGAGTGAAGGCCAAATTGTTCACATTGAATTTGCTGCCAGCGACCCGGATGAAGCCGGGAAATTCTATTCTGACCTGTTCGGTTGGAAGACAGAAACCTATCCCGGCGCCGAATATAATACTTTTTAGCCAGTCGATCCCCCTGGCGGGGATTTCGCCAAAATTGATGGGAAGCTATATCAAGTCGGCTCGGTCCTGGCTTACATATTCACCAGCGACATCGAAGGGATGTTGAAAAAGATCGAATCAGCCGGGGGTAAAGCGACATTACCTCGCACGGAAATCCCCGGAATGGGCTGGTTCGGTCGGTTCACCGACTCGACTGGCAACACCGTCGGCTTGTTTACAGGCAAGCCTGCCATGTAAGTGTCCCTGGTCTGTAGTAAAGCGTTGAGGAAGATTTGATTTCACTGAACGAGCTGGAAACACGTTACCATTACCTGCCAACGCACTTGCTGGAAATGATGGTTGAATTGCGCAACCTGGTTCAGGAAATTGCACCGGATGCCTGCGAGGATGTACATCCGCAGGGACTGGTTTATTATCATGCTGACCGCGGGGGACCGGTCAGTGCAGGCATATGCCAGATTCTGATTTACTCGGATCATCTCCGGTTGGCGTTCAACCATGGACGATTTCTGCCAGATCCCACCGAGCTGCTGAAGAGTGATGGCAAACGGTTAATTAAGCGTTATACCCGCCTCACATCCTTTGACTCGGCCCCCTGGGAGGAACTTAAAATGTTGGTTTCAGCCTCCAACCGATTCGACCCTTATACTGAGACTTTTCGATCCAAATGATTCGGTCGACCAAAATTAAAGCAGCGGACCTGACAGGTCCGCTGCTTTTTATTACTACTTAAAGTTTAGCTGCGTCGGATTGCGCGTAGGATCAGAAGCAAGATCACTGCGCCGACAAATGCTGCAATAATAGATCCGAGAATGCCGGATCCGATTGAGATTCCCAAAAGGCCAAACAACCAGCCTCCCAGCAATCCACCCAGTATGCCAACTATGATCGCGCCTAACAAACCTAATTTGACGCCACCGATCACAGCATCGGCAAGCAAACCGGCGATACCGCCAACAACGATCCAGATGATGATTGTGCCTAAATCCATAACCTCCTCCTTAGATC
>DATMXL010000008.1:0-8636 GCA_035561555.1 Bellilinea sp.
GCAGCAAGATTTCAAATATTGGATGGCTTCTACGGCGGCGGTATCAGCGTCTGGTTTGGGTAGGAACTCGCCGGAGACGAACCCATTGTAATTTGTTGCGTATAGCCGATTGAGGATACTATGAAAATCCAGATGACCCGCGCCAGGGTACCATCGGTTGGAATCAGCCACGTGCAAATGAAAAATGCGGCTGCCGCAGGCTAGGATACTGGCTTCAATGCTCGGTTCTTCGATATTCATGTGAAAGGTATCCAGCAGCAGGCCGAAATTGTCAGCACCAACGGCTTCTATCAGGTCAAGACCCTGGGCAGCCGAATTAATCAGTGTAGTCTCGTATCGGTTGATCGGCTCGAGTGCCAGGCGGACACCGGCAGGGGAGGCAGCCTGGCTGCAGGCTTGCAGTGCCTCGATCAACCAACTCATGGCCTGTGCAGGTTCAATTCCTGGCCGCACCAGACCTCGAATCAAGCCGATGATGATCACTGCGCCAAAGCGGGCTGCGACGGGGATGTGGCTTTGGATGCGTTCTATAGCTGCCTGCCGAACAGCAGGGTCCGGATCGGTGAAAGATAAGCCTTCTTCTCCCCAGGCCTGTCCGGTGCCGATAGCCGGTACGCGCAATTCGTACCTGTCGACCAGGGAAGCCAGACCGTCGAGGTCGACCAATCGAGGATCGCGAATGGCCAGTTCGACACCCTGGTAACCTAAAGCCGCCACTTTGGCGAAATTGGCTTCCAACGACCCGGAAAGCGTGGCTGCCTGAAACCGGGTTTGCTGCGTGGAGAGGACGATGGAGAGGTTCATGGGATAACCTGATTGAAGGGGTCAGGCGATTTCTCAACCTGACCCCTTCCTGGCAGCGGAGCATTAAGCAATATAGGTGATTTTGGCTTCAGAGCGGTCGGTTTGCAGCTTGATGACGTTTTCCGGAAGCTCATGCAGGCTGATCTTCTTGGTGCTCATTTGAGTCATGTCCATACCGTCAGCCATGCATTCGATAACGCGCGGGAAGGTACCATGACCGGAATGTCCCTGCGCGCCAATGATCTGGGCGCGGCGCACCTGCAGCACTTCACCGGTGACCGGCATTTTGGCTTCAGCACGGGCAGTGACAACGACCTTGCTGTTGAGCGTGCGGCCCTCCCAGATGACGCGTTCGATACCGGGATAAACCACTTCGGGTAAGCCGGTGGCTTCCATGAACAAATCCGCGCCCATACCGTTGGTGATTTCAAGCACGCGGTCGGCAAAGTCTTCTTTCATGGGGTTGACGTGGTAATCTGCGCCCATCTGTAACGCCATTTGTGCGCGGTTCTCTTGTGTCTCGGAAATGATGACTTTGGAGGCCCCCGCGTGTTTTAAAATAGCGCAAGCTGCCAGACCTACCGGTCCGGCGCCCAGGATGACCACCCGATCGCCAGGGCGAATGCCGCCGCCGCGTTCGATGACAGCGTTGTAAGCTACCGAGGTCGGCTCGCAGATGCTGCCGGCTACAAACAGATCCTGTTCGTTTTTATAGACAGCACGCAATGGATCCAGGCTCCACAAGGTGCGGGCTGGCACCACTATGTATCTGGTGTAGGCTCCATTGACATTGAAGCCGATCTCATCCAGTCGCTCGCAGTGGTTAGGCCAGCCGTCAGCGCAGGGCTTGCAGTTGCCGCACCACAGCATTTCCTCCGTAGTGACAGCCTCGCCACCCTTGAAAGGTTTGTTGGTGTTCTTGTCGTAGGCTTTCTTGCCCCATTCGACCACTACGCCAGACAGCTCATGGCCAAGGATGCTGGGGAAGCCAGTCAGACCCGGATAGAAGATATAGCCATTCTTGTCAGCCTGCGCCATGTGAACGTCGGAGCCGCAGATACCGCAGGCTTTGACCTCCAGCAATACTTCATCTTCGCCGGGGGTGGGGATGTCATATTCGCGGATCTCGAAGCGCGGGTTGCGCCACACCAGACTGCCGAGATAGGTTTGACGACCTTCGATATCCTTTTTGCCTAACTTAAAGCCAGGTTTTGGATCCCAATCCGCGACCAGGGTAACGCCTTCCATTTTGCCCTTCATATTTATTCTCCTTTAGACCCATTTTTCGGGGTATAAATTAGACTTCGGTACCCTGACCGATACGCGGGATGCCGTATACGGGCTTCCAGCCTGGGCTGAGCGGTTCACGCAGATAGGGTTCCATTTCTGCTTCGGTGCGCAGCGTCACTTCTTCCACGGGCGGGACTTTGCCGGCCGGGAAGGCTTCCAGAACGTCATCGTGCCACAGGGTCAGGTATTTCAAAATGGCTGCCAGAGGGCGTTTGCCCTTCTGAGCGGTGCCGGATTTTGCCTTGCCGACCACGCCTTCCGGCGTGGCAGCGATTTCTATGGCAAAGTGGCCTTCACCTTCCGACCAGCGGCTGGGACGCCCAAACGGATCGACGGATTTGTCAAAGTGACCATCGGGCAGGTAAGACTTGCCTTCTGTATCGACGGCATAGTTCATGTCCACCATCTCGGGGTGCAACAGCAGACTGAGCGAGGTTTCGGACTCGTCAGCATGGACGAAATTGGTGTCCATCCATCCGCCGCGGTCCACCGGGCGGAAAAATTCGCGCACGCCGCGATGCCAGTCGATGACGCGGAAAATGCCGGGCAGCTGGTAGCGTTTGACGAATTCCTGCACCGCTGATTCCAGCATCCACAATTGGCCGTGATTGTTGACGATCAACTGCTTGCGGAAGCCGTCATTCCACAGACCAAGCATGACGTCGATCATCATCTCTCGTACGACGTGCTCGCGCACGATGACGGTGCCGGGCATGCCGAGGTGATGGAAGGGGTGCCCGCCGTAATTCAGCGGCGGCAGCGCCAGGTTGACCGGAGCGCCGCGTTTGGCGGTGAACCGGCGCACGCCTTCGCAGATAGCGCTGACGTACAGCGTATCGGCAGCGCTGGGCAGGTGCTGACCGTGCAGTTCAGTGCAGCCTACCGGGATGAAAACCACATCATTCTTCTTGCGGTTGGCTTCCACCTGCCAACGGGTGGTGGTTTGAATGTAGGATCCGGGTTTACCCCACTCAACGGGCGAGGGCACGCCGTAATCCGCCAGGATGGCATCGATCTGCTCATCACTGGACTCCCAAACTTCTTTTTTCATGCGTCCGACGCCGTTATCTTCGAAGAACAGGTCTGGCTGGTCGGTAGCCAGGTAGCCTTTGGGTACTCTTAAGTCGCTCATGTTATCTCCTTTACCAAAATGGGTCGAGTAATGATTGCGATAGGTTTAGTCCGGCAATACTTTGCCAGGATTAAGAATGTTCAGCGGATCGAAGGCTTGCTTGATGCTTTTTTGCAGCCTGACAGAAGTTGCCCCGAGGGCGCGCAGCATGTAAGGCCTTTTTAGTGTGCCCACGCCGTGCTCGCCGGACAGGGTGCCGCCCAGGTCGAGTGCAATTTCGAATTCTTCCGCCACCATCTGTTCAACTCTGGCCCATTGCTCCGGGTCGCGTTTGTCGAACAGGATGTTGGGGTGGAGATTTCCGTCGCCGGCGTGACCAAAAATGACGATGGGCAGCCCATATTTGTCGCTGACCAACTTCAGGCGGCGCACGGCTTCCGGGATGGCGCTGCGCGGCACAGTAATATCTTCGCCCAACTTGTTAGGAGACCTCCGTGCCAGAGCCGGCGCAACCGAGCGCCGTGCTTTCCATAAGGCTGCCCGTTCTGCTTCATCTTTGGCGACCGTGACCTTACGGGCGCCCAGCTGCCGGCAAATTTCAGCCGCGATTTCGATTTCCCGGGTGACGGTTGACTCATCCTGTCCATCGGTTTCCACCAGCAAAATAGCCTCAGCATCCAGCGGCAAACCCAGATGCATGGCCTCTTCGATGCAGGTAATGGCGGTTTGATCCATCAATTCCAGGGTGGCAGGCACGATTCCAGCCGTCAAAATGGCATTGATCGTCTGGCTGGCTTCGGCGATGGAATTGAACTCGACCAGAGCGGTGCGGGCAAATTTCGGTCTGGCAGTCAGCCGCAGCAAAGCTTCGGTGATGACACCCAGTGTGCCTTCCGAGCCAGTAAACAACGCGGTCAGGTCAAAACCGACCACATCCTTAATCACCTTGCCGCCAGTTTTGAGGATTTGGCCGTCAGCCAGCACCACAGTCAGCCCCAGGACGTAGTCGCCGGTGACGCCGTATTTCAGGCAGCGCGGACCGCCGGCATTGCAGGCGATGTTGCCGCCAATGGTCGAATGGCGGATGCTGGAGGGGTCGGGCGGGTAGAATAAACCTTTCTTTTCGACCTCCGCCTGCAAGATGGCGGTGATGATGCCGGCTTCGACATGCGCGATGGCATTTTCTTCGTCAATTTCCAGGATGCGGTCCACGCGCGTCAGGCACAACACGATGCCGCCGCTGAAAGGCACCGAGGCGGCAGCCAGGCCAGATGCCATGCCGCGGGTGACGACCGGGATGCACTCGCGCGCTGCCAGCTGAATCACCTGGCTGACCTGCTCCGTGCTGGTAGGCAGCACAACCACTTCCGGGCGGTGCTCCTCGAAGGTGCCATCGTAGCTATAGACTGCCAGGTCTTCGGGCGAGGATAGCACACCATCTTTGCCAACGATTTTTACAAGCTCAGTGATCACAGTTGGCTTCATTGGGATTTCTTTCCATTGGCATAAGCCTGGTCGAGGAGGACGATGGGATGCACCACCTTCACGTCCAGGCGGCTGCGCTTGATGCCGGTGGTCAACTGCATCTGACAGCCCGGACAGCCGGAAGCGATCAGCTCGGCGCCGGTGCTTTTCAGATTGTCCATTTTGTGGTCCAACACCGCGGTGGAAGTTTCGTAATGGGTAATCAACTGGCTGCCGGCGGAACCGCAGCACCAGTCGGATTCGGGCAGCTCGACAAAGTCGATGCCGTCGATCATCTGCAGCAAGGCACGCGGCTGTTTCCAGACCTTTTGCGCACGGCGCAGGTGACACGGGTCGTGGTAGGTGACGCGTGCTTCGACTTTTCCGGTGGGCTTTTCCAGCGGGATGGACATCAAAAACTCGCTGATGTCGCGGACTTTGTTACTGAAAGCAGCCGCCCGTTCAGCCCATTCCGGTTCATCGCTCAAAATTTTGCCATATTCCTTGAGCTTTGAGCCGCAGGTGGCGCAGTCAGTGACGATCACATCTGAGTCTGTTTTTTCGAAGAGGGCGATGTTGAAACGGGCATGCACTTTGAGCAGGTCGTTGCGACCATAGCCGGCTGCCGGCATGCCGCAGCACACAGTATCTTTGGGCGTAGTAACGGTGCAGCCGTTGCGCGCCAGGACCCGCACCGTTGCCGCCGATTCATCGGCGAACATCAGACTTTGGGCACAACCCAGGAAAAAGCTCACCTTGTGGCGAGTCTCACCGACCGCCGGGGTGACCTCAGGGAGAGTTTTGCGCAGCGGACGGCGCGGCAGACGCGGCAGCATACCTTCCAGGTCCCGCAATTGACGCGGCAGCAGCTGACGGATCTTCAGTGAGTACACCAGCTTGCGCATACCGCTCCACTGATATACACGGAGGGGGAATGTGGCGGCTTCCATGCGGCCAGGTTGGGCGATTAACCCCCCGAAAAGCGTCTGCTTCCAGCCAGCGGGCTTAATTTGTTCCTGCACCTGGCGCATTTCGATTGCCAGGTCCGCCGGACGGATGCCCACCGGGCAAATGTCGTTGCAAGCCAGACAGTCCAGGCAGCCATACATTTTCTCAGCCAGGTTCGGGCTCAGTTCCAGTTCACCTTCCAGCCCCTTGCGAGCCAGTGCCACACGCCCGCGCGGGGAGGCGGTTTCACTTTTGTACACGCGGTACGTCGGGCAGACTGCCAGGCATAAACCACAGCGGATGCAGTTGAGATAAGCGCTTTCTTCGGGACGAGTCAGGATTTCAGAATTGGACAAGGAGTGACCTGTAAATTGCATTTATTCCAGGGAAAAATAAGGGGTCAGGATCGTCAATGCTGCGTTGCGGGCTTTGCGCGCCACATCCAGCGGATTTTGCTGCCAGTATTCCGGGCGGAACAGTTCGATGGAACAATGACCGTCATAGCCCAGCTGTTTTAATTTGGCGCAGATATCCATAAGCGGCACCACGCCTTCTCCAGGCAGGATGCGGATGCTATCGGAGAAAGCTTCTTTTGGGGCGTCGTCCAGGTCGTCGAGGTGGAAGGCGAAAATCTTTGCCGGGTTGATCGCATCTAACTCGCTGAGCAATCCGCCGCCGCCGTAAAAATGGGCCGCATCAATCACCATGCCGACGTTGTCTCGATCTACTCGGGTGACGATTTCGTAGGCACCACGCGGCGTGCGCACCGAAGTCCAGCCAAAACCCAGAAACTCGAAGGCCAATTTGACGCTATAAGGACGGGCAATCTCGCTCATATCCCGCAGCACGGCGATGTATTCCGCCACGATGGCATCCCAGCTGATCTCGCGGTTGGGCAGCGGACTGGCAACCACCGCGATGGTCGGGCAGCCGATGGCTTGCGCGATCTTACTCAACTCAAGGGTGCGAGCTTGAATCTGGGCATATTCATCACCGCGAAAGGCGATAGAAACGATGGCATCCAGCGCCAGTGGAGTGATTTTGTGTTGTGTGAACAGAGTTTGCAAGTCGGCGAGGGAATGATCCACCAGATAGCGGTCCACTTTCTCAGCCCAAACCTCTAGGAAATGGAATCCTGCTTGCACGCTGACCTCCAGGTCTGTGACCAGGTCCGAAGTCATGGTAGTGGCGCCGTGAAAACCAAGTTTCATGGAAGGATTCCTCTGTTACTCGATCTCGCTGATCTTGACCGGCCGTTTTTCCAGCACGGATTTCTGAGCTGCCATGGCTAATACATTGGCCATGCGTGCATCATAGCCGTTCACCGCTGTGGGTTTGTCTTCAGCCACACTTTCAATAAACTGGCGCACTTCTTCAACATAACAGGGGGCGTAGCGCTGCATAAAGAAATAGGGCAATTTAGAAGAATGGAAGCCGCCACGGTCACCTTTGTGGAAAGTGGTTTCGCTCTCATTGGCAGCCGAAGCCATGCCATCGGTACACAAAACTTCCAGACGCTGGTCATAGCCAAACACCGATTGCCGGCTGTTGTCGATGGTGCCCAGAGCTCCGTTGGCGAATTTCAACGTGATCAGGGTAGTGTCCAGATCGCCGAATTCCTTCATTTCCGGCGCGATCAACACATCACCGATGGCATACAGTTCTTCCACCTCGCCCACCTGGTAGCGGATCATGTCCAGATCGTGAATGGACATATCCAGGAACATGCCGCCGGAGCCGCGCAGGTACTCCATGGACGGCGGTTCGGGGTCGCGGCTGATCAGGTGCAGGATGCACGGCTTGCCGATTTCACCTGAGGCAACCGTGTCGTGGACGCGCTGGTAACTCTTGTCGAAGCGGCGGTTAAACCCGACCTGTAATTTAACGGCGTGTTTTTCCACTGCAGCCAGGGCATCGTCTATTTCCTTTAGATCAAAGCCTAACGGCTTCTCGCTGAAGATTTGTTTGCCAGCTGCGGCAGCATCCTTCACGATCATGGGGTGGGTTTCAGTGTTTGTCGCAATTAAAACTGCTTCGATGGACGGGTCCGCCAATAATTCGTGATAATCACGCACCACACGGGCGATACCCAGTTCATCCGCCAGCGCCTGGGCTACTTCCAGGCGCAGGTCGCACAGGGCAACCAGGTTGGCGTCTGGAATTTGCCGAGCGAGGTTTTTGACATGGACGCTGCCCATGCGGCCGGTTCCGATCACAGCGATGTTTACTTTACGAGTCAAGGGTTTACTCCAATTTAAGATGAAGGGAGAAATGTTGATACGCTGGAAGCTGTTACGGCTTCATTACGATCTTCATCGCCTGTTTGGGGATGTGTTGCAGGGTTTTTATATCCAGTCCGAGGTACTCAAAGGCCTGAATGCCTTCATCCAATGAAATCACCTTGGTAAAGAAGGGCACCATGTTCAAGCGATTTTCACGGAAGACGCGAATCGAAGGCACCATGGTGTTTTGGCCAAGATACGTTCCAAGAATTTTAATTGCCCAACGGGTCAGGTCATTCGGAACAACATCAATCGTGACACTCGAGTCCATACCGAAGGGTAATACTTTGCCACCAGGGGTAACGCATTGCAGTGCCTGCGCCATAGCATTGCCGGTGGCTTCAATGACGATATCGGCTTTCTTGCCATAGGTGAACTCTGTGATCTTCTCAACCACGTTGACTTCTTTTGGATTCCAGACAGTCAAGCCGCATTGCCGTGCGACCTCGATGCGGAAGGGATCAATTTCGGTAACGGCCACTTTGGCAGCAATGTTTTTGGCGAATTGCGCATACAGGTAGCCAATTGGGCCAAAACCCAGCACCATCACATAGTCGTAGGGCAGCATTTGCAGCGTGTTCATACCGTTGACCACGGTCGCCAGTGTTTCCACCTGTGTGCCGAGGACGTCATCGATATCATTCGGCAGCACGAAGCATTGCTTTTCCGGAACGATGGTGTATTCGGCGTATCCGCCATCGCGCATCACACCCAGGGCGCTGGTCTTGATATCCACGCATTGACTGGTGAGACCCATGCGGCAGAATTCACAGAAA
>DATMXL010000009.1:0-3192 GCA_035561555.1 Bellilinea sp.
ATCTTGGTTTGGATCCGTTTGCATCAGGTTGCCCAGGAAACGCAACAGACCATTTATCAGGTGAAGCATGGTCTATTGGACGATTACTTACGTCAACAGTTGAAATCACCGGCTATCCGGATGTTGCTTGCGTAAGTCCTATATACAATCAATTTATGTCCATTTCCACACCCTCCCGCTTTCAAACTAGCACTCTGGCAGCTCATCCGAATCGGGACCAGGTCTGCCAGGTACTGGAGGCTGCCTTACAAGCAGCCGATCCCGCGGCGGCGGTAGCCCGGCACTTGAACCTTTCCGGTCAAATGCTGACTGTGGGGGATCGCTTCTATGACCTTGACCAGGTGGAAGATATCTACCTGGTCGGCGCCGGTAAAGCTGGCACACCCATGGCTCTGACAGCTGCAGCTATCCTGGCTGACCGCCTGACCGCCGGTCTGGTGATCGTCAAAGAAGGCTACGAGCTCCGCGGTACACCCGTACCGTCCCAGCTCAAAATTGTCGCCGCCGGGCACCCGCTGCCGGATCAGCGCGGCGTGAATGCTACCCAGGAGCTGCACAACCTGCTTGCCAGGGCAAGTGGCAATGACCTGATTTTGTGCCTCCTGTCCGGCGGCGCGTCTGCCTTGCTGACCGCTCCTGCCCCTGGTATCACACTGCCGGATCTGCAGCACCTGACCAGCCTGTTATTGCGCAGTGGCGCCGAAATCAGCGAAATCAACACCCTGCGCAAGCACCTGGAAACGGTCAAGGGCGGCGGATTGGTACAGGCGGCTGCGCCTGCCCGGGTGACCTCGCTCATTCTCTCGGATGTGATCGGTGACCCGCTGGACATTATTGCCTCCGGTCCAACCGCATCCGACGCCAGCACTTTCACTCAAGCGTTGGACATCCTGCAGAAATATGAACTCACAGCCCGCGTAGCTCCCTCCATCCTGGCACATCTGGAGCGTGGTGAGGTGGGTGCTGTGGCTGAAACACTCAAACCCGGCGACCCGCTGATGAACCAGGTGCAAAACCTGGTGATTGGCTCAAATAAGCAAGCTGCCCTAGCCGCGGCTCAAGAGGCTGCCAGGGTGGGGTTCAACACCCGCTTGCTCTCCACCCCCTTGCAGGGTGAGGCTCGCCTGGTCGGGCGCATCCTGGCGCAGGCTGCCCATGACCTGGCAAGGGATTCCTCCCCTTTGCCACGGCCAGCCTGCCTCATCGCCGGCGGTGAGACCACCGTCACAGTGCGTGGTGATGGTCTGGGTGGCCGCAATCAGGAATTGGCGCTGGCAGCCGTCGAGACCATGAATGGCCTGGCTGACACGCTGTTAATCACCCTGGCAACCGACGGCGGCGATGGTCCAACAGACGCAGCCGGCGCCCTGGTCAGCGGTGAGACTCTTACCCGAGCCCGGGCTATGGGCTTGGATCCGGCTGAGCATCTGGCACGCAACGATGCCTATCCGTTTTTCGACGCGCTGGGCGACCTGCTCAAACCCGGTCCGACGTTTACCAACGTCAACGACCTGGTGTTTATATTTACTTTCTAGCGTTCGCCAGAATTCGGCTCGGGCAGCGGTGCAGGTGTCTCCCCCGTGCCAGCCTGCCTTTTACGGGCAATTTTTTTGTGGATCATTGCCGCCTGGATTTTTCGCCGTTCTTGAATTACCCAGGCTTTAACCGGCGGAATACGCAAGGTGAGAGCCAGAAGCAATACCGCTCCGGCTGCCAGCGGCTTCCAGATGCTACCCATCAGACTGAGCAAATCACCTTTGATGACCAAAGCCAGGTGCCACACGGCGATAATTCCAGCCAGGTACACCAGCTTGTGCAGGCGCTTCCAACTTTTGCCAAGGATGACCTTCCACTTTTTATAGGATGTAAAAGCCAGTGCACTGAGCAGCGCCAGGGTTGTGAGGCCCAGATACACATAAAATTTGTTTCCGTTGTCTAAATTGAATAATCTGAAATCGAAGCCGTAATCCAGCCCAACATACGTCAGCATGTGGATACAGGCGTAGTAAAACGACCACAATCCCAGCGGACGGCGTAATTTGAGCACCCTGGGCACGTCGAAGAGAGTGTTAATTGGCGAGCAAGCCAGGCATAGCAGCAAAAAAATGATGGCGATATCACCGGCGTACTGGGTGGCTGCCTGGATCGGATTGATGGTCAGACGGTTGGTGAAGTAGGCCCAGGCTAATACTGCCAGTGGTATAGGCGCCAGGATGTTGACTGCGGTGCGGAGGGGGTTGGCGGCTTTTTCAGTGGTCATTAAAAATCAATAGTTTGAGATCAGGCTCATGCCCTCATACAGGGACTGCACTTGTTCAAGATAGCCGTTGAAGGGCAGCGTTTCGCGCCGTTTGGTCTCGCCAATGCGGCGTTCAGTAGCCTGTGACCACCGCGGGTGATTGACCAGCGGATTGACGTTTGCGTAGAAACCATATTCATTGGGTGCGACTGTGTTCCACAGCGTTGCGGGCCTTTCTTCGACCAGATCGATCTTGACGATCGACTTGATGCTCTTGAAGCCGTATTTCCACGGCACCGCCAACCGGATGGGCGCGCCGTCCTGCGGCGGTAAGGTTTCACCATACAGGCCGGTCACCAGCAAGGCCAGATCGTTCATGGCTTCGTCCAAACGCAGGCCTTCGGTATATGGCCACGGATAGAACGGCATTCTGAGTCCGGGCATGTTTTCTTCATCCAACTTGGTCGTGAAGGCTACGTATTTGGCGCTGGTCATTGGTTCGACCTCCGCCAAAAGACTGGCCAACGGGAAACCGGTCCAGGGGATTACCAGCGACCAGGCCTCCACACAGCGCAGACGGTAAATGCGCTCCTCCTGCGGAAAAGCCCGCAGATCATCGATATCGTAGACCTTCGGGTTTTGTACCAGCCCTCCAACTTCCACCTGCCAGGGTGAGGTGGGAAAGCCTTCAGCCAGGGTAGCTACACCGGCTTTATCGGTGGTAAATTCATAATAGTTGTTGTAATTGGTAATTTCTTCGAAGGTGTTGGCCGGATCGCCCAGTTCGTCCTCAAAACCTGTGACGCCGGGTTCAACCGCTGGAGGCTGTTCCGTTGGGCTTACCCCGCAGGCTGCCAGCAGGGCAGCTGCGCCTGCTGAACCAGCCAACTTCATAAACTGCCGCCGGTTGAGATACAAACTTTTGGGTGTAATCTCTGATGACGGTATGACAG
>DATMXL010000010.1:0-4441 GCA_035561555.1 Bellilinea sp.
AGGTAACCATTCACGAGATAAGTATATATTATTTACCTAATATGTCAAGTATTTATTTTTTATTTGCCTCATTTCACACATGAACGGTTGATCAACAGCCTATTCATGATTAGAAAAGTTAAGTGTGTCAAACGAATAGGAGCGAAGAAGAACGCTTGAGGAGATTATTTCTACGGACTAAGAATAAGGATGAAATATTATGAGACCCTAATATGATCCCGAACCAATTTTCGAATTTGCGTGGTTGCAATCATCGTGATAGACTTAAATGCTATGCCTGAGTAGGTTTAACGTCTGGGTGGGATCGTAAAACTTATTTCACGACTGACCGTAGATTCATTGCCATGCCAATCAATTTTTTTCACCGCAGACCAGTAGAACCCGCCGCAGACAGCACCACCCCGGTATTTTTGCTTATTGGGCTGGGAAATCCCGGCCGCGAATACCGCGAAAACCGGCATAACATCGGCTTTATGATCATTGACCGCCTGGCTACGGATACTGGCGTCAAGTTGACCCGCGTGCAAAACCGGGCATTGACCGGTTCAGGGATGCTCGGAGAGGCAAAAGTCATTCTTGCCAAGCCGCAAACCTACATGAATTTATCAGGTGAGTCGGTTTCGGCTTTGATGCGTTTCTACAAAGTGGAACCTGAACACCTCATGGTTATCTACGATGATATCGACCTGCCATTTGGCATGCTGCGCCTGCGGCCTGGCGGTGGGTCAGCCGGGCAGAAAGGCGTGCAGTCGATTATTGAACGCATCGGCAGCCAGGATTTTCCCAGGTTGCGCTTTGGCATTGGTCGGCCAGCTGGCTCAAAGGTCGGCGCTGGTTACGTCCTGAAAAACTTTTCCGCCGAAGAGCAAAAAGAAATGCCTTTCATGATTGACGCTGCCGCCGCAGCTGTGCGATTATATATTTCGGACGGGTTGGAAGCAGCCATGAACCGCTATAACGGTTCACAGCTTGAGGACTGATTTGTGATAGAGCGCATTCGGTCTCTGCCTGCCTATCAGGCTTTTTTGCACGATCTACAAAACGGACGCACCATGTCCAATTTGGGATTAATGCGCTCAGCGCGGCTGCCTGTCATTGCGGCGCTGCACTACGATTACCCGGTACCCATTATCGTGGTAACCGACCGCACAGATCGTGCCTTGACCGTCATCGACGAATTAACCTATTGGATGGAAGGCAGCCAGCCGCTCTACTTTCCTGAACCCAATCCATTATTTTACGAGCAAGCTGCCTGGGGTACCGTCACCCGACGTGACCGGTTACAGGCCTTGACCTCCCTGTCGGTATATCAGATTTTGGGGTCGGAAAAACCCGCATCGCCGCCGGTGATCGTCGCACCGGTCCGCTCTCTGATGACCCGAACCCTGCCGCGGCGCGATTTCATCAAGAATAGTAAAACCGTCAAAGTCAATCAGACCATCTCGCTCGATTCCCTTACACGCGCGTGGGTTGATATCGGCTACCAACCGGCCGAAATTGTGCTTGAACCCGGTCAATTTTCCCACCGCGGCGGTATTTTGGATGTTTGGCCTCCTGCGGAGCCTGCTCCGGTGCGTCTCGAATTTTTTGGGGACGAGGTGGACACGTTGCGGCGGTTTGACCCGGCCTCACAGCGGACGCTGCACCGGCTGGAAAAGCTCCTGATTACTCCGGCGCGGGAAGTACTGCCTGGGTATGCCAGCGGGCTGGACTTGCCGGTGACTGAAATCGAAGAGTTCTACCTGTCAGTGGTGCATCCAGCTCAGGCCAGCCTGCTCGATTACCTGCCGCAGCAGGCACTGGTTTTGGTGGATGACTTAAACCTGTTGGGCAGTATCGCCAATGAAATCGAAGAACAATCCGTTCGGCTGCGCAACGAAAGCCTGTCCGAAGGTACCCTGCCGGAAAAATTCCCTATTCCTTATCTGACCTGGTCAGAAGTCCTGGACTCTCTTTCGGCGCATTCGACCCTGGAGTTTGGCTATTCCACTTCGCAGGAGCCATCCGCTCTGGCTGATTGCTTCCAAAAAGGCCAGCGCTTCGGCGGGCGCGTAGACGCGTTCCTGGAAACCCTCACCGGACTTCAGCACAAGGGGAAACCCAGTGCGGTTGTCTCCCGTCAAATTGGCCGCTTGAAAGAATTGTGGCAGGAGCAACGCCTGCCAGAAAACCTGGACGGTGAACCGCAATTTATAGAGGGTACCCTCAGCGAAGGCTGGGTGCTGGTTGATCGAGATGGCCAGGATTTCCACCTTTTCACGGACAGCGAAATCTTCGGCTGGGAAAGGCCGCAGCCGCGTCACCGCGCCCGTCCAATCGCCGAAGCGCCGGAAGCTAATTATGCCGACTTGCGTTCCGGCACCTGGGTTGTGCATGTCGATTACGGCATTGGCAAATTCATAGGTCTGGTGCAACGGGTACTGGAAGGGGTGGAACGTGACTTTCTGTGTGTCGAGTACGCTGAAGGCGACCAGCTTTTTGTGCCCGTTCATCAGGCAGACCGCCTAAGCCGCTATATTGGCGCCAACGGGGAAACGCCGCATCCTACTCGCCTGGGCAGCGGTGAGTGGGTGCAAACGCGGCAGAAGGTGCGCGAAGCTGTGCTGGAGGTCGCACAGGATCTGCTCGACCTGTACGCCCGCCGGCAGGTCGCCAGTGGTTTTGCTTTTGAAATTGACTCAACCTGGCAGCAGGACCTCGAAGCCAGTTTCCCTTACACAGAAACCGACGATCAGGTGAAGGCTATTCAGGAAGTCAAGAAAGACATGGAAACTGCCCGACCGATGGACCGTCTATTATGCGGCGATGTCGGTTACGGCAAAACCGAAGTCGCACTGCGGGCTGCTTTCAAAGCGGTCATGTCTGGCAAACAGGTAGCGGTGCTTGTGCCGACCACAGTATTAGCCCAACAACACTACGATACATTCCGGCAGCGTCTGGCAACTTTTCCGATTCAAGTTGAGATGCTCTCACGCTTCCGCAGTCCCAAAGAACAGGATCAGATCATTGCCCGCCTGGAGATGGGTGAGGTGGACATTATTATTGGAACCCACCGCTTGATCTCGCAGGATGTGGTTTTCAAAGACCTTGGTCTGTTGATCATTGACGAGGAACAGCGCTTCGGTGTTACCCACAAGGAACACCTCAAGAAAATGCGCACCGAGGTGGATGTTCTCACCCTGACTGCCACACCAATCCCGCGCACACTTTACATGGCATTGACCGGTGTGCGCGACATCTCGATGATCAACACGCCGCCGGCTGAACGGCTGCCGATCATCACGCATATTGGCCCTTACTCTCAGAAATTGGTCCGTCAGGCGATTCTCCGAGAGGTGGAACGCGGCGGCCAGGTATTTTTTGTACATAACCGCGTCCATACCATTTATGCCATGAAGACTCACCTCACCAACCTGGTGCCGGATGCACGCATCGGCATTGGTCACGGACAAATGAATGAAGGTGAGCTCTCCAGGGTGATGCATATGTTCACCAACGGTGAAATTGACGTTTTATTGTGCACTTCGATAATCGAATCCGGATTGGACATACCCAATGCCAACACGCTGATCGTTGATCGAGGCGACACTTTCGGTCTGGCACAGCTCTATCAGCTGCGCGGGCGGGTGGGACGCGGCGCGCAGCGCGCCTATGCCTATTTTTTTCGCCACCGCCGCTGTCCACCAACCATTGAGGGGCAGGAACGCCTGGAAGTGATCGCAGAGAACACTCAGCTTGGCGCGGGCTACTCGATTGCCATGCGCGACCTGGAAATGCGCGGCGCCGGCGAGTTGCTGGGAACCCGCCAACACGGTTATATCGCCTCGGTCGGTTTTCACCTCTACACCCGTTTGCTCGGTCAGGCTGTGCGCCAGATTCGACAGGTGAGTGGCATGCCTTCGCCGCAGCTGCCAGGCGGGTTGCGGGATATTGGTCTGGCGGTCAATGTGGATCTGCCCATCCCAACTGGCATCCCCTCAGCCTATATTGCTGAACAAAACGTCCGTTTAGGTCTGTACCGCCGCATCTCCAACATTGAAGATTATGCCGAGCTGGATGCCTTAGCCAGCGAGTTCGAGGATCGCTTTGGTGTATTGCCCGATCAATTAACCAACCTGTTCTTCCAGATTCGCGTAAAGATTATGGCGGAGGATGCCGGACTGGCATCCGTCTCGAACGAGGCTGATCAGATGGTTTTACGCTACCCAGCACTGCCAGAGGGTGCGCCTGCCCGTAACCTGCCCAACGTTGGCTTTGGCAGTCGCCCCGGGAAAAATGCTTACTGGATGCCCTTCCGCGAATCGGATCCTGAATGGCGCGATCGATTAACTGCTCTATTGTCTGCGTTGCAGCGGACGTGATCTGCCAGATCCCATGAAATTTACTCATTTCGCGCCGTCCGGAGTTAGAAATTATGTTTTATTTTGACTGATTCCGTGAT
>DATMXL010000011.1:0-16951 GCA_035561555.1 Bellilinea sp.
CTACAAGATTCTTGGGGTCGAGAAAAATTCTTCCGATGAAGAAATAAAACGTGCTTATCGCAAGCTGGCATTAAAACTCCATCCCGATAAAAATCCCGGGAATAAACCTGCCGAGGAAAAATTCAAGGAAATTAACGAAGCCTACGAAGTTCTGCGTGACAAGGACAAACGGGCACGCTACGATCAGCTAGGCGATTCTTATAGCCGCTGGCAGCAAACCGGCGGGGCTCCTGGCAACTTCAACTGGGACCAGTGGACCACCCGTTCACCGGGAGGACGCGGCACCCAGGTAGATATGGATGATTTGTTCGGCGGTATGGGCGGTTTTTCGGATTTCTTTAGCTCCATTTTTGGCGGCACCCCGGGCGGCTCCACCCGTCAGACGACGCGACGGACCCGCCAGCCGGTCGCTTACGAGCAACCCGTGCAGATCACATTGGACGAGGCATACAAGGGCGCTGCACGCGCATTACAGGTCAATGGACGACGACTGGAAGGAAAAATCCCGCCGGGTGCCAAGACTGGAACCAAAGTGCGTCTGGCTGGCATGGGACCGGCAGGACCGGACGGCCAAAAAAGCGATATATATCTGGTGATTGAGGTGCTGCCGGATAAGCGCTTCGAGCGCAAGGGTAATGATCTACTGGGAGAAGTCACGGTAGATTTGTATACTGCCGTTTTGGGCGGTCAGGCACTCGTGACCACATTGACCGGCGAAGTAATGCTCACCATTCCGGCGGGGACCCAACCCGGACAAAAAATCCGCCTTTCCGGCCGCGGTATGCCGGAATTACGCAACCCGCAAACTTACGGTGATATGTATATCACCGTTAAAGTTCAAATTCCGCGTCAGCTGTCCGCTAAACAGCGTGAGCTGTTCGAGCAGTTACAAAAAAATTAATCTCCGCACCATGATTGATTGAATGGAAAACACAATGAACAAGAAAAAATTGATGGTAGTAAGTTTCGTATTGGTATTGGTGCTGACTGCTTGCCGTTTCAGTTTCAATTTACCAGGAATGACAAACGGCACCGACACCGCACCGACACCCGTCGAAGACGCGTTGCAGGTTGTGACCCCGCCGATCCCCACCGTAGAGGCTTTAGCGCCGCTGCCGCCGATTGATCTGGCAGAGCGAGACCAGCTCTTGACCACTCTGTACGATCACGTGTCGCAAGGCGTGGTCTCCATTCTGGTTTCCACCGCCGATGGCGGCGGCGTGGGATCTGGATTTGTCTATCAGACCGGCTATGTCGTCACCAATTACCATGTGGTGGAAGGCGAAACCGCGTTGGAAATTGACTTCCCATCCGGGTACAAAGCTCGTGGCACGGTCGTTGGCTCGGATCTGGATTCAGACCTGGCAGTGATCAAGGTTGACGCACCGGACGAGGTCTTCGTTCCTTTAGTAATGGGAAACTCAGATGAGTTGACGGTCGGCCAGACGGTGGTGGCCATCGGTAATCCGTTCCGGCTGTCCGGAACCATGACGGTTGGCATCGTATCTGCCAAAGGCCGCACGCTGGATTCGCTGCGCCAAACGGATACGGGCAATTTCTTCACTGCCGGCGACATCATCCAGACCGACGCCTCGATCAACCCCGGCAATTCAGGCGGACCGCTGCTCAACCTGAACGGCGAAGTGGTTGGGGTTAACCGAGCCATCCGCACCACGGGTACTACCGCCACCGGTGACCCGGTCAACAGCGGCATCGGTTTTGCCATTTCGGGTAACATCGTCAAGCGTGTTGTACCGGTATTGATCGAAAAGGGTTCTTATAGCTACCCGTACCTTGGCATCACCTCGCGCGAGGATCTGACCCTGGACATGATCGAGACCCTTGGTCTGGCACGGCAGACCGGTGCATATGTCACCAGCGTCGCGCCAGGCAGTCCGGCTGATGACGCCGGTGTTATTGGCGGTACGACTCCCACCAGCTTCGCTGGTTTGCCCGCCGGCGGCGATTTGATCATCGCGGTGGACGGTCGACCGGTGCATACGTTCAGTGAAATGTTGAGTTATCTGATTGCAAATAAAAGCCCAGGAGATACAATTGATTTAACCGTCTTACGCGGAACAGAAGAAAAGGAGGTCACAATCACGTTAGGCGAGCGCCCGTAGCGGGATGGCTATGTAAACAAGCCTGGGTTTAATAATAGTGGAGGTTGCCATGTTGAATGAAAATGAACTCCGGGAATTGGCGCGTTTCATTGTGCCAGAACCCGTCGTAAGTCTGTACCTCGACACTGATCCCTCAGCATTAACCAAGGATGCATACAGACTCCGCTTGCGCAACTTACTTAAGGAGGTCGATTTACCCCAGGATGTAGCGGCAATCGATGCCTACTTCCAAAAGGAATACGATTGGACTGGACGCGGCGTGGCAGTTTTCTCCTGTGCACCGCAAAAATTCTTTCGAGCATATCCGCTGGCACTGGCAGTGCCGGATCTGCTGCACATCAGCGACCGGCCGAGCCTGGGAGTGTTGGCGCGGTTACTGGATAGTTACGGTGGGTATGGCGTCCTATTGGTGGATAAACAAGGCGCTCGAGCCTTTTCATTTCATATGGGCGTCCTGCAGGAGCAGGAAGGAGTTCTGGGGGAGGCGGTTAAGCAGGTTAAACGTGGCGGTGCCTCTACAGTGGTTGGCGGACGCAGTACGACCTCGGGTGTCTCACGGCATATCGAAGAGGTCATTGAGCGTAATATGAAGGATTCGGCTGAATTTGCCGTAAAATTTTTCGAGGACGCACATATTCGCCGCATCGTGCTAGGCGGGACCGACGATAATATCGCCATGTTTCGCAACAAACTGCCGAAAGCCTTCCAGAGCCTGGTCGTTGGCACTTTTGCGATGAATATAGGCGTCAATCAGGCTGAAGTATTGGCCAGGGCTATGCAAATCGGCCAGGAGGCTGATACGAAACGCGAAAATACCATGGTTAACACCCTGATCTCGCAATCAACTCGCGGCATAGAGGCGGTGATCGGTTTGGATCACACGCTGGATGCCGCCAATGCCGACCGCATCAATACCCTGGTGGTGATGCAGGGTTATCAACAGCCAGCGTATCGCTGCAGAACGTGCTCATATCTGACGCCAAAACCGCACCGCACCTGTGCAAACTGCGGCGGCGATATGTACCAGATCCCTGATGTGATCGACGTGGCTGTCAGCCGCACCCTGCGGAAAGGGGGCAATGTTGAAGTGGTCCGCGCGCACCCGCAATTAGATAAAGCCGGAAAACTGGGTGCATTCTTAAGGTTTTAGCGGTTAATAAACAACCAAAACGGGCGGTGCGAGCCGCCCGTTTTGTTATAGTAGGGCAAACTTCAGTTTGCCTCGCGAACGTTGTTCGCAAACAATGTTCTACGCGAACTAAAGTTCGCGCTACAAAGTAATACAAAGTAATACAAAGTAAGATTTGCACTACAGACCTATCGGCTCTCCAGCCGCAGTAAATTCTCGCTCAAAGTACGCAATTCCTCCAGGGCTTTGGCCGCATCCGTGTTGATGGCGGTTTGAATACCCGTCATGCGGTCTTCCAGGGCTTTGGCAGTTTCCTCATCCGTGATCAAAGGCAGCAGGGTGGTCATGTTCTCGGTTGCAGCGCTGACCTCCTGCCGCGCGGTCAAAAGGTCACGAGTTACCAGGGATAGACGGGCATAAGCCACATTGACTTCCACTTTGGCCAATGCCCGGTTGAATCGGGCATCTTCCAGCTCGGTGGTGGTAGATTTTAAGTCGCTGGTGGTGCTGGTCAGATCGGCTTCGGTGGTGGTCAATTTTTCCTGGGCGGCTGCCAGATCAGTTTTTACCTGGCGCAGCTCCTGGCTGGCCGGCAGGTAGAGCGCAAAAAAGGCAGCGCCGAATCCGACGATCAACGTCGCCAGGAGAATCAATATCCAGCGTCCAACCATGCTGGTTTTGTTGGGTACGAATGCGGTTCCGACAGCAGCTTCTCCCGTTTGGGACTGTGACACGGCCTGATCATCGTTTGCCGGGATGTCGTCTGTATCAACCGGGGGTGTCTCTTGGTTTTCCATGGAATTTCCTCTCTGTTTAATGTGTACAGTTTATCAATGCCGAAAAACTCAATTTCTCTAAATCTCAGCCGGGTAGGAGCGTCGCGGTTTGCGTATGCCAAAGTAGACCGCAAATAGCAGCCCAACCACAAATCCCCCGATATGCGCCCACCAGGCAATACCCCCGGCGCTGGCACCAGATGGCATGGTCAGAGCTGATAACCCCGATATCAGTTGTGTTCCAAACCAGATGCCCAGGTAAATCCAGGCAGGAATATTGATGAACCAGATAAAAATCAAAGGGACGAAAGTCAAAATGCGGGCACGCGGGTAGAACAGGATGTAGGCTCCGAGTACCGCTGCGATCGCACCGCTGGCACCCACAGATGGAATATTCAGGCTGGCGCCAAGGACAACCTGGAGCATGCCAGCCGCCACCCCGCCGATCAGATAGAAAAGGATGAATCTCACTGACCCCAATCGGTCTTCGACATTATCGCCAAAAATGACCAGGGTCCACATGTTGCTCAACAGATGCGGCCAGCCGGCGTGCAAGAACATATGCGTTACAACCGGAAACCAACTGACCGGGTCGCCCAATGACAGATTGGCCGGCACCAGGCCGTAGCTGCCAATAAATTGCTCGAGAGCGCCGGGGGATAGACTATTCTCGAACAGGAATGCCAATACGTTCAGGATAATGATTGCCCAGGTGGCAAACGGAAAGCTGCGCGAACGATTGGAATCGCGGATTGGAATCATTCATCCTCCGTGAAGTTGCCAGTCACCAGAATGTAAACAGTCTTGTGCGGGATGCAAAACTGGTCCTCGCACGCATCTTCACGCATTGTAATTGTAACTGAATTAACGAAGCGGTTCTTTAGGAATAATAAAATCGCACGACTCGTGACCCATGCCGATGCAGGTAGTCTCGACCACGCGGAAGTCATGACCGTTGGAGACCCACTTGATACCTGCCTGAAGGATTCCTGCCATGACGGAGCAGCCGGGTTTCTCGCTGCGGCGACCCCAGCAAGCTGGACAACGGTGGATCGAATAAATGAAATGGTCGCTTTTCTCCTCCAGCTTCGACACCTGGTCGCTGATGGAAGTAAAAACGCGCGCCATACCGCCCAGGCCGATGCGCATTTTCAGGTTGAGCGGCAGCAAGCGGAAGGCTACGTCGCCCACCCCGGCCATAGCGCCGTAATTCGCCAGCAGGTCATCAAAAGTGGCTTTACCCACCCGCAAAGCAAATACCCGGCCGCCGCGCGCGCCGTACATTTCTTCCAGCGCGCCCATGATCGAAGACGTATAGGCAAAATCAAAAACACGATCCAGGGTCGCCGGCGGATAGTTATCGATAAAATCCGGCAGCTTTGCCAGGTTGAGCACGGCATGGACCCCGTTTTTCCCCATCACGTCTTCCAACGCCTTCAAGGTAATGCGGCCGAACTTATTCGAGTTGGCAAAACCGCTTTTTGGGATCGCTTGCATGCTACTTCAACCTGTCAGCTTACGGATAATAACCTTTCAAATGTAGCATACTTTGAACCTCCGTCAAGTGAAGGATAGAATGGTTGACGATGAAATTAGTCCTATTTATCGCCGGCTTGCCTCGGGTTTGTGCCCGTGTTACACTTAAATTTCTACTGGAATAGTACTAAATCGCCTTTAGCCTGCAATACGCTTCCGCTGGCTGCTCCGCAGAAAATTTGCAGTATTTCCCAGACAGGACTCCTTATGCCGCCGACCCTGTATCTCATTGATGGACATGCCTTAGCCTACCGGACCTATTTTGCGCTCTCGTTGACCGGAGGAAAGTTCAGCACCAGCAGCGGTGAACCAACTGCTGGCACCTATGGTTTTGCCAGCGTGCTGATCAAGCTCATCGAGCAGGATAAACCCGAATACCTGGCGGTAGCCTTCGACACTGGTAAAACATTCCGCAATGACATTTTTCCGGCATATAAAGGCACACGTGCCAAGATGCCGGATGATCTACGTCTGCAAATTGACCGCATCCGCGAGATGGTAGACGTGTTTGGGTTGCCGCGGCTGGAGATGGAAGGCGCTGAAGCCGATGATGTGCTTGGCAGCATCGCCAAGCAGGCGGTCGCCAAAGGCTTAGGCGTCAAGATCATCACCGGCGACCGCGACCTATTGCAGTTGGTGGAGGACCGGGTGGTGGTAAACCTGGCAGGCAGCAAACTCTCTGAAGCGAAAGATTTCGCTGCGAAGGATGTGGTGGCGTCGCTTGGCGTGCGCCCGGACCAGGTAGTCGATTACAAGGCGCTGGTGGGGGATAAATCGGACAATATCCCCGGAGTCACCGGAGTAGGCGAGAAGACCGCCATCGGATTGCTGGAAAAATACGACACGCTGGACGGCATCTATGCCCACCTGGAGGAAATCACTGGACGGGTGAAAACACTGTTGGAGCGCGACCGCGAGCAGGCCTACCTGAGCCGCGACCTGGCAACCATCCGCACTGACATCCAGATATCCATTGACCTGGAAAAGGCTAATACCAGTCACATCGACTTGCTGGCGATTGAACAGTTCTTCATGAAGATGGAATTCAAGTCGCTGGTGGCGCGGTTAAAAAAGATCGAAGGCCAGGTGGAACCTTCAACGGAACAGCGTCAGCAGTTGACACTGTTCGGCGAGCCGGTGCAGCAGATAGGCTTGACACCAGCTTATACGCTTGAGACCAAAATTGTAGATTCGCCGGAAACCCTCAAAGAACTGGTCGCGGATCTGAAATCAGCTACCTTAATCGCATTCGATACCGAAACCACCTCCACTGACCCGATGCGGGCTGACCTGGTGGGAATTTCACTGGCGGTTCGCAACGGACAGGGGTATTACATTCCGCTCGGACATGCCAGTTCGGATAAGCAGCTTCCGGTCGAGCAGGTGCTCGAAGCGCTGCGTCCTGCCATGACCGACCTGAAAAAGCCCAAAGTTGGACACAATCTTAAATATGATGCACTGGTCCTGGCGCAGGCTGGATTAATGGTTGAGCCGTTGTCCTTTGACACGATGATTGCCGAGTTTTTGCTCCATCCTGATAACTACAATATCGGACTGAAAGATACAGCCCGCAAATACCTTGGCATTGCCATGACACACATTGAGGAGTTGATTGGCAAGGGGAAAGCCCAAACAACTATGGACCAGGTGCCGGTCGCCCAGGCAGCTCCGTACGCCGCGGCGGATGCTGAGGTCAGCCTGCAGCTGACCCCGCTACTCAAAACGGGACTGACTGAGGCCAATGCACTGCGGTTGTTTGATGAGATCGAAATGCCGCTGGTGCCAGTTCTGGTGCAAATGGAGCGCAATGGCGTGATGCTGGATGTGCCCTTTTTGGAGAAAATGTCGGAAACGCTCAAAGTCAGACTGGGCGAGATTGAAAATTCCATCTATGAGCAGGTTGGCTACCGCTTCAACCTGAATTCCACCCAGCAGCTGTCGAAGGTCTTGTTCGAAACCCTAAAAATTGAGCCGCCTGACCGGCGCAAAAAAACCTCCAGCGGTCATTACTCCACCTCCGCAGATGTTCTCGAGAGCATCCGTGAAGCGCATCCGGTGGTTGCCACCGTGTTGGAAAACCGCGAGCTGGCCAAGCTCAAATCGACCTACGTGGATGCGCTGCCGCTGCAGGTCAACCCGCGGACCGGACGGGTGCATACCTCCTACAGCCAGACCGGGTCAGTGACCGGACGACTGGCATCCTCCGATCCCAACCTGCAGAACATTCCCACCCGCACCGATATTGGCCGCCAGGTGCGTAACGCCTTCATTGCCGCTGAGGGTAACGCCTTGCTGGCAGTGGATTATTCACAAATTGAACTGCGCATCGTGGCGCATATGGCTGGCGATGAAGCCATGCTGTCCGCCTTCCGGGCCGGGCAGGATATTCATGCCACCACTGCCGCCGCCGTCGCCGGGATCGACCTGGGAAAAGTCACCAAGGATCAACGCCGGCATGCCAAGGCCATTAATTTTGGGTTGATTTACGGCATGAGCGCCTTTGGTCTGAGCAATACGACCGATTTAACCCTGGCTGAGTCTGAAAATTTTGTCAAAGCCTATTTCACTCAATTCCCGGGTGTGAAGAGTTACCTGGATGAAACTCGCAAACTGGCAGCCCGGCAGGGGTATGTGGAGACCCTGTTGGGTCGGCGGCGCTACTTCCCCAATCTTAAAAACCCGACGAATTACCAGCTGCGGCAGCGGGAAGAACGCGAGGCGGTAAATTCACCAGTGCAGGGCACTGCCGCCGACATCATGAAGATTGCCATGGTGCGCTTACCGGCGGCGCTGGAAAAAGCTGGACTTTCGGCACGAATGTTGCTACAGGTACATGACGAACTGGTGCTCGAGGTCCCAATCAAAGAGCGCACCAAAACCATCCAGGTGGTCTGCGAAGTCATGGAAAATGCTTACCCATTGGCCATCCCGTTAGAAACTGAAGCACGCTGGGGGCATAACTGGGGCAACCTGAGTGTTGTGCGTGAATGATGGAAACTTCAAGAACCGCTGCTACTTTGCGGATTTGATATGCAGGAATCCTATAAAATTAGTGCGGGATCGGTTAAAGTAGTAAGGTGTCTATGCCTCGGGGAATAATTGGAGTGTGCCGCTATGGCGGGTAATCAACAGATCTTCCAGAATGCCATGAATAACGGAAATTCAGCAGCCTGGGACGAGAATTGGGAGCTGGCCAGCCGCTATTACATTGCTGCGCTGGAGGAGTTCCCCAATAATCCCACTGCCTTAATCAACCTTGGGCTGGCTTTGTTTGAACGACACGAGTATGACCAGGCGCTGATGGTTTACAAGCGCGCTGCCATGGTGTCACCGGAAGACCCGGCGCCGCAGGATAAAATGGCGCATATCTATGAGTCGCTGGGACGGAAAAACGAGGCGGTGCGGGCTGCCATGCAAGCTGCCGAGCTGTTCCTTAAGGCGCGCGATGTTGAAAAATCAATCGACTGCTGGCAGCGTATTACGGCCATGCACCCCGATAGTCTAACCGCGCATACCCGGCTGGCGCTTATTTTTGAACGCCTCGGCCGTAAGGCCGACGCGGTTTGCGAGTATCTGGCAGCCGCAGGGTTACTCCAACGCGCTGGCGATCCCAGCAAATCTTCTCAGGTCATTTTATACGCACTCAATCTCGTACCGGGCAGTGCAGAAGCCACTCAGGCGTTGCGCCAGCTGAAAGTTGGTCAACCCATTTCCGTTCCCACCCGACCGCGCACCGGACCGCTTTCAACAGCTTCACCGACAAAAAGTCAACTGCCAGAAACCGTGCCAGCCAGCGGCAGCCAACAACTCGATCCGATTGCCGAAGCACTGCAGCGTGCGCTGGTTGAGTTGGCCGGCAGCTTGTTTGACCAGCCGGATGAGGAAGAGATGGCGGTATTGGAGTCGAAAGCCTCCATGGAGTCCTTGCAGCGCGGTAAGTCGCATCAACCGGAAGCGCCTTCTCGAACCAATATACTGATGCACATTGGTCAGGCTATTGAACTGCAAACCCATGGACAGGAAAGTCAGGCTGCCGAAGAACTGGAAAGAGCTCAGGCTGCAGGATTTTCCTCTCCTTCGCTTTTCTTTACCCTGGGTTATTTACAGGCCGAGCGCAATGAGGAAAAAGCGATCCAGGCTTTGACCGTTGCGGAGCGCAGTTCCGAGTATGCCATGGCAGCGTTTTTGGTAACCGGGCGCGTCCATTATCAGCTCAAACAATATCGGCAGGCTGCCGCAGCCTGCCTGCAGGCACTGCGCCTGGCAGATGCAGAAACTGTTCCGGCAGCACAGCAAACGGATTTGCGTCAGTTGTACGACCCCTTGATCGAAGGACAGTCGCAGGCGAATGACGATGCCGCCTTGAAGTCGTTGTGCGACAAAGTCTTCAGTCAGTTGATACGTCCGGACTGGCGAGAACTGATCGCCAAAGCCCGCGGTCAACTGCCTGCTTCAGCACCTGGTCAGGTATCAGTGCCGCTGTCTGAATTGCTGTTGGAGATTCGCAGTGTCAATGTTATCGATGCTCTGGTGTATATCCGCACCTTGTCAGACCAGGGCTTGTTACGCACCGCCCGTGAGGAAGCCTTCCGGGCTGTGGGGATGGCTCCTACTTACCTGCCGCTGCACGTTCAAATCGGCGACCTGCTGCTGCGCGAAGGGCAGCAGTCGGAAGCGATAAAAAAATACCTGCTGGTGGCGCGCTTATACACCTTGCGCGGTGAAGCTGGTCAGGCGATTTTACTGCTGCAGCGGATTCTAAAAATCGCCCCCATGGATCTGGCGATACGCACTCAATTGGTGGAACTGCTGGTTTCTCAACACCGCATTGATGAAGCTATTCAACAGCAGATGGACCTGGCGAAAGCCAATTATCAGCTCGCCGATCTGGATGGCGCCCGTCAGATCTATCAATCCGCCATGCGCCTGGCGCCTGAGTCAACCCGCAGCCGGAATTGGGCTTTCCAAATTTTGAACCAGTTGGCGGACATTGACATGCAGCGGTTGGATTGGCGTGTAGCACTGCATTCGCTGGAACAAATGCGCAGTTTGCAGCCGGTTGACTCGGCGACGCGCGGTCGAATCATTGACCTGAATTTGCGGCTGGGACGCGACCAGGCAGCCCTGGCTGAAGCCGATCAGTATGTGGCATTGCTGGAGACCAAAAATCAGCCGGCCGCTGCAGCCGGCTTCCTGATCGCGCTGACTGATGAGCACCCGGAAAACCTCGAGTTTCGCCGCCGCCTGGTAAATTTGTATCACCGCGGTCACCGCATCACGGAGGCTATCGAGCAGTTGGACTGGCTGGCAGACCATTTTGCCCAAAATGGGGATAATGCTAAAGCGGCGGTCATGGTGCAGGAGATCATAGCACTGGATCCGCCCAACAAAGCCGGCTACCAGAAAGTCCTGGCGACGCTCAAAGCGATGGGGTAAGTTATCGGGCTACGCGTTTGCCCAAGGATGCCAAATACACGATAAACTGGCTCTCCCCATCCAGACCAAACACCTGGTTGGTTAAATCGTCGTCATAGGCGGCGATGGCACATACCCCGCAACCCAGGGCTTCGGCTGCCAGGTATAGATTCTGACAGACATGTCCGGCATCCAATAAGATATAACGGTATCCGCGTTCCGGATAACGCCAGATCATGCGCTCGATCACCGCACCCCAGGCGAAGGTCACTGCCGAGTTGGCTACCTGGGATTGATCCTCACAGGCAGCGGTAAGGCGGGCATTGACGTCCGGCGAAAGGTCAAGCACCACCAGCGCATGATCAATGGCGGCATAGCGGTACAAACCAGAGGCCAAACCTTCCACCTTGTTGAACAGCAAGTAGGTCTCGAAGGCATGCCGCGCGCCGGCGGAAGGCACGGTTCGCAACGTTACCGGGCGTTTTGACACCCGCTTTACGCCCTGGGTATACCACAGCAGCAGGGATAACTCCTCCAGGGTCAACGCCTGGTCGGAATAATTGCGCACAGTAGTGCGCTGCCGGATGGCTTGCCAGAGATCCATTTCATTTTTTGAAACTTCGACCGGCTTGGGCAGTGGAATAAGTTCTGCTGCGGGATCGATGGGCAGTTCCAGAGACGGTTGGGGCAAGCCCAGATCCTGCGGCGATTTGGGCACGTGCTCATATTTGGTCATTTTCCAGAAAGTGTGTCCGTTCGATTGACTCATTATTCCTCGCCTGAAAGGTTTCTTAGGTGGTTTTGATGACACCGGAAATCCGACGGTTAACGGCTGAAATGACCTGCTTCAGTTCCGGCACTTTGAGCAATCCCAGAACGGCGGCATAAATCCCTGCGCCTGCAACAACTCCCAGGAGCACCACCAGCCAGGGTGGTACGTTTGACGTGACTTCCAGAAGACCCCACAACGCCAGCCCCATCACCACCGCGCCGGTGGCGGCTTGCCCGGCAGCTGACCAGATGGCAGGGCCTTCCATGCCATTCAACCGGCGGGCTAATAATAAAATCAAAATCGCGCATTCCAGCGTGGTTGCCAGCGAATGTGCCAGCGCCAGTCCGCCTAACGGCAGCCAACCAGCCCGTGCAAACACACCCGGCAGCGTCAGACTCAAGCCGATGTTGACCAGCATAGTGACCAACGTTACCGCGACTGGCGTTCGCGTGTCATGCAGAGCGTAAAACGCACGTACAACCACCTCCAACAATGAATGACCGACCAGGCCGATGGTGTACCATAACAAGGCCCAGGCGACCAGTTGGGTGGACTGGGCAGTAAATGCGTTCCGTTCGTACAACTGGATTAATGGGGTGCGCAGCAGAATCAATCCGACAGTTGCCGGTACTGCCAGAAGCAGGACTCCACGCAGACTGGCTGCCAGCGAATGGCGCAGCTCGTCCCATTGCTTTAAGGCAGCCTGCGCGGAAAAGGTCGGCATGGCGGCAATGGCAATGGATTGGGCGATGGCAGTTTGCGGCATGAGCATCCAGGTGAAAGCCAGCGTCAGGGCGGACACACTGCCTACCGGCAAGCTGATTCCGATGATGATATTGACTATAAAATTGATCTGGACCACTGCCACGCCCAGGATGCGCGGTCCCATCAAGCGCAAAACTTCGCGCACCTCGGCCAGGCGCAGCCCGAGCATGAGGTGATACTTGCCTTTCAAACGCAGCAGACCAGGCAGCTGCACCAATAAATGCAGCAGTGCACCAGCCAGAGCACCCAGCGCTAACCGCGTTACGCCCCACCATTCCGGCAGCAAGAGGACACCCAGGATTTGGCCAAGCGAGTACATGGCCGGGGCAATGGCCGGCAGCCAGAATTTTTGATGGGCATTCAATATTCCCATCACCAGACCGCTCAGGCCAAAAATAACCACAGTTGGCAGGAGGGTTTGCAGCAGAGCGACGGTCAATTGCTCCTGTCCCACCGGCTGATTAGGCACCAGGATGAACAAAGCGTTATGAACGATTTGCGGCGCAAAAACCCAGGCAAGTACCGCGATACCGGTTAATACCAACAGCAGCAGGTTGGCAATCGATGATGCCAGCTTCCAGGCGCCAGTGCGATTTTCCCTGGTCAACATGCCGGTGAAGGTCGGGATGAAAGCTGAACCCAACGCTCCGCCAGCCATGAGGTTGAATAATAATTCGGCTACCCGGTTGGCAGCATTGAACGAATCCAACTGCTCACTGGTGCCAAAAGCCGGAAATATAATGAAACCGCGCACCAATCCAAGCAGCTGGGTAATGATAAAAGCGACCATTACCGTGCCGGCGGCGCGGGCGATTTGACGAGAGGCGGAAGGGGTAGGGGAAATTACAGGCGCGGTGCTGGCAGTCATTTGCATGATTATAATCGCGAAGCCTTTCCAGCATGACACCTGTGCAATCTATGACCGTTATGGCATAATACTTTCGCATCCCTGCTATTTTCAGGAGTCATCCTTGAAATTTAATAAGATTTGCGTACTTGGGTTGGGTTATATTGGCCTGCCAACCGCCGGCACACTGGCAACCCGCGGAGTCAAAGTGGTTGGCGTGGACGTGAACCCGCTGGTGATTGACAGTTTGCAGAAAGGCCAGGTGCACCTGTATGAGCCAGGCCTGGGTGAATTGATCGCTGAGGCGTTGTCATCTGGCAACCTGGTCGTCTCTGGACAACCCGAAGCCGCGGACGCTTTTGAAATAGCCGTTCCGACGCCATTTTTTGACGACAAACGCGCTGATATGACCTATGTGCAAAGCGCTGCCGAGGCTATCGTGCCGCACCTGCAGCCCGGTAACCTGGTATTGCTTGAATCGACCTCGCCGCCGCGCACAACGGTTGACCTGGTGGTGCCCATTCTGGAAAAATCAGGCCTTAAAGCCGGGATCGACTTTTTTGTTGCCTATTCGCCTGAGCGGGTGCTGCCCGGACAGATTTTACGCGAATTGGTGGAGAACACCCGGGTTGTGGGCGGCATCACTCCCGAATCGGCTCAGGCAGCCCGCGATTTTTATGCCCTGTTTGTGACTGGCGAGATCGTGCAAACCGATGCCACCACTGCCGAGATGGTTAAATTGATGGAAAATACCTACCGCGATGTGAACATCGCGATTGCCAATGAATTCTCGCGCCTGGCAGACCGTTTTGGCGTGGATGTCTGGGAAGCCATCAGTCTGGCCAACCGCCATCCGCGCGTGAAGATTCTGCGCCCGGGACCAGGAGTTGGCGGGCACTGCATCAGCGTCGATCCATGGTTCCTGGTGGAAGCCGCACCGGATCTGATCAACGTCATTCGCGCGGCACGGCAGGTGAATGATTCGCAGCCCCAGTTCGCGGCGCGGCTGGTGGAACGGTCGCTTGGCGATTTCTCGGGTAAGCGCATCGCGTCGTTGGGTCTGGCATTCAAACCAGACGTCGACGACCTGCGCGAGAGCCCGGCTATCGAGGTAGTGCATTTGCTGCTCAAGGCTGGCGCTCAGGTGACGATTTATGAGCCGTACAAATTGGATTTCACCATTGACGGCGCGCAGACCGCAAAATCCCTCGAAGATGCGATCGCTCAGGCGGACGCCATACTCTTGCTGGTGGGGCATTCCCAGTTCAGTGCGCTCGATCCGGCAGCCGTTGCCAAAATGACCCGGGCACGCATCGCGGTGGATACGGTCAACGGCTGGCAGCCAGCCGACTGGCAGTCTGCAGGCTTTGATATCTATCGCCTGGGCGTCGGGAGCGGTCATGGGGAGTAAACTGCGTGTCGTTTCGATCTTTGGCACCCGGCCAGAGGCGGTTAAAATGGCGCCGGTGGTCAAAGCCCTGGCAGCCAATCCGCAGATCGACTCGAAGGTTATCGTCACCGCTCAACATCGCGAGATGCTCGACCAGGTGCTAGGCCTGTTCCAAATCACCCCTGACCTTGATTTGAATTTGATGAAACCGAATCAGAACCTGGCCGACTTGACTGCTGATATCTTCATCAGTCTGGACCCGGTTCTCAAAGATCTTAAACCGGATTGGATGCTGGTGCAGGGCGATACCACCACGGTCATGTCTGCCAGCCTGCTGGGCTATTACAACCGCATTCATGTGGGGCATGTGGAAGCCGGCTTGCGTACCGGCGACCGCTGGCAGCCGTTCCCGGAAGAGATCAACCGGCGGGTGGCTGGCGTGGTGGCAGATTTGCATCTGGCACCCACCGAACACAGCCGCCAGAACTTGCTGCGCGAAGGCGTGCCGGATTGGCGCATCGCGGTCACCGGCAACCCGGTCATTGATGCACTCAATGAGATTTCTGCCCGTCCTGCGCCGCCAGAAATCAGCGCTTTACTGGCCGAAAAGGGGATTCGGGTGGGAGGGCGCAAGCTGATCCTGGTCACTGCGCACCGGCGCGAGAATTTCGGTCAACCGATCGAAGCCATTTGCGCAGCTTTGCGCACCCTGGCCGAAAAATACGCGGACAGCATTCATCTAATTTACCCGGTGCATCTCAACCCGAATATTCAGGAACCGGTACACCGCCTGCTGGATGGAATTGCCAACATTACCTTACTGCCGCCGTTGGAATATCTGCCGCTCGTGCATTTGCAACGCAACGCAACCCTGGTGCTGACCGATTCGGGTGGTATCCAGGAGGAAGCCACTGGCCTGGGCGTGCCAACGCTGGTACTGCGCCAGACGACTGAGCGTCCGGAAGGGGTGGAAGCCGGGGTATTAAAGCTGGTGGGCACTCAAGCCGATACCATTGTAAGGGAAGCTTCTCGATTATTGGATGACGTTCAGGCGTACCAGGCTATGTCCCACGCAGCTAATCCTTTCGGTGACGGCCATGCCGCCGAACGCATCGTTCAGGCTGTGCTCAACTTTGTGGAGCATTAAAACCCGCTATGGATAGTGGCAGCATTTGTCTGGTGCCGGTGATTAACCGAGTCGCGGGTCCGGGATCGTTCCAACTCAAACTCAGAGCAGCCCTGGAGCGACGCGGTTACGTGGTGCATCATGACCCAACGCAGAAAGATACACGGGTTATCCTGATTATTGCCGGCACGCGCCGCCTGGGAGAAATTTGGACGGCGAAACGGCGCGGCGTGCGTATCGTGCAGCGGCTGAACGGCATCAATTATGTACACCGCGTCCGTTTTTTAGGTTTCAAGCACTGGTGGCGAGCTGAAACCGGAAATCTGTTGTTGGCCTACACCCGCCGCTTTGTAGCCGATCACGTGGTTTACCAGAGCAACTTCACCCGCGACTGGTGGCATAACTGGTATGGTTCGCATAAGGCACCATTCACGGTCATTCACAATGCCGTTGATTTGCTGACGTATTCCCCAACGGGTCCTGAAAAACCGCCCACGGATCATATCCGGGTGCAGGTGGTGGAAGGTCACCTGAATTGGGATAATGGCCCGGCACTGGAAAATGCTCACCGCTATGCCATGACACTGCAGCTGGCAACTGGAAAACGGGTGGAATTATTTATCGCAGCGGACGTCCTTCCGGCGCTGCGGGATTCGGTGCACCAAAGCGTGCCGGGCGTGTGGGTAAATTATGCCGGGGTTGCTCCGCGCGAGCAGATTCCAATCCTGAGCCGTCAGGCTCACCTGCAATATTCGGCTGAAATTAACCCATCCTGCCCGAATTCCGTGGTTGAGGCGCTGGCCTGCGGCTTGCCCGTAGTCGGTTTTGACAGCGGTTCGCTCACTGAACTGGTCCAGGGCAAAGCCGGTGCAGTGGTACCCTATGGCAGCGACCCCTGGAAGCTGGAGCTACCCGACTTCTCTGCCCTCGCGAAGGCTTCACTGCCGTTGTTGTCCAACCCTGCACCTTACCGTCAGAGTGCCCGGGCATTGGCTGAAGCTCAGTTCGACCTGGAGCACATGACCGATTTATACCTGCGGGACCTAATAGAAGGCAATTCAGCTATAACGAA
>DATMXL010000012.1:0-4977 GCA_035561555.1 Bellilinea sp.
CGAAAGCCGCGGCATGATCATCTCAGCTTTCAGCGCGCATTGGGACCCGATTAGCCCGAACAAGCAGATTGCAAGCGAATCGGACGAGTTGCTGCGTAAGTCGATCCGCCTGGCTGAAATGCTGGGTGTGCCAGTGGTCAACGCCATGTCCGGCCTGCCTGCCGGCGCCCCCCTCGACACCATGCCAAACTGGGTCACCTGTCCCTGGCCGCCCCATTTCCTTGAGATTCTGGATTATCAGTGGAACCAGGTGGGCATCCCCTACTGGCGTTCAGCCGCCAGCTTTGCCAGTGAACATAACGTTAAAATTGGCATCGAGATTCACCCGGGCATGCTCTTATACAATGTGGAGACTTTCCTGCGCATGCGTGCTGCTGCCGGTCCGGCTCTGGGATGCAACTTCGATCCCAGCCACCTGTTCTGGAACGGGGTTGATCCGGTGGCTGCCATCCGCAAGCTGGGTGACGCCATCGTACACGTCCATGGCAAGGACTGCTACGTCGATCCGTTCAACGTTGCGGTCAACGGCTGCAACGACCACAAAAATTACACCGACATCCCCCATCGCTCCTGGACGTTCCGCACCATCGGTTACGGTCACGACCTGAAAGTGTGGAAAGATATCGTCTCAGCCTTACGCATGATTGGCTATGACCATGTCATTTCACTGGAGCACGAGGACGGCATGATGTCCTTCGATGAAGGCGTCAGCAAAGGCTTGGCTGCCCTGCGTGAGGTGGTCACGGTCGAAGCCTCGGGTGAAATGTTCTGGGCTTAACTGGTCTTTTCAACAAACCGCACCATCACGCCTCGCTCATAGACCTCGGATTTCTCCGAGGTCTCTATTTTGTCGCTTTGCGGCTCTCCCTCGCGCACAATTAATCCCGAGCCCAGTTGTAGCAGGTCCTGTTCCGGTATTCGCAGTCCGTTAAACAAAAAAGCCTGCCGCTTTTGCGCCGGTTTCGCCAGCAACTGCGGATCGAGGATAAACACCGGCGCCACTCCGGCACCTTCGGCTAAGGCTGCCGCTAATGCCGGATTATCCGTCAAACGCAGGTCCCGCCGGATCCACCAGAAATTCATGAGGTCTTGTTATGCTGGCGCGGTCAGACTAATCTCAGTCGGGACATCTTCGGTTACCTGCCTGCCGCCCCGCGCCAGCCGGGTTATTTCTTCCCGGTTCACGTATTCGCGCACCAGCTTGCCGTCCTGCATCACCAGCACCCGATCGACATATTCGCACATGCGCAAATCATGTGTGACCATGATGCCGGCCCGATTCTGTTCGTGGATCAGGCTGGCGAAGGTTTCCACCACCTGATAGGCCCGTTCGGTATCCAGGCTGGCGGTCGGTTCATCGGCCAAAACCAGACTGGGGTTGTGAATCAGCGCCCGGGCGATTGCCACCCGCTGCTGCTGACCGCCCGACATTTGACTGGGCAGATTGTGCATCCGTTCAGCCAATCCCAGCCTGGCCAGCAGTTCCCGCGCCCGGATTTTTCCGGTCTTATCCAATCGTTTATTCAGGCGCAGCATCATCTCGACATTTTCAACGGCACTCAGATACGGCACCAGGTTATTTGCCTGAAAAGTAAATCCAATTTTCTCTCGCCGCATGGCTACCCGTTCCATGTCGCTCAAGCTCGCCAGATCCTGTCCGTCCAGCAAGATTTGGCCGGAACTTGGGCGAAGCAGAGCCGCCAGCATCGAAAGCATGGTGGTCTTGCCTGAACCACTCGGTCCTACCAGGGCTACGAATTCACCGGCAGCTACCCGCAGGGAGACATCTTCGACGGCATAGATCGTTCCAGAATCGCTCTGGTAGGTTTTGATGACAGAGGCTGTTTCAAGTGCATTAACGGTATGGTTCATGACGATAATCCTAAAGCTTTGAGCGGTTCAATGCGTACCGCATACCGAATGGACACCAACCCGCCAAGCGGACCGATGAGCAATAACGCGATCACTGCCACCGCAGAGGTGGTTCCATTGAAAACGATGGGAACCGTTGGCGGAAAGGACAGTGAAAATAGAAAGGCCAATAAGCCGCCGATGGCGACCCCAATGACCGTGACCATCACAATTTGCAGGATTGTGGCTGCCGCGACGATCGGGTTGGCAGTCCCAATGGCTTTCAAAACCCCGATTTGCGACACCTTCTGCAAAATTTGGATTTGAAAGAAACCGCCGATTACCAGTAATCCAATGATCAGGGTAAAGCCACCCTGGGTGTTGAGCGTACTTTGCTGCGCGGAGTAACCCGGCAGCACTTGAATGGCTTCATCCAGCGTCGCCACATCGATGGCTTCCACCTGCGCGGTCAATTCTTGCCGCATGGCATCGACCTGCTCAGGATCGGTCAATTTGACCAGCACAACGTTCGCCACCGGACTGGCAAAGTTCTTTTCGGCTTCCGATTTCGGCCGAATTTCGTCCCAGGTTTCGAAAGAGGCAAATATGGCAGGCTGCAAAGAATACTGCTGACCATCCGTCATGCCCACCACCTGCAGCGTGTATAACTCTTCCTCGGTGCCCTGTGTGGTGCGCATGGAGATCGTGTCGCCGACCCCCAGCCCGCTGCGCAGAGCCGTATTCCGATCGATGAGTACTTCGTCCCCCAGGCCTGTGCTGAGTTGACTACCATCCACGACTTTGGGTTCCCCGGTATGTCCCGGTTCGATGCCAAGCAGGGCAACTTTGAGAGGCTCGGCATCATCCGTGTTGACGATGGTCGCGCTGCTGGTGCCCAGCATGCCGGCATCCGCCACACCGGCGACATCTCGAATGGCCTCCACCCGCTCAACTCCCAGCCGGCTGGCTGGAATCAGCAGATCGGATTTGGCTTGATACACAATGAACTGGGCATCCAACTTGGAGATGTATTCCCGGTTGCCGTTTCCCAGGCCTTCGCCTAAAGCCGCGATAAACAATACCAGTAAGGTGATCAGGGCAATCACCAGGCTGATCAGTAAAAATCGGCCGCGGTTGCGCCAGATTTCCTTGAAGGCCAGGTAGCCTGAAATTTGAAATAAATTATTCAACGTGCGCTCCTTCGTGGAACCTAAAAGAAAACATCAAAAATGCTTTTTCCAACGGATTTATTCCTGGTCCGTTGTCTGAGCGTCTGCCCCGACCGGCCCGTCGAATGGCTGAGTCCATTTAGTCGACAACACGCCTTCGATCAACAATTCCAGCGGCGGGTGATCCGCGATGTGGTCATAATAATAGGGCAGTTCTATCTGGCCGTCAGTGCCGATGATGAAAGTGCCAGACATCTGCATGGCATCTTGTCCCGGCGGCGGAGGTTCCACTGCGTAGCCTTTTTTGCCTGCCTGCCGAATTCCTTCCCATACTTTTGGGTTTAAGTAGGTCTGGAAAATTGTGCCCTGTTCCAGCCCGTAAGCCGCGTAGGCTTCCCGGTTTGGATCAGCCAGTACCAGCAGGCCGGGAGCATAAATCTTGGCGAATTCCGCCGCTGTTTCGGGTGTTCCCTGGGTGATCACCGCCAGGTCCAGCCCGGCCCGGATGATCGCTTCCTTGCCGGTGACCAGTTCATCCAGCATCAGCTTGCATTGGGTGCAGCCAAAATGCCGGGTGAAAGCCAGCAGCAGCGGGCGCTGCTGCCACAAACTGGAAAGGCGTACGCTTTCATGCGTCGTGTTGACCAATGTCAGGTCGGGAGCGGGAGCGTTGAAATTGAGTTGATGGCTGTGTTTCATGCGGTAATCCTTAATACTTCGTTGAAATTGATTCCAGCCAGCCGCTGATGATGGCGCCGGAAGCTCCCATCACTTCTTTGACTGCCTGGCCATAGGTTTGCAAATATAGTCCAAGGAAATCTTTGGAAAGCTGCCGGCGGGATAGAAGGACATCTATCCACTCCAGGTCATCCTCTCCAAAGGCTGGTGACCCCAACTCCAGCGCTGCCGTCAGGTAATGGTTGAAATAGGAATTGGCTAAATGGATGTACTTGATCTCCAGCCCGTTCCAGTTCATCTGCTTGACCAGCTCAGCTTCGATTTCCAGCCGTTTTTCTTGATAGAGCTTTGTCACTGCTGCCAGAGAAACAGCCGCTGTGTGGTCCGCCGGGTAAATCGCGTGGTCGCTGGCGAGTTGGACAATGTGGTTCACAGCCTCGCTGAAGTTTTCGCCCAGGAACCAGGCCGGGATCGAATCGCGTAAGGCTGGCACCCGGTTGAAAACCAGCCCGCCGTAGGCTACGGGCAGGTTCAGCGGACTGAGCTGCGCCAACGTATGCTTCAAGGTGGCAGCCGCTGGCAGGGTTTGTGCAGTCAAAACCACCACATCCGGTGCAAGCGCCAGCGAAGTTTCCATCAGCTGATCAGCCGGGACGTCCGCTCCCAGGTCGATGACCTTCCAGCCGCGGCGGCGCAGCAGCAGGGTGAGCAGCAAAGCCGGGAAGGTGTGCAGCTCGCCTGCCGGGCAGCCGATCAGCACGCTTTGCTCCCGGGTGGGTTGCGGCACAGCCAGTATCAGGGCTTCGATGCGGTTGATGGCCAACCCGCTGATAAAATGTTCCTGGGTGACGGAGGCTTTGCCGGCGTACCACAGATCTCCGATGGCTCTTAGTCCCCATTGCAGCACCTCGATACACACCATTTCAACCGGATACAGCGCGATCGCCTGGTTGAGCAGCTCTTCGGCGCTCTGGCTGTCAAAAGCCAGGCAGGCATCCAACCAATGATTCCGCAAGACTTTGATGCGTGTATCGGCTTCCGGCAGCGTTGTCTCGACCAGCGCAACCGCCTCGGTCGCAGATCCCGCCAGGGGATCCTGCCCCTCCGCCAGCATGCCGCGCCATAATTCCACCGCCCGGCTGATGCTCAAGCCTTCCATCTGACGCGCCCGCAGCCACTTCACCACTTCGATGTCGTATTGCGAGTACAGCCGGTGACCGCCAGCGGAACGCAGCGGCTTAGGCAGGTCATACCTTTTCTCCCAGACACGCAGCACATC
>DATMXL010000013.1:0-7761 GCA_035561555.1 Bellilinea sp.
CTGCGGCAGGCGCACCATGCACATGTCGTTGCATACCCGGCCGACTACCGGTATGCGCTGTCCTGCGATCAAAACCTGGTTGCCGGGCAGACGACGGAAGCCGTCACCGTAACCAACCGGCAGGGTGGCGATCCATTCCGCACCGCTGGTGACATACTCATGCCCGTAGCTCACGCCCCAGCCGGCAGGCAGCCGCCGGCAGCTGGCAATTTGCGCTTTCCAACTGATCACGCGCCGCAGTTCTGGCGGGAAGGGGTCAAAATAAAATGGCTTCAGACCCAATAGTGCGGTGCCCACCCGTACCAGGTCAAAGCGTGCTGCCGGCAGCCCAAAAGCTGCCGCTGAGTTGCCCAGATGCGCCCAGCGCGGCCGCTGACCAACCTCCTGTAGACCCTTCAGTACGTCTGTAAAGCGCTCGATCTGCTGACGGGTTACCGGGTGGTCTGGCGCTTCGTCTGCCATAGCCAGGTGGCTGTAAATGCCATCTACGCTGATCCCACCTCTCTCCTGGCAGGCGCGCGCCAACCCGATGGCTTCCTCCGGCAGCACGCCGAGGCGTCCAAAACCGGTATCCACTTTGAGATGCACCCGAACTGTCTGACCAAGCGCGCGGGCACGCTGCGCGAACAAATCCGCTGAATCAAAGCTGTGCAGAGACAGTGTGACGCCGGCAGCAATGGCTTCATCCAGCTCGGGCGGGGTGACCATGCCAAAAACCAGGATCGGCGCAGAAATCCTCGCCTGACGCAGCAGCCGGGCTTCGCCATAGCGGGCTACTGCCAATTGACTGGCTCCGGCATTCAATGCGGTGCGGGCAACTTCCAGCGCACCAAAGCCGTAGGCGTTGGCCTTGACCACCGCCATCAGCGGTACGCCGGCGATGCGTAGCACCGCGCGAGTATTGTGCGCCACTGCATTTAGGTCGATCTCGACCCAGGTAGGATGGAGTGAGGAGTAAGTTTCCAAATTGGAAAATTCTACGGCTAAACCAGCCGGCGCATGGCGGGCAGCGCATCTTCCTGTAAAAAAGCCGCCAGTGGGATTTCCAGCAGGGTATGCGCACCGGGGGGTAGGCGTTTGGCTGCCCGCGCAGCACTGACCAATACCTGGGCAGTCGAGGCCGGATTATGGAAGGTGGTTTCGAAGGTCAATAACTGGTTATCCACCCCGCTCGAGCCGCCTTTGCGGAAAACGTGAATGCGGTGACCGGTATCCACCAATGGCGCCACCGCATCCACCTGATAAACACGCACGTCGTCATGGCTGAAGTACGGGTCGGCCAAAATTTGGGCTTTAACCTGCTCGAAATCCGCTTCCGGCTGCAGCTGCAAATACAGGTCGCGTTTGTGACAGCCGGGGTCACCCGGGCGGGTGATGGAGAGCGCGTCCGCCACGCCTTTATAGGATTTGGCCGCTACGGTATGTCCCATGCTCATGCCGGGACCAAAATTGACATAGGTCAGCCCGGTAGGCGCCCAAATTTCGAACAAAGCCCGCACCATGGTGCTGATGCCGGGGTCAACGCCAGCACCCATCACTGCGGCACAGCCGCCTTTACGCGCTGCCGGATCGAGAGTTTCTTTGAGGTGGATAAACGGGTCGCCGTGCATGTCGAAACAATCGACTGTGCTGATGCCCAGCTCTAGTAAACGCACGGCGATGGACTCAACGGCGCGTGTGGGGGTGCACAGCACTACTACATCCGGCTTCTCCGGCAGTTGATCCACTCGTTCCACCACGGGAATGTCGGGGTACAGGCAGTGCAGTTCGTCCACGCGGCAATCCAGTTCCAGGATGCCGCTCAAAACCATATCCGGCGCCAACTGCACAGCTTTGACGGCATACGAGCCGATATGCCCGCAGCCCATGACTGCCACGCGAATTTTGTTATCAAACATGGTTTTCCTCCTGAGTCGGACGACCGGAAAAGATAAAGGCAATCGACACACCCGGGTGGTAGCCAGCTTCAAAGCCGGTGAACAACGCTGTGTCGGTCTTAATGATGAGGTTCATGTGGTTGGGAAAATGGGTCAGGTCATAGCCGGCCAGTACGCCGATTTCGATGCCCGCAACCATTAATCGGTCACCGACCCATAAAACGCCGCCCTGACTGACTTCAAAGTAGCCCAAATACGAGATCTGGTTGACGGTCTGACCGGGAGCCGCCTCTGGTTCACCGGTCAGAATCAACTCGTGAATTTCATGCTGCAGCACCGCCCGCGATGGGAAGGTGCTTAATACCAATCCTCTCCGGGTTGAGCGGGCATCCAGCACGCACACCAGTTCCCCGCTCACCGGCGATTTTTCAGCGCACGGGTAGTGTGTGTTCAACAGACCATTGGTATAAGGATCAGGGCTCATGATTTTTACCTTTTATGGGAATTTCCAGCCAGCCCAGCAGGTCTGGCTGCGGCTTGTCCATCACATTGACCACTGGAATGTCGCTCAACCGTGTGGTAACGACTTCGATCAACTTATCGGCATCCACCCGACCGTACTGGTACTGTCCGGAGCGGGTGGTAAATTCCGGAAAAATCGGATTGACCGTAACACAGCGCAGCGGGATCGATTCCCGGACAAAAATCTTGATTCCCAGGCTCAGAGCCCGGTTGAATACTTTGAGCCAGGTTCGGGCGTCTTTACTGGCTGCCAGGTTGAGCGCTGAACGGAAAACCAACTGCCCTCCGGCCAGCTGAGATAGTCCGCACTCGATCAAGTCCAATATTGCATCCGGAGCACAAACCCCTGGAATTTCCAGACAACTGACCGGGGTGGAGATTAGCTGGCATAAATCCCGGGCAGCCTCCTTGGTTAAAAGGCTGGTGCCTGGGAGTGTTTTCGTTTTTCCCCCAGAATAGGTAAGGACAAAGTTTTCATCCTGGATATCAGCCGCGGGTGGCAGAACCGGCAATCGGAACAGCCGGTACAAAGCATAGGCATGATCGGCGATGACTGGAATACGCTGATCGTAGGCTGCCCCGGTGGATAAGATCAATCCATCGCAGACAGACATCGGTGCCAGGCGGTTCAAAGCACCATCCACCAGTGCCAGGTCAACACCCAATTCCTCCAGCCGCTGCAGTGCGCTGCGAAGGCCTGCTTTGTGGTTGGGTCCAACCAGCACCAGGCTGCCGGGCTGCTCGACTTTCGCCAATACGACCGGCCCAAAAAGGGTGGAACTATCCAGTGTCTCGATGAGTTGCAGTTTAGCCGTGCCGCTGTCCAGCACGTCGTGGGCTGTGGTCACCAGCGTGCCGGCGGGTGCCAGATAACGCGGCTTGGGCAAGCCGGTAATGTGATCCAGCGCCTCGCCGTCGTAGCCAATGCTGGTCAACCCCAGGCGTAATCCTGCCCGCTGCGCCTGCTCCAGCACCGTCAGTGCTGCCGTGGTTTTCCCTGTATTTTTGGCGGTGCCCGCGAACCCAATGGCAATCATGCTGCTTGCTCCTGCACCGTCCCGCGACCCGTCCGTCCCGGGTGCAAGCCGTCTTCCGGGCTGCCAAGCAGACCTTCGTAAATGGCTGCCACAAAATCGCCGCGTTTGGCGATAATCTCCAACTGGTGACGGATGCCTTCATGCAGTTGAGCCTGCAGCCGTTCAGCTGCCGGGGTGGTTGAGAAGCCAGCGCTGCCCATAAAGCGCAGCATCTCCCGCGCCGCGCGCAGCGTATCCACCCGTGCCTGAGCTGAGATGGGTCCTTTGGAGTAAGCCTCATCGGACGAAGCCATCGTTACGGCTGACGCTCCCAGGTCTTTGGCCAGTGCCACATGCGCCGCCGTGGTCATGGCAGACTGCACACGGTCTGGCGTGTGGGTCATAAAACCGACCGGTTCGCCTGGCCAGATGGGCGCATCGATGATTTCGCTCCAAACTCGCAATTTGGCAGCGTTCATGTCGATGAAATTGTCTTCCATGCAGCCCTCGACCATCATGTAAGGTGAATAGCACATCAATGGCTTGGGGATTGGTCGAGCACCCAGTTTGAGTCCGAGCATGGTCATCACCAACAGGCCGGCAAAGGTTTTGTGCGGCGGGACGCCGCTCAATTCGTCATTACCCGGGATGTCGAACGGCAGTCCGAAACGGGCAGCCAGGCGCAGGGAGTACACACCGTCCACCGCCAGACGCACGGGATCCGTACCACCGCCAGTAGCGCCGTAAGGGATATTGATTTTCAACAGGTCAGCACCGGCAGCCTGCGCCAGCACCTGAGTCTCGGGTGTGTTCAAACCGCGGTGTCCACGGACGTTCCACAGCAGGTGCGGTGCCAGCGCAGTTTTGATCAACCGCAGGTTGTCCAGCGTCAGGATGGTGCCGTCATGCTCGTGACTGAGCAGCCCATCCAATAAACCTTCGCGCTGTGCACCCCAGGAGGGGTCAAAGTGCAGCAGGCCATCAGCGCCCCAGGCTTCTGCAACTTTTATGTGCACGGCATCCATCAGCGGGCAGCCCGTGCCGTATTGGGTAAAGATCAACGGGCGGTCGCCGATATGACGCACGGAATTAGCTGCCGCAACTGCGGCTGTCAAGGATGGCAGGCGTTCCATTTCACTTCGATCCAACCAGCGAACACCCTCCGGCATATTCCCGGCCTGGTAGAATGCCCGGATTTCTGTGTCACATTGTTGCAGATAATGTTCCTGCAGGCGGGATTTTTCTGCTGAGTCGGTTGGTTCCGCCAGCATGGCTTCCCTGATTTGCGCCCGCCGAATACCAGGTGACGATTTACCCTTTACCCAGCTCAGCAGTTGGCTGGTAATCTCATCCAGCAGCGCCTCTATCATCGGGTCTTTGAAATGGTAGCTGTATCCGGCGGTTAAATCGGGTTTGGGGCGGGCTGCTGACGCTGCCGCAGTATTTCTTTCAATGGGGCGGTTCTCGATAAAGGCCACTACTGCTGCCAGATCAAGGTCACCGCTAAACACCCCATCGAAACCCAGCTCAGCGCCAATTTCACGGGTGACCGCCATACCGCCGACTCCCAGCCGGGTGTGGGGCCGCAACCCGGCAGCATCTGCCAGATCGACCAACCCGCTGAGCGTTTCAGCGACCTGGTACCCCAATGTACGGCTGACCAGGATGGCGGAAGGCGTTTCGGCCAGCGCGCGCTCGATCACCTCTTCGGCGGTTACCCCAGGCGGCAGCGCCAACGCGCGGTAGCCCGCCTCGGTCAATTTGCGCTGCAACAGCTTGACGGCGTTATCATGCACCGGGTCGAGCGGCGCCAGGATGACCGTTTTCATACTTCTGCCCTGTTTTCCAGCCAGCCGTAATGCTCGCCTGGGCGGTGCACATAGCTGCGCAGCCGCACTCGGGCTCCGATTCCCACGTACTCAAGGAATACGATGCTGGCATCCGTCAGGTTTAACTCCTCCGCCAGCTGCAGCGCAAGGCGCCGGGCGTCTTCCGCGTTCCGGCAGATAAAAAAGGTTTCGATGTCGATGGCATCCGCCACTTGCGCCCGCGCTGATCCCATGGGACGCTCCTTGTTTTCTGATTAATCCGCAGTTCCGGCGTAGCGTGCGATGATTTCAATGGCTTTGAACATGGCGCGCAGCGACAGGCGGGTTGGGGTTTCCATCAGGCGACCTTCTTCATCCAGGTTGCCAATGCCGTTCGAGACAAAAATGTTGGCGTCGTAACCGATGGTCGGCACCATGCCCATTTGGGACATGCAATTTTGCAGGATGTGGCTGCCAGCATACATATCCTCGATCGAGAAAACCGGAATGCCCGCAGCGCCATTCAGCCACTGGTCAAAGTAGTTGAGTTCGACCGATTGCGAGTTGAGCGATTTAAAGATCGACCAGCCGTGTTTGAGGTTCGCCGGCAGCAGTTTGAACTCTTCCAGAATGATGCGGTACAGATCATCGGTGGCAGCCTGCGAGATTTCCGGACGCTCCTTAAGGATACGCATGGCGGCGTAAGCGCCAGCCAGGGCTTCCTTGCCGGGGTCGAATCCCACGTAAGCCGCTTTGCCGTGTGATGAAAGGGTGCCGTACCGTGCGCCGTGGATGCCTAGCCCGCGGCGGATGGCAACCATGGCTTCTTCCTTGCCAATGATCAAACCGCAAGTCGGCGCGCCGGAAGCTTTGTCCATTGAATAGATGATGACATCGCAGCCGATTTTGCGGATGTCGGCGCCGATGAAGGGCACACCCCAGGCATTATCCAGGATATAGGGCACGTCGAAGCGTTCCGCCAGTGCGGAGATGCCTTTTTGCAGCAGCGGCGTGCCATCGGCAGCTTGCTCACCGTAACCGTACCCCGGGGTGTCATATGCCAGCGTGGCAAAACCAGCCAGCGTGTCACTGTGGCGGTCGGAAACCTCTGCCAGACGTTCCAACGTTGCAGGGGCATCCACATGCAGCATATTGGGAATGGGGCAGTACTTGATGCCGTGGCATTCATAAGTCGCACCAGCTGGTTTAACCACGATGGTATCCAAATTAAAGGCGCGTTTACCCTGAACGCCGTACTCGCCTGCCGCCTCGCCGCGTTCGGAATTGACTTCTTTGTATTTCGGCGGGAAGGGGCGTCCGTAGGCACCCTGATGGTGCAGGTGGCGCTCGTAGAGCGCGACGTAGCGCGCGCGGTACGGGTCGCCGCGTCCGAGGGTGGGCGGCATGCACAACGTGTCGTAGGCCACGTTCAACCCGGCCTCGCAGGTGTTGATCAGGGCTGCGTCGTACTCGTCGCCGTAGAATTCTTTGACGATTTCGCGGATTTTCTCATCGTAGACTGCGGAAGGGATCACCTTGCGCGCGGCATCGGTGATCGCCTGATCCACTTCGCGCGATAGAAGGCCGTGGCAGCCGGAAACCGCACCGGTCAGACCGATATTTCCCTTCATTTCCGGCGTAATGCCGATCTCCTCGGCTGCCTTACGCGCTTCTGCGTAAATGGCGGAGCTGTTGGCCTGCAAGTGCTTATAAAGCTGGTACTTGAATTTGAATGTAGTCATTGGTGTCTCCCTGAGTGGATTTATTTCTAGAAAATATTATTCTTGATGAGCGTTGTGTTGAGGAATTGGCCGGTCCCCTTGCCGCGCACGAGCCACCAGGTCGGCCAGGTCCTGGCGGGTTAGATCTTCCAGCACGCTGAGCAGATGCGCTGAGAGCGCCGCAGCGGCTGCAGGACCGTCATGCTGCTCGAAGGCGGTCAAAACCTGGAAGTGTTCGCTGGCTGATTTCTGCGGCCGTCCTACCTGGTAGGCAGCCAGCAGACGGTAACGCTGCAGGTGATCTTCCAGGTTGGCCAATATCTGCACCAGGCGCTGATTGCCGGCTTTTTGAATGATGAACTGGTGGAATTGCCGATTGGCACTGGCGGCGGTTTCACTGTCATTGCTCGCCAACGCTTTTTCATGTCGGGCAACCAGCTCGGTCAATTGAGCCAGATCCGCGTCAGAAAGTTGCGGCGCAGCCAGACTTGCAGCCGTACCTTCCAGCGCAGCCCGCACCTGAAAGATCTCCACAATTTCCTGAGCTGAAATAGGAGCCGCCGTATACCCCTTATACGGGACCTTGACGATGAATCCTTCTTTTTCCAGCCGCGACATTGACTCGCGCACCGGCGTCTTGCTAATGCCCAGCTGCCGGGCCAGGTCGCTTTCCACCAGGGTTTCACCCGGCCGGATCCGAAAAGTAAGAATGGCCTGCTTGATAGTATCGTATGCCAGTTTTTCCAGCGACGGCGGGTTATTCAGCGGGGTAAGAAGCGGTTCTTCGGTCACCTTTTACTCATGATATATCATATAT
>DATMXL010000014.1:0-4995 GCA_035561555.1 Bellilinea sp.
TACCAATATTGTGTAGTAAATCGCTCTCAGGAATGAATATTCACCATGTTCAAGTCGGGAATGGTCCTATCCCCTGCCATCCAGATTGATGGCTGGTCCAATAATTGCAATTCAGACCCGAGGGTATAATCAAGTAAACCCGCCTGCTCCGGTTCGCTTTGACCAGCGGTCAACTGTGCCTGAAACTCTCCCAAAGGTATTTATCATTGCTCGATTTCACCATCTATACCTACAATCTCGTCGCAGGTAAAGCCGATCCACAATTGCCGGGTTTATTCACCGGTTTGCCGCCGCGGAAAGCAGCCCGCGGCCGGGAACACGACCGTCTGGTTCTGCATCTGTCCTTTGACGGCAGCAACCCGCTTCCAGCCGAAACCCAGCGGGAATTCCTGGAAAAACTGACCGCGCTGTTCTTCAACACGCCTGGCACAGTGACCTACGCCCTCAAATTGATCGTGGCACAATTGAACGATCGCTTGCTGGCACGTAACCTGCGCAGCCGGGAAGGCACTACTGCCATTGGGCTCTTTCAGGCGTTGGTGTTACATGACGATAGCCTTTTTATCGCACAATCAGGACCGATACATACTTTCATTTTTACGCGGGACGGCGTTAATCATTATTATGAAACCGAGGACGGGGGTTACGGTCTGGGAACTAGCCGTATTGGGGCTGTACGTTTCTATCGGGAAAACCTGAAACTCGGCGACCAGGTGCTGTTATCCGCCCGCCCGCCGGCGCACTGGTTAACCGCGGCGTTGACCGGGCTTTCCCGCTTGCCGCTGGATCAACAGCGGGCTGTTCTCACCGGTCCGAATCCTTCTAATTTATCCTTCCTGTTGCTACAAACTGACCGCGGCAAGGGGCTGCTGCCCATTGCAAGTCTGCATGAGGTCGCCAGTCGCCCGTTGACCGCTGCTGCGGTTCCGATGGTCGATCAAACTCCCCCCCCGGCAGTGCCGCCACCGCCGCCTGTTTTCCTGTCAGGCGAGACACTCGAAACGGATGAATCACAGAATTCCACCCTGATCGGTGATTCTGGCGAAAAGGTTGTCGGGCTTTTCGCGGGTTTGCTGGCCAGCCGTAAAAAAGCTGAGACGGCTCCTGAAGTTCCACAGTCCGAGCCTGAGGTCCTTCCTCCAACGGATATTGAAGCGTCCGCTGAGGTGCCAGATTTAGAAACCTTCATTAGTCCTCCAATCAATCCACCAACAGTCGAACCCTGGTCGCCTGATCGGGGTGAACCAGATTTTGCCGCTCAGTCGGTCAGTGCCGAAGCAGAGGTACCCGCTGTAGGCACCAGCCGAATTAAAACCAGCCGCCGTACCCGAACCGCGCTGGTCAGCGGGCTGCGCGGTTGGCGCGCCTTCAAAAATCGGGTCGGATCCGGCTTTTCAACCCTGTTATCCCGCATCATGCCTGGGCAGGCGGAAAAAATGCCAACGGTCGCCCCGGGTGTTTTGGTATTTATCGCCATCGCGGTTCCGCTCATTATCGTGGCGGTAGCCACAACGGTTTACCTGCAAAATGGCCGCGGAGAACAGCATAAGGCTCTTATGGCGCAATCGCTGGCGGCAGTGACCCAGGCTCAGGCGCAGTCCGATCCGGTGCTGCAGCGCGTCACCTATGAAGCCGCGCTGGATTGGGTGCGCCAGGCGGAAGATTTCGGTGTCACCGATGAGTCGCGTACGCTTAAAGCTCAAATCAGCAGCGCGATAGACGCCATGGACGGCATTTCACGCTTTGAATTGCACCCGGCACTTTCCAGCGATTTCGACCGCGGCGTACGTATTTCTCAAATTTGGGCTTCTCCTACCGAAGACCTTTACCTGTTGGATACCGCTAACGGACGTGTGCTGCGGATGGTATTTACCCGCCCGGGGTACGAGATCGATCCGCTGTTTAGCTGCGGTCCAGGCATGGTTGGCAGTCTGATCATTGGCCCGTTGGTGGATATTGTTCTGGCACCTACTGGCAACGCCTTCGACTCGGTGGTCCTGGGCGTGGATGCTACCGGCAACCTGTTGTATTGTTCGCTCAATGCCGGCAAGACCACTGCCGTGACCCTGCCGCCGCCGGATGCCGGTTGGGGCAAAATTCAGGCCATTACGTACCAGAACAGTGTATTGAGCGTGCTCGACCCTGGCGGCAATGCTGTCTGGCGTTACGAAGGTTTTGGCCTCGATTTCAGCGCAAAGCCGCGCCTGTTTTTTGACAACATCGTTCCTAACCTGGCCGGAGCCATCGATCTGGCAGTCTATCTGGATGACCTGTTCGTGCTCAACCAGGATGGGCACATGCTGGTCTGCACCTACAGCAATGTTGAGGTGACCCCCACCCGCTGCACAGACCCCTATCCATACCGCGTCAGTGCAGCCGGTCAGGCACCGCAGGAATCGGTGACGCTGAACGCCCAGTTCACCCAAATTCAAGCCACGCAGCCGCCGGAACCATCTCTGTTCTACCTGGATGCATCCGGTCGAGCGGTGTATCAATTCAGCATGTCGTTGAACTTTGTGCGCCGGCTGCAGCCAACGACCGATGGTGATAATCCCTTGCCGGATTCTGCGCCGACTGCCCTGGCGGTCACAGGCGGACGCAATCTGGTCATGGCTTACGACAATCGCATTTTCATCGCCGCCATGCCGGCGCCTTAGCTCATTTAACGAAGTTTAGCAAATCACTTACGGCCTCGGCTCTTCAGCCAGGTCCTTATTTTTTCCACTGACCAGGTGTTCAATACCGTTTCCGGGGTTACCCAGGCGCGCCGCGCTGTCGAAACGCCATATTCAAGCAAATCCAGATCCGCGGGTGAGTGAGCGTCGGTATTGATGGTCAATGGAATGCCCATTTCGGCGGCACGGCGCGAATAAACCTCATCCAGATCGAGCCGCGCCGGGTTGGCGTTGATTTCCAGCGCCAGTCCGTGTTCTTTGGCTGTCGCCAACACCGCTTCCATATCCAGGTCGGCGCCTTCGCGGTTAGGCAGCAGCCGTCCAGTGGGATGTCCGATGATATCGACATGCGGGTTGCGCATCACATTCAGCAAGCGTTCGGTGACTTCCTTGCGTGGCTGCCGCAGACTGACGTGCAGACTGGCAATGACGATATCCAGCTGCGCCAATACTTCGTCAGGGTAATCCAGGCTGCCGTCGGCTTTGATTTCCACTTCGGTGCCCTGCAGCAGGCGGATGCTGCTGCCCATTTCCTTTTGCACCTGGTCGATCTCAGCCCGTTGTTTGAGCAAATCTTCGGCTTTGAGTCCACCGGCAATACCAAGCGAGGCGCTGTGGTCCGTGATTGCCAGCAGCTTAAGTCCGCGCTGTTTGGCTGCCTCAGCCATCTCGCGGATCGTGCTGATGCCGTCGCTCCAGGTGCTGTGGCTGTGCAGTTCGGCGTTGAAATCGCCGGTATTGAGCAGCACGGGCAATTTTCCAGCTTGAGCCGCCTGGATTTCACCGCGATCCTCGCGCAATTCCGGTGCAATCCATGGCAGTCCGACCGCTTTATACAGCGATTCTTCGTCTGCGTAACTGACCAGTTTCCCGTCCGGACTGGTCAATCCACGTTCCGATAGGGACCACCCCTGTTTTAAGGAGAGCTCTCGCAGCCGCACATTGTGTTCCTTCGAGCCGGTGGCATACTGCAGCAAACTGCCGAAATTTTCAGGCGGCTGCACCCACAGTTGCAGCTTGAGCCCGCTCTTAAGTTCTATGCTGGATTTGTTTTCGCCTCGCCCCTGCACTCGTTCGACTTCCGGGTGGCTGGTGAATGCCTCCATCAGTGCCGCAGAATCATGGCAAGCTGCCACCAGGTCCAGATCGCCGATGGTCGAACGCCAGCGCCGCAGACTGCCGGCGAACTCAGCCTGCTCCACGCAGGATTGCGAGCGCAGCCACTCGATCCAGCGCAGCCCTATCGGCCTGGCGACGCCCAGCGTCATGCGGTGCGAACGCCGGCGCAAGGCTGCGATACCTTCCAGTATGCGCTGTTCGGATTTTTCACCCATTCCCGGCAGGCTGCGCAGTTGACGTTCCTGAGCCGCCGCCTCCAATTCGTTCAACGAGGTGATGCCGGCTTGTTTCCAGAACAGAGCCACTTTTTTTGGACCGACATCCGGCACTTCCAGAATCTCGAGGAGCGAGGTGGGTACCTCGGCTTCCAAGTTTTCCAGAAAGCGCAGCGAGCCGGTATCCAACAGTTCGCTGATCTTCTCTGCGATGGCTTTACCGACGCCGGGAATACTGGTCAACGGTTGCGTGGTGCGATAAACCTCGGCTTCCTGCCCGAGGATGCGCAAACTTTCAGCCGCACGGCGATAGGCCAGGGTGACATACACCACCTCGCCTTTGATTTCCAGTAAATTGGCGATTTTTTCAAAGGTCTGAGCCAGTTCCAGGTTGTTCATAGGCGTATTATACTTCTCACAGCCTTCAAAATCCTATGCCCGCCCCGAGGAAGCCATGCCCCTGCTGGATGAACTGGAACGCCCGACCTTGCTGGTCAACCCCGATATCGCCAGACAGAACATCGCCTTCATGGCGGATAAAGCCCGCCTCCAGGGTATTCGCTTTCGACCGCATTTCAAAACTCACCAATCGGCTGTAGTTGGTGAATGGTTCCGCGCGGTGGATGTGACTGCCATTACCGTTTCATCAGTGGATATGGCGCTCTACTTTGCGGATCACGGCTGGGACGACATCACCGTCGCCTTTCCGGTCAATATCCGTCAGATGCGTGCCATCAATTCCCTGGCGTGGCGTATTCGCCTGGGATTGTTGGTGGAATCGCTGGAAAGTCTCCAGTATCTGCAAAACCAGCTGGAAACACCGGTGGATATCTGGCTGAAAATCGACAGCGGCAGCGGCCGCACCGGACTGGCCTGGGATGCTCCAACTGCAATTTCCCGCCTGGCACAGGCTGTTAGTCAGAGTGATAAAACCCGCCTGCGCGGTCTATTAACCCACGCCGGTAGAACCTACAGTTCGAACTCGC
>DATMXL010000015.1:0-4282 GCA_035561555.1 Bellilinea sp.
GTATTTAATCATCTTTTTACGCCTGACCTACGTCAGGCGTTAATGAAGGTCATAAATATAGCAGCAACGGCCCGGCAAATCAGCGGGTCGGGATGGTTGGGTAAAGTCCAAACTGCCAGTGAATTGTGCTTTTGTCAGGCGCCTCTGGGCTCGTACACCTGCGGATTGGCACACCACGGGATGGGGGTGCCGTTTAGCCCCGCCAGAATGTTCTCCACGCACATCCCTGCCATTTTCTGGCGTGTTTCCTTGCCGGCAGAGGCAATGTGCGGCGTGATTACCACGTTCTGCAATCGGTTCAAAGGGTGGTTGGTGGGAATTGGTTCGGGTTCGAAGACATCGATTCCGGCTGCGGCAATACGGCGGGTTTGTAAAGCCCAGGTCAAGGCTTCCGGGTCAACAATAGCGCCGCGGGCGGTATTGACCAATACGGCGTTGGGCTTCATAAGCTCGAAGGCAGCCCGGTCGATCAGGTGGTGGGCTTCGGGGGAATAGTACAAGTGCAGCGAGATAAAATCTGACTGGGTCAGCAAACGTTCCAGTGTGACATACTCCACACTCAACTGATCTTCAGCCTCCAGGTCGCGGGTCAGACTGTGATACAGCACACGCATATCAAAGCCGCGAGCCCGGCGCGCCATGGCGTTTCCAATGCGTCCGAGACCAACGATACCGAGCGTTTTGCCATAGATATCCAAACCGGTCAGCACATCGGGTCCCCAGGGCTGCCACAGTCCAGAACGCACCTCGCGTTCAGCCTCGCCGATCCGGCGGGCAGCCGCCATCATCAACCCCCAGGCAAAATCCGCTGTCGTTTCGGTCAAAACCCCCGGGGTATGACCAACTGGAATGCCACGTCGGGTGGCGGCAGCAATGTCGATGTTGTCATAGCCAACCGCCAACTGCGCGATTACTTTCAAATCGGTCCCAGCGGCAATCACCTGGGAGTCAATGGGGTCGGTCAGCATGGTCAGCAAGGCGTGGACATTTTTGATTTTCGCCAACAAGATTTCTTTGGGCGGCGGGAAACTTTCTGGCCAAACATCGACTTCCGTTTCAGCTTTCAGTTGCGTCAAGGCTTCCGGGTGGATGCCACGGGTGACAAAAACGCGCGGCTTACTCGTCATGTTTGACCTCCAGTGCTGCCGCCATCAGATCCTGGATGCGGGCGATCATTTTGGCCGGGTCACTCAGGCTGCCATCCAGCAGCAGGGCGTTTTCGTAGAGTTGTTCGATCACCAGCGTCTGCACCGGGCTGTCTTGAGGTGTTTGAGCCAATCGGACGATCAGCGGGTGGCGCAGGTTGACCTCCAGCAGCTTATGGGGTGTGTCAAATTCCTGGTTGAGCAGACGGTAAACACGCTGCATTTCCGGCTTGAGACTGCCATCTGCGTCCACCAGACGCGCCGGCGATTCAACCAGCCGGTCGGTAGCTCGTACACCGGTCACACGCTCGCCGAGGACGGTGCGGATGCGTTCCAATACCTGTTCGCGCAGATCATCGCTGATAGTCTCTGTAGTTTCACTTTCCGGCTGAGACTCGGGAGTTGGGGCAGATTCTTGAGCGGCATTGACCAATTCCTTGCCTTCAAATTTGTCCAATTTAAGAAGAACGAAGGAATCCAGCGGATCCGCCAACAGCAGTACATCGGTACCCTGAGCTTTGAAGCCTTCCAGGTGCGGGCTGGAGGCCAGCAGTCGTTCGTCATCTCCCAGCAGGTAATATATTTTTTCCTGGTGCGACGGACTGGCAGCGACGTAATCAGCTAAAGAACTCCAGTTCTGCGGGTTTTTCGCCGTTGGGAAGCGCAGCAGCGGCGTAAGGGGAGTCAGCGCCTCTGGGTCGGTGGCGATGCCTTCTTTGATGTAGCGGCTGTAAACCTTCCAAAATTCAAGATACTTTTCAGGCGAGTCCTTGCCAAGGACAGTCAGTGCATCGATCAGTTTGTTGGTGATTACCCTTCTGAGCTGTGCCATGACTCGGTTGGATTGGATCGATTCGCGGGCTACATTGAGTGGCAGGTCCTCTGAATCGACGACGCCATCCACGAAACGCAGATATGGCGGCAGCAAATCTTTCGAATATTCCTGAATCAGAACCTTGCGGGCATAGAGCTTCAGTCCTTCGTCTTTGCGAGGGGAGAAAATGGTTTTTTCTGGCGAGGCTGGCACAAACAGCAGCGCATACATTTGAACCGGCGCATCGATCGATAAATGGACTTTGAGCAGCGGTTCTTTGTAGTCCAGGGTGAACTGATGGTAGAAATTGAGGTAATCCTCGTCCTTCAAAGTCGATGGCTGCTTGCGCCAGATGGCGGATTGCTGATTGACCGGTTCAGTGCTGCTGCCAAGGTAAATGGGGTGGGGGATGAAATCGCTGTGCTTGTGAATGATCTCGCGCAGCCGATCTTCCTGGGCAAATTCCATTGCATCCTCTTTCAGGTGAATCACCACGGTTGTGCCGCGGTCAGTCTTTTCAATGGGTTGGATGGTAAATGTCTCTTCATCGAGCGCCTGCCAGCGGGCTGCAGCTCCGTCGAGGCGGTGCGTGCGCGAGGAAACTTCGATTGAATCTGCGACCATGAAGGCTGAATAGAAGCCGACGCCGAATTGACCGATGATGTCGCTGATCTGGGTGTCTTGTGACTGGGCAGCTTCGATAAAAGCACGCGCACCGGAATGGGCGATGGTGCCAAGGTTTTCAGCCAATTCCAGGGCGGTCATGCCTATGCCATTGTCGCGAACGGTCAGAGTCTTGGCTTCCGGGTCGCCGGTAATCCAAATACCGGGTTCGGCATCGGCGTCCAGGACGTCCCGGTTGGTCAGGAGCTCAAACTGAAGACGGGTAAGCGCATCGGATGCATTCGAAATTAATTCGCGTAAAAAGACTTCGCGTTCGGTGTAGAGCGAATGGATCAGGATGTTAAGAATTTGTTTGGTTTCTGTCTTGAAGGGAACATTTTCCCAGGATTCAGATGATTTGGTTTTGGACATGGTTGCCTCAAAAAATAGATTTCCAAAATGGATGATACCGCAAAAATATTAATATTCCATCAAAAGTCCGCCGGGATGCATGAAAATAAATCGGGACAGAACCCGTTCTATCCCGATTTATTGATCGCACATGACATTGGGTTTAGTTTTTAACCGCATAGCGCTCCCGAATAGCGGGGAGCAAATATTCCTCAAAGGAGCGGTTTTGATCGTATTCTGGCTGCCAACCCCAATCACGCCGGGCAGCCGAGTCATCCACATCGGCCGGCCAGGTGTCAACGATTCCCTGACGAGGAGCATGGGGTTTGAAATTGATAACGGAACCAGGGAAGGCCTGTTGCACGATTTTCTGGAATTCCATGGCGGTGGGGCTGAAGCTGGTGACGTTGTAGGTGAGCTGTTTGAGGTTCTCTTTTGGGGCGGCTTCTAGTTGTAGTAGAGACTTGATGGCGTCTGGCATCACCATGAAAGGCAGCCGTGTATTTTCCCGCACGAAGCAATCGTATGGTTTACCCTGGGCAGCGTGATGCAGCATTTCCGGACCATAATCGCTGGTGCCGCCGGTTGGCACGGTCATGGCGCTGATGAGGCCAGGGAAGCGTATACAGCGGAAATCAACATGGGTTGGGCTCTGGTCAGCTGCCAACTGACGGTAGTGACGGGCATAATAGCGACCGAGGTGCTCGCAGTAGAGTTTGTTGATGCCGTACATGGTGGTAGGTTCGAGCCAGTTGTGTTCCTTAATCTTGCCGCTGGAATTTTTGGTGGCCAGGTCGGGCAAGCCGTAAGCAGCAATCGAACTGGGGTAAAGGAATTTGACGGCGCGACCCTGCCATTGCGACTGTTCAACTGATAGACGCAGCAGATTAAGCGTTCCTTCCACATTTACTCGGTGGGCAGTTTCCGGATTGTACTCAGCCTTGGTCGAGAGAATGGATGCCAGGTGGTAAACCGCGCGGATCTCGTATTCTGATACCAGCCGACCCAACAGCATTGTATCCAAAATATCCCCTTGAACAAATTTCTCGACGAAGGGCTTGAGTTCCTCGTCCAACGGCTGAACATCCAGGGCAATCACACCACAACTGCCGTGCGCGGCCAGGTGAGTGATCAGACCATGACCAATTTCACCATTTGCACCGGTGATCAGAACGACTTCTTTGCGCATAGGGTTCCTCTTTTAGGTTTGGGGATGTAAAAGATGGGGATTTTTGCAATTTGGGGATGCTGAAAGGAGCAAATCGTAAGCTCCATTTTACTGGATTCGACCAGAAAGCCAGGTTTATTC
>DATMXL010000016.1:0-6071 GCA_035561555.1 Bellilinea sp.
GATCTGGACAAGGTCGACGGTAAGTTCGATCAATTTATTGGACTGCTTCAGGAGAAGTACGGTTTCACCCGCGAACAGGCTCAAGAAGAATATAGAAAGAGGACGATATGACAGACTATAAAGAAGTTCGGACCACAGCCCATGAACAAGGAAGCGAAGGTCGGGTAACGACTTTCAAAGTTACCCAATTGATCTGGCTGCTGGTTGGTTTGCTTGAGGGTGTCCTTGCATTGCGGTTTATTTTCAAGTTGATCGGAGTCAATGCAGCGAATGCATTCGCGTCGCTCCTTTACTCAGTAACCGACTTATTCGTGGCCCCCTTTGCCAGTTTGACGGGTGCTCCTGCAGCAGCCGGCATGGTACTGGAAATATCCACCCTGATTGCCATGGTCGTTTACGCGTTGATCGGTTGGGTCCTGGCCCGAATCGCGTATGTGCTTTTCTACCGCCCAACCGGCCCGGTGAGCACCAGGCAGACGGTTGTTGCAGAGCATACACCGCTGCAAGGTGTCAGCCAGACGCGAACGACCACGACTAAAGCTCCCTCAGTGGACAGTCAAACGACGACTACCGAGAACACAAATACCTTATAACCGGACATGGGTCAACCGTGGATCTAGCACAGCCGGTTTCTCAATCATGGATTGACACAGCCGGTGGTGTGGAACAAATCGGACAGATTTCCCTTGTCCAGAAGTGATTAGGGATGGAGGAATAACATGAATCTTGTAAATTTCGTTGTGTGGCTCTCTGCTGGTGCTGTCGTCGGCTGGTTTGCCAGCCGGATGGTTAGAGCAGAGCGCAAAATGACCAACAAATCCTTGCCTGATAAAGCCAGCGCTGACAAGAAATAAGCTGCCGGTTATCTGGCCTGCGCAGACAGCAATCCCGCGGATCGACAAACAACTATTGGTAATTTACTGTTTTATCGAAGGAGAAGATATGGGTCGTAAAGGTGTAAGCAAGCGCAAGCCAGGTCAAACCAGGACTAAACCGATGTCAAGCGGCACTGCAAGAAGGATTTCATCTGTTTTGCGGGTTGATGAGAACCAGCCAATTGTTAGCGGTAAGGATGCCCCGGCTTTAGTTTCGGATTGGAAGAAGAAACCCAAGAAGGGTTAGCCCTTCTTGTTTGGTGACATTACTGGTATTTAACATAAGTTGTCCCTGCACACGCCGTAAGGGACAGATTTGAGAACGGTAGTAGGTAAGCCCCAGGCATCCGTCAGACAGAGTTACTGGTAAGTTGTTTCCCCCTGTCTTACGGATGCTCTTGGTCAGCACCACTGTTTTCCAAAGGTTGCAAAAGGGTTTTTATGACGGAAAACCAAGAGAATAATGACGCATCGGTGGATCGCCGCGAAGAAACTTCGATTACCCACCTTCCCGGTTACACTGCAACAGAGCAAGTCGTGCTCGATGTTGCTGCAGAACGCCGCCTGGAATTATTCCAGGTCTACCGTATCCTGGGGACCCTCCTGGTGTTTTTGGAGATCCTACTCGCCATCCGCTTTTTATTAAGAGTGATTTCTGCCAATCCGGATAGTGGATTTGCAGTCCTTATTTATGGGATCACAGGAATACTGGTAGCTCCATTCAATGGATTGGTTAGTATACCGATTCTGGGTGGAATAACGCTGGAAGTAACCACCCTGATTGCAATGGCAATGTATGCACTGCTCTTCTGGGGTATCGCGGTCGTAATCAAGCTGGTTGCGTACCGTCCGACCTCACGCAAATTCACCCGTACCATCCGTGAGCAGACGCCAGGCGCGGAAGGAAATGTACGTATTAAGCGGACAACGATCTCAGGCCGGAAAAAGTAATGCCCTGACGGTGTGCGGGATCATTGGTTTATTAATGGCCTCCGTCAGACCAATCCAGCAGTTGCGAGGGGGATAAGTCCGTATGCCATTTAATATTCGTGCCTTCATTATGCATCACAGGCGCGCCGATAAAAATTTGTCCGGTCGGTAAAACTGCCAGAATCAAAATAAGCACGTGAATCATCCTGTAATTCACGATATATGCTCATTTTTAGGTTTTGTTTAGATTGTATTAGGGACATCGATATGCTTCCTTGCTTATGATTGAAAATGAAGGACAGCTATCCACTGTTATTAATGCTGTCAAGGTTCGTACACCGGGAAACAACAGATTTTTTGGGTTTTGGAGCAGGATGCTACAGGCTAGTGCATGAATAAATCTAATCAGCGGATCCTTTCGTTTTTGATATTGACCGTCCTGGCGCTGATGCTTGGGGGTTGTACCGATACATTACCGAATCCGTCAGGTATTGCACCGAATCCAGGCAGCAACGGATCGGTAGACCCCAATTACGCATATTCACAAGCCACAATTGATGCTGGTCAGCGTCAATTGTTGGACCTGTCTATTATGGCTACTCAAAACAAGCAGAACATGGACCAGGCTGAAGATGCTGCCGCGCTATCCACCCTAGAGTATGAACAAAGGCGAAAATTGGAGCTGGATTTCCAATCCACTCTGGTCAGTCAGAATATTGCCATGGCAGCTGCCACCCAGGAATTCTTCGTTCAACAAACGGCTGTTGCCATGCAAGCAATTGCTGAGGTTGAAAGCCATGCAGCGACGATTACCCAACTGGCCATTCAGGCTAATGCTACCCAGACTGCACAAGCCCAATTGGTTCTGGATGCTCGTGTTCAACAGACAGCACAGGCAGTGGCAGCTTTGACGGCTTATCCATTGACCGCCACACCTCTGGCAGCAACGGAGGCTGCCCTTCTCTTACAACAATATGATAGGGAACAGCAAGCATTTCTGGACCGGTTGGTTGTCCCGTTGTTACCGTACGCTGCAGCTATCATTCTTCTGCTCTTTATCGGGTTGGTTGTGATTGCCAACCGCCGCACCGCCAGACCAATACCATGGCTATATCGTCTGAGAGAAGGACGTGGTAGAGGTCAAATCCAACCAACGAGAATAATCGAAGGCGTGGAAGTAAACCCTGACCGCCTGGAAAACGAGCCATTCCAATCTGAACAAATACTGCCGAACTCACCCCACCTCCCTGATGAAAACCCGGCAAAAATTGAAATCGTAAATGCCACCGAAATTCCCATCGCTCATTGGGTCTACGAGGTGGAGAGCCGATTGAATGCAGAAGGCAGGCTACCGCTTTGAGTGCCAACCGTTACCTCCCAGCCGGCAGCAAAGTTGCGCAACTGTTTCCAGATATTCTTAGGGAACAAGGCCTGGATCCGCTCGTCAACCGTTTTGTTTTGACCGAAACCGAGCGTGGAAATGCCTGGTTATTTGTCGTCATGGATGAGCGTATTTTAGAATCGATCGAATCTTACGCAGCAGAGAGCGTAATATCCCGATTGACCATCGCATTGCAAGGTCATCCTGTGCTGTTCAGTAATTCGCACGGGCTGTACTATGCTGTACTTCTCAGTTCATCGAATTTGCTTAAGCCGCCGGACTGATTGCGAATATAGGCGGCAGAACCGGCATCGGGCTTTTAGCGACACCAGTAACAAAGGTAAGGTTCATTTGAAACCAATTGCACTGACTAATTCTTGTTTTTCTCCTGAATTGCCGAAGGTATAGGACGAGCATGGCACTCAATCCACCTACCCAACCGAATCAATGGACGTTCCGACGTGTCATGTGGTCAACGATTGTGCTGGTATCCGTTGCATTCTGCTTCTGGCTTTTTTACCGGTTCTACCAGGTGGTCTTTGCTTTGTTTTTTGCCATCATGTTAGGCACGGTGATCAGGCCCATTGTAAGCTGGTTGAATCGGCGAGGTGTCCACCGGATAGCAGGAGTCCTGCTGGTTTACCTGCTGCTGCTTGCGCTGATTGTTGGCTTCGTGGTTTTGGTATTTCCGTCAATTGTTGAGCAAGGCTCAACAATTGTTGCCACGGTGCCGAATTACTACCTGAATCTACGTCAGTGGATGACCGATTCTCCCAATCCGTTGCTTGTGCAACTCAGTACGTTCTTGCCAGCTGAACTGCCAGCCCTAACCACAACCCTGGAGCAAACCGGACAGCAGATGCTGGTTTTTGCAGGCCAGGCGGCAGGCTATATCACCGGGGCTGCCAAAGCTGTCTTTCTGGGCACAGTTGTATTGCTATTAGCCTTTCACTGGACACTTGACGGTCCGCGAACGATCCAATCCTTACTGCAGCTGATTCCAAAAGGCCGTCGAGAGAGCATCAGTGAACTGGTTTCAGCCATTGAAGACAAGGTTGGATATTATATTGCCGGTCAAGGCGTGCTTTGTCTGGTGATTGGCATCCTGTCCTTGATAACCTATCTACTGATCGGTCTGCCAAATGCCCTGGTGCTGGCTCTCGTGGCGGGGGTGTTGGAGGCAGTTCCTTTGGTTGGACCTCTGCTGGGAGCCATTCCAGCCGGGATCATCGCCCTGTCCATAGCACCATCGAAGTTGATTTGGGTCGTAATCGCCACTCTGGTAATCCAGCAGATGGAGAGTATTTTCCTCGTGCCGCGTGTTATGCGCAAGGCGGTGGGTGTCAATCCATTCGTCTCGTTGCTGGCGATTTTTGCTTTTAGCTCATTGTTCGGAATTGTTGGCGCGCTCATGGCAATACCTGCTGCAGCCATAATTCAGCTGCTGCTCGATCGTTTCGTGTTCCATCGTGCAGAACAGGAGCCTGAAATCTCGCCTGATCGTGATTATGCCAGCCGGCTGCGCTACGAAGCTCAAGACCTGGCTCAAGATTTACGTAAACAGGCACGTCTCGATAAGGGTGGCTCTGACCTCAGGATTAAGCAAATCGACCAGGTGATGGATGAAATTGAAGCCATAACCACCGATCTGGATGCACTGCTGGCTCAAGAACAAGCTTCAGGTACAGAATGAACAAGCAATTGGTAAAGTACGGTGCGGCAGTTATGACCACCTTGCTGGCCTTAGTGGTGTTATGGCAATTTCGTATCGTGGTTATTTATGTTGCTATCTCGCTCATGCTTGCCGCAACGCTGCGTCCATTGATTAATCGCCTGGCCGGACGAAAATTTGTTGTCCGTGCAGCCTGGGTGCTTCTATATCTGGTTGCCCTGGCCAGTTTTGGCTATTTACTCGTCCTGACCATTCAAAACGCTTTCAGTGAAATCCAGGTGCTAGCTCAGTCTATGGCGGTGCAGGATGAGTGGGCGTTGCCGTTATGGCTTCAGGGCTCTTCGTTCGAACGATCTCTGATTTCCCGTCTGCCGCCCCCGAGTATTCTGTTCCAGGCAGTCGCCGGCAATCAAGGGCAGCTGGTCCTGCCGACTCTGCTCGGCTTTATGCAGGGCATTGGCGGGATGGTGAGCGCTCTGGTAATTATTCTGTTCTTGAGTATCTATTGGAGCATAAGTCAGGTCCATTTCGAACGACTCTGGCTTTCCTTGCTGCCATCCGGTCAACGCAAGCAAGCACGTGGGGTGTGGCGGGTAGTTGAGCCTGACCTGGGCGGATACATACGCAGCCAGGTGATCCAAAGCATCCTGGCCGGGTTGCTGTTAGGCCTTGGGTACTGGTTGCTCGGGTCTCCATATCCGGCATTACTGGCATTGGCTGGCGCACTGGCGAGTTTTATCCCCGTGGTCGGAGCTGCTCTGGTGATCCTACCTCCGCTCCTGGTTGGATTGTTAACCAGTGTGCAGTTGAGTTTGCTGACTGCCGTCTATGCACTCATCGTCATGATTGCCATGATTGTATGGGTCAGGCCGCGGTTATTCAATCGTAAATGGGACAATCCTATTCTGACCATCATTTTGATGATTGCACTGGCAGATGCTTTTGGCATTATCGGCATCATTTTTGCGCCGCCAATATCTGTTGTTTGTCAGATCCTGTGGCGCCGCCTGGTTAGCCATCGACGTGCTCCCGGAGCCGCTGCCCTGGTTTCAGACCTTATTGCCCGGCGGGAGCACATCCTGACCACGATTCAGGCCATGGATGAGCCTCCTCCTTTATCGGTAACCAGCAGTCTGGAGCGTCTCACCCAACTGATTGAGAAAGCCGATCCGATTATTCTGACGATTTCACAGCCTGAATCAGCTGATTGAGG
>DATMXL010000017.1:0-9309 GCA_035561555.1 Bellilinea sp.
GACAAATTGAATACACGTGCTAAAATGTTGTCATAAATCAAAGATCAGCCTGCTATTTCATCTTTGTATCCTGTTCCAATTTACAGCAGGTCTGACGGAGGACCTATGAATCAGATGCTAAATCAATGCCCGGTGTGCAAAAGCGAGTTGATCGTTACCCGATTGTTCTGCCTGCAATGTAATACCACCATCGAGGGGCATTTTCACCCGGAGACTAACGTTTTCGCGCCATTGTCCCCGGAGCAACTGGAATTTTTGTTGACCTACATCCGCTGCGAGGGGCGCTTCAACCGCATGGAGGAAGAACTCAACCTCTCCTACCCGACCCTGCGCAACCGTTTTAACGATATCCTGCGTACGCTGGGGTTTGAACCCGGCCGCGAGGAAGCTCCCGTCCGCTTGAGCGCTGAAGACCGCATGCGTATTCTGGACGAGCTGGCAGAGGGTTTAATCACCTCCGACGAGGCGCACCAACGCATCCTCGGTAAAAAAGAGGAGGCTGTCGAGAAATAGACGGCTAAGGATAACACTATGGTCAATGTGGAAGAACGCCTCAAAATTTTAAATTTGCTGCAAGAAGGCAAAATTACAGCAGCGGAAGCTGCCCGACTTTTGGAAGCCCTGGAAACCTCCGCCAGCGCCAAACCTGGCTTCCGCCCGGGCGTTGGTGCCAACCAGCCTTACCCTCCCGGCCCGGTCAGCGGCGGGAAATGGCTGCGGGTGCGGGTGACGGATACCAATTCGGGCAAGACGCGCGTCAATGTGCGTCTGCCGCTCAACCTGGTTGGCTCCGGCATTCGCATGGGAATGCGTTTTGCGCCGGAGATCGAGGGATTGGATCCCAACGCCTTGATGGAATGGATTCAATCCGGCGAGATGGGCCAAATCGTGGATGTGCTGGATGAAGAAGACGGCGAACACGTAGAAGTTTTTATCGAGTAGCTGTCCGGTAAACTAATCCATCGCATACAACGAACGGAAGCTGGAAAGCTCCCCGGATCTGCTTCGATTTAAGTTTCACACAAGTTTCTGAAGGTTTGAAATGACTGTTATCGAAAATATTGATGGAAATGACAGTCGCTGGCTGCGCCGCTTTGCTCCGCTTTGGGGCGGTCAAGCCATGTCACTGCTTGGCAGCCGATTGGTTCAATTTGCGCTGGTCTGGCATCTGACCGTGCAAACCGGTTCGACGGCGGTTTTGGCCACGGCGACCCTGGTCGCGATGCTGCCGGAGGTATTGCTTGGACCCTTTGCCGGCGCACTGGTGGACCGTTGGGACCGCCGCAAGGTGATGATCTTCGCTGATGCAGCGGTTGCCCTCACGACGCTCGGTCTGGTGCTGTTGTTTCTCACTGGCAGGGTTGAGATCTGGCAGATTTATGCCGCTATGTTCCTGCGCAGTCTGGGCGGCGCTTTCCATTGGCCAGCCATGCAGGCTTCCACCTCTTTGATGGTGCCGCAGAAACACCTCGCACGCCTTTCCGGCGCCAACCAGGCACTGCAGGGGCTGCTCAGCATCGCTGCGCCGCCGCTGGGTGCCTTGCTGCTCGGCCTGATGCCGATTCAGTGGGTCTTGTCCATTGACCTGGGAACCGCTGCTCTGGCTATTCTGCCGCTGTTGTTTATTTCCATCCCGCGCCCGGTCCACAAGGACGGCGCAGGAGCTGTCACACCGGAGAGTGTCTGGCGCGATGTGCGCGCCGGGTTGAAGTATGTGGGAAGTTGGCCGGGTATGCTGGCAATATTGCTAATGGCCATGGTGATCAACTTCCTGATTAATCCCGCCTTTTCCTTCTTGCCGCTGTTGGTTACGCGTCAATTCCAGGGCGGGGCAGCCGAGCTGGGCTGGCTGGAATCTGGCTTTGGTGTAGGCGTCATCACCGGCGGGCTGCTGCTCAGCGTGTGGGGCGGATTTAAAAAGAAAATTGTCACCTCCATGGCTGGATTGATCGGCATGGGGGCAGGAATATTCGCCGTCGGGTTGAGCGGGGCAGACGGATATTGGCTGGCATTCGCCGGTCTGGCTATCACCGGGTTGATGAATCCACTGGTAAACGGACCGCTGTTCGCGCTGCTGCAATCCAAAGTGGACCCGGAAATGCAGGGGCGGGTGTTCACGCTGGTGGTCAGCGGGTCGGGCGCTATATCGCCGCTGGGCATGCTGGTGGCAGCCCCGGTGGCGGACTGGCTGGGAATTCAGGCCTGGTATCTGGTGGGCGGAGTGGTGTGCGCCCTGATGGGTGTCTCCGGCTTTCTGATCAAGGCAGTGAGTACCATCGATGAGCAGGAGCCCGCCGGCAATTTGACTGCGGCAGTTAACATCCTGACCGCGCCGGTCGCTTCCGACTGAGAAATCGGGTCATGAGCCGGGGCGGGGCATATGACCCGATTCGGATGACCGTAAAAAGTCTATATTATCCGGTCCCGATCTTCAATAGCGCGACAGCGATAAAAACAATGGCTACGCCAATGCCAACCAGAATTACCCGCTGCGTACTGCGCTGATTGACCAGACGCAGCCCATTGACGTCCGCCTGCACATCCCACAACGGACCCGCCGACCAGGCAAAGGCCAACCCGCCGATCAGCCCGCCCAAATGCCCCCAGTTATCGATGCCCGGCGAGAGACCGAGCACCAGGTTAATGCCGGCGATGGTCAGGGTGTTAATCAACATACCCTGCGCGTTACGAATCAGCTTGCGGTTCTGGTAGAGGAAAACACCCTGGGCGGCGATCAAGCCAAAAATTGCGGTCGACGATCCCAGCGAAGGGCGGGATGACATCATGAAAGAAATTACATTGCCAGCGAACCCGCTCAACAGGTACAGCGCCAGGAAACGGCTGTGCCCATATGGACGCTCCAGATTGGGTCCAAAGATGAAAAGGGCGTACATATTGAAGGCGATATGCAGCAATGAGCCGTGCAGCCACATGGGGGTAATCAAACGCCAATATTGCCCGGCGATGATGGCTGAATTGACTTTGGCGCCCCAATTGGAAAGCAGGTCGCCGCCTCCGGGTGTGCTGGTAGCCATCTGAATCAGATAAACCACCACACAGCTGGCGATCATGAAGTAGGTTACGTAGGGCGGATTGGAGGCTGGCCCGCGCAGGATGCGCGGCGGACCGGGCGGGGTTTGCGGGTATTCCGTTGATGGTGGAGGAGTCGAATTCATACCATTAAGATCCTGTGCGGACTTTGAGGTGTTCCGCCTCGATGATGGCGGCAATTTGATTGACGGTCGTATCCAGGCAATCGGTGCAATTGATCACGACGTAGTTGAACTCTGCCACGCGCTTGAGTTCCTCATGGGCAATCTCCATGCGCTTCTGCAGCATTTCCTCGGTCTCGGACTTGCGCGAGATGAATCGCTGGCGCCACTTGTCTTCATTTTCCGGGATAAGAAAGATTTGAATCGAGTCCGGGAAGAGTTCTCGCACCCGAGCTGCCCCCTGCACATCCAGCCGCAGCACCACATCCTTGCCGGAAGCCAGTGCCTCCTGAATCTGGGATTTGGGCACGCCTTTATAGTCACCATATACTCGGGCATGTTCCACAAATTCATCATTATGGAGCATTTGCTCGAACAGTTCCGTGGAGATAAAATTATAATCCACCCCGTTGATTTCTTCTTTACGCGGCTTGCGGTCCGTGGTGGTGACCACAAAGTGAAAAGCCATGCCGCGGCTCTGCATGGCTTTTAAAACGGAGTCTTTTCCCACCCCGGACGGACCGGAAAGCACGATGACCAGTGGTTTCAAGTTGTTTCGTTCAAGCAGGGTGGTGTGAGTGCACATGGTTTCGCTTCAATGGTGTGGTCTCAGAGCCTGGTCTGGGGTAAAATATTACCCGTCCTGGGTACCCTGATTATAATGGATAAAGAACCATATTCCTGGTGAGAGTGAAATGCCCGCATATGATTACCGTTGTTTAGATTGCCGGAAACGTTTTGATATTTTCATGCCGTATTCTGAATACGGCACAAAGGTAGTGAAATGCCCGCATTGCGGCAGCGAGAATGTTGAACGCCGCATTGGCCGGGTACGCTTTGGTCGTTCCACGGACACGCGAATGGGCGAAATGGCTGATCCCGCCCAGCTGGAGAATATGGATCGCGATCCGCGCACGCTTGGCCGGATGATGCGCCAAATGAGTGGTGAAATTGGCGAGGATATGGGTGCCGAGTTCAACGAGGTTGTCTCGCGGCTGGAAAAAGGGGAATCACCTGACGACATTGAGCGTGCCATGCCGGATTTAGGCGGCGACAGTCCGGACAGCGGTCTCGATTAATTGCGCTGGATCAGGCGCTGCAGGGCTTCATAAGAAGTCACCCACGTCATCTGGTCGAGGAAGTCAGCCAGACTGACCGAACCCGCGCGCAATTCCCGTACCGCTGCTCCCACCGGATCCGCCCCGGCAGCTCCGCCAGGCTGGTCGGCATACGAGCCGTAAAAAGCAAAATAGGCTTGATTTAATTTGCGGATGCGGTAGCCGTTATCCCAAAATACCTGGCGGCGCGCTTCCATGTAGGCTTCGGCTTCAGCGACTTTACCGGCGGCCAGCAGTGCATCTGTTTGAACGCGGGTCTCGTGCATTTCAGACCTGAATTCGAAAGCCGGCGGTTCTTCTTCCTGGGATTGACCATCAGGCAGAGGTTCGTCCACTGGCTCCAGCGCGAACTCCGGGTAAAAGCGCTGGATCACCGCCTCGCCAATCTCTGTGCCAGCGATATTGGCGGTGGTTTCATTGATCGTGCGCATGGGCGGAGTGGAAAAGTATAAAACCCCTACCGGCCGCAGCGTCAAATAATTGTGGATCCATTCGTGCGAAACCACTTCAACCAGCCAGTTGAGATCCGTGGTGCGGTTGACCATGGTGGGGTAAACCCCCACGCCACCGATGGGTACCACCAGGCTCGAAACGTCCAAACCGTTGGCTACCGCATCCTCCAGCTGAGTGATCTCCGCCAGAGAAAGGTCTGGCATCACCGAAATGTCAGCGGTTTGTTGAATGACCTGCCGCGGCGAGACGATCAGCGCCATAGGCAGAGGCGTGACATGATACAGCAGCGGCGGAATCGGCTGCCCGCCTACCGTCAGACCGAGGTCGCCGGCTACCACGCTGATCTGGTGCTGCAAGATGGCTTCCACCAGCGGCTGCTGCCGGGTTATTTGGGTCGTGAGTGCTGCCTGTTCGGCTGATAGTTGTTCTGAGGTTGCAGCTTTATTCTCAACTGCCGGATCAGCGTAGATGGTCGCGATTTGGTCGCGCACTTCATTCAGCCGCCTCAAAGAGTCGAGGTGTTGGAACATCTGGTGACGCTGTTGTTCCCCGCTGAGATAATTTGCGGCATTCAGCGAGCCATACGAGAACTTGAGCGCCAGAGCATCCACAATCCAGCTGACGTAGTCAAACTGCTGCCAGCGGGTATAAGCGAGCACCTGCTCTGCCGGATCGGTCAGATCATAATTGCTGCGCTGCTGTGTCACCAGCAAAACTAGCAGGATGATGATATTTGTGAGGAAGCGCCAGAATTTCGCAGTGATCATGGAGGTGAAGCAGTAATTATTGGTAGAAAAAATTAGGCAATTGGATTGCCAACTTGAGAAATTATACTGGAAAGACCGCAGCGAACGCTCGTTTGTGATAAACTTGAGCCAGTCCTCAGACAGGGAGGAAACAACGCTGATCAAAGGTAAAGGTACATGAAACGTCGAACGATTATCATCCTCCTGGTCATTGCCCTGGCAATCGCCGGGTTTTTTGGCTACCGCGCCTGGAGCACAGCCCAGGCACAGGCCAATTCCACTTTTCAGACGGAAGAAATTTCTCGAGGCGAGCTGATGGCAATCGTAGGTGCCACCGGCACCGTACGTGCCAATCAGACGGCAGTGATGGCCTGGCAGACATCCGGTCAGATTGGCGAGATCGCGGTAGCCGCCGGCGAGCAGGTCAGCAGCGGCGATGTGTTAGGTCGTTTGAGCCAAAGCTCGCTGCCGCAGGTCATTATTTTGGCTGAAGCCGACCTGGTGACCGCCCGCCGCGCCCTGGAGAATTTACAACAATCCAATTTGGCTCGCGCCCAGGCGCAATTGGCACTGTCGCAGGCTGAGGACGCGCTAAAAACCGCGGAAAGCCGGCGTACCAGCAAAGACTTCTCCCGCGCCAGTGAATTGACCCTGGAAGAAGCCCGCACCAAAGTCACGCTGGCTGAAGAAGAAGTCCAGAAATATGAAGACCTGTACGACCAGGTTCAGAATTTTACATCGGATAACGTCGCCCGCTTGAACATCTATTCCGCACTGCTCAACGCCCGCCGGCAATTGGATCTCGCAAAGGCCAATCTGCGCTATCTGGAAGGCGGACCGGACGCATTGGAAGTAGAGCAGGCTGATGCCAACGTGCTACTGGCTCAAGCCCAATACGATGATGCCCTACGCGAGTGGAACCGCATCAAGGATGGACCAGATCCGGACGATATCCGTGCGGCTGAAGCCCGCATCGCAGCCATCGAAGCCTCGATAAATCTGGCCTCCCTCAAAGCGCCGTTCAGCGGCACCATCACCGAAGTCAATTCAAAGGTCGGCGACCAGGTCACCCCGGGGACGGTTTCATTCCGCATGGATGACCTATCCCGCCTGCTGGTGGACGTGCAGGTACCGGAAGCTGACATCAACCGCATCGCGGTCGATCAACCGGTTGTGATGAGTTTTGATGCCATTCTCGGCAAGGAATACAATGGCAAGATTGTCGAAGTAGGCCGGGTCGGCACGAATGTCACTGGGATCGTCAATTTCCAAGTCACTATTGAACTTTCCGACATTGATTCAGACGTATTACCCGGCATGACCGCGGCGGTGAACATTGTCATCAGCCAGCTCGAAGATGTTCTGCTGGTTCCCAACCGCGCCGTACGCCTGAAGGATGGACAGCGCGTGGTGTACCTGCTCAAGCTAGGCGTCCCAACTGCGGTACCGATTCAAATTGGCGCGCAGTCCGACCTGACCAGCCAGATTCTCTCCGGGGAAGTCCAGGAAGGCGACACGGTAGTGCTCAATCCGCCGACCCTGTTTGAAGCTGGTCAGCCGCCATTATTGAGGTAGACCAATGGAAGATTTGGTAATTGAAGCCACCGGCGTAACCAAAGTATACCGGATGGGCAATCAAGAAGTGCATGCCTTACGCGGCGCGAATGTTCGCATTCAACGCGGCGAGGTTTTATCCATCATGGGACCGTCCGGTTCGGGTAAATCAACATTAATGAATATTCTCGGCTGCCTGGACCGGCCGACAGGCGGGGAGTACATTTTGGACGGTGAAATTGTCAGTCACCTGTCCAGCGACCAACTGGCAGGCATCCGCAACCGCAAGGTCGGCTTTATTTTTCAAAGCTTCAACCTGCTGCCGCGTGCCACTGCGCTGTCTAATGTTGAGCTACCCATGCGCTACGCCGGACTTGTCAAGGGGCGTACTCAGCTGGCGCGTCAGGCGCTGGAATCTGTCGGATTAGGCGACCGCGTGACGCATCGTCCCACCGAACTCTCCGGAGGACAGCAGCAGCGGGTAGCGATTGCACGCGCGCTGGTGAATGATCCGGCGATCATCATGGCGGATGAACCTACCGGCAACCTGGATTCAAAATCTGGCAAGGAAATTATCGAATTGTTGCTGACCCTCAACCGCGAGCACGGAACCACCATCATTGTTGTCACGCATGACGCCATGGTTGCGGCACATACGCAGCGGATTATCCGCCTGTACGACGGGCTGGTGGTGCAGGAGGCGACTGCATGAATCTGTGGCAGGCAATTCTGGAAGCCATCGAAAGTTTGAGCGCCAATAAACTGCGTTCCGGTCTCACCATGCTTGGGATTGTGATTGGCGTTGGCGCGGTCATTGCCATGCTGGCAGTCGGCACTGGGGCTCAGGATACCATCACCGGCTCGATCAGCGGACTGGGCAGCAACCTCTTGTTTGTTTTTTCCGGCAACTTCACCGAAGATATTCGCATCGAAAAGCCTCTGACACTTTCCGATGCCGAGGCGCTGGCTGATCCTTCCCAGGCCCCTTCCGTCGCGGGGGTGGCGCCGGCTATTCAGGGCAACGGCACCGTAACCTTCAGCGGCGAGCAAGCCAACACCCAGATCACCGGTATCACGCCGCAGTATGAGGAAGTGCGCAACTACGGCCTTTTGGAAGGTGAATTTATTAACGAAGAGCACGTGCTCGGCCGCGCCTCGGTGGTGCTGCTCGGGCCAGAGGTAGCCGATAAGCTGTTTGACCGGCGCGAGGGCATCACCGGAGAGATTGTGCGGATCGAAGGGCAACCCTTCCGGGTATTGGGTGTTTTGGAATCCAAAGGCGGTAGCAGCTTTGGCAGCCAGGACGATCTGGTGCTGGTACCGTTCACCACCGCTCAAGCGCGGTTGATTCGCCGCACCCGTGAACGGGTGGACCTCATTCTGGTGCAGGCAACCAGTGCCGAGATGGTACCGGCTGCCAGCGAGGAAATCGGCCAGATTTTACGCTTACGTCACCGTACGGATTTGGGCGCCGATGACTTTACGATTTTTACCCAGCAGGATTTTGTAGCTACGGCTCAGACCATCACCAATGTGTTGACCATTTTCCTGGGCGGCATTGCCGCCATCTCGCTGCTGGTCGGCGGCATAGGTATCATGAATATCATGCTGGTGTCGGTCACCGAACGGACCCGTGAAATTGGGCTGCGAAAAGCCATTGGTGCGCGTAAACGAGACATCCTGATCCAGTTTTTGACCGAATCTTCGCTGCTATCGCTTTTTGGCGGGTTGATCGGCATTGGCCTGGGTTGGTTGATCGCCTTTATCGTCGGGCGGATTGCCGCATCCTCAGGCACGCCGTTTACCCCGGTGGTTGGCCTGGATGCGGTGCTGCTGGCGACGATTTTCTCGACCGCCGTGGGGCTGTTCTTTGGGCTGTACCCGGCCAACCGCGCCGCCAACCTGGAACCGGTCGAAGCATTAAGATACGAGTAAAAACATTACAATTTAGCGGGGCATCCGGTTCGAACACGCGAACTTTACGCTTCGCCCGAAGGGGGTGAGGTGCACCCCCGAAGCGAATCGAAGCGGAGTTGGGCTGTTCGCACCTGCGGTTACTATTTATTGCACACTCCCCGCCCCCAAGCGTAGTGCCTCAAAATAAACTGTTACCCGAAGGCAATCGTTGGCTCAAATGAAAATGTTACCGGACATTCTTTAACAATAGATCCACTTTGGTATCAATAGACGTTCTCAGCTTCACCGGGCTAAGGCAGGCATACTCCG
>DATMXL010000018.1:0-18696 GCA_035561555.1 Bellilinea sp.
ATTAGAAAATAACTAGTTTTCCACGATCGCGAGCAAGTCGCTCTCGCGCAGGATCAACAATTTTTTGCCGTCAACTTTGATTTCAGTGCCGCCGTACTTGGCATATAACACTGTATCCCCCACTTTGACGTCCATTGCGACGCGCTTGCCTTCATCGTCACGGTCACCAGGGCCAATGGCCAGAACGACACCCTTTTGGGGTTTTTCTTTTGCAGTTTCCGGAAGCACGATGCCACCAGCGGTGACTTCTTCCTGCTCCAGCGGTTCAACTACAACACGGCTGCCTAAGGGCTTGAGATTGAAAGACATTGAAACCTCCAACTTGGAATTTAGATTATTGACCGTATTTTTAGCACTCTATGACATAGAGTGCTAATACATACAAATCATAATCGGCTTCAGATTTGAAGTCAAGGGGGTTGAATGTCTTCTTATGAATTTCTGATATTGTTACTGGCTGGTAAAACCGTACGATGCGCAAATATCTTCAGACGGAGAAATAATGGCCAATATTTCGTTATCGTCGGAAAATTGATCGCGAACTTCAGCCAGTACCTGCACCGATCGTTCGCAGTAATCCAGTCCGGGGCGGTGCATGCCTGCCAAAACTGAGCCATAAGTATAGTAGTAAATCACCGAGCCATCCGTCAGTGGCAGGCCGGTGATTTCATATGGTTGATCCGATTCTTCGTTGCAACGCCGAACTTCGCAGCTTTCAGCCGCGCTGCAGCCGTATACAGCACATTTCAAGGCAGGAATAGCGCTCTCATAGTTGCGGCTGCGGAAAAAGACAACCCCCAGTTGTCCGTAAATATCCGGGTCGTCGGGTAAATATTCCAGTGCAGTACGCACATTTAACACAGCAGCCAGCGGTTCACCCATCTGAATATAGGTGCGTGAGATCGCCAGGTTGGGAATAGGGTCGAAAACCCCAATGCGTTTATTGATATTGACGGCCATGTCGTAGTAAAAAAGGGCATTTTCGTACATCTGTTTTTCGCGCAGGTCGTTGGTCGAGCGCTGAGCCAGCGTCCGAAAATTGGTACCAATACGTATGTGCAGCCAGGTGAAGTTGGGGGTAATTTCGATTGCCTTCAGATATTCCTCGATGGCAGCCTCATACTCGGCACTGGATTCGAGAACGTAAGCATATACCCGATGCACATCCATCAGGGAGGGATCGATTGCCAGTGCTTTGTCGATATTCTGGTATGCCTGCTCGTATTTCAATTGGTCCATCAGAATTTCAGCACCATAGGCCAGCGCTAGAGGATTTTCGCTGTCAAGCTGCAATGCCGTGGTTGAGGACCGTTCCGCTTCAGCCAACAGAGCGGATGCCTGGTCTCCGGCGTGAGTAGGGTTGGAATTCCAGTTATAAACAAAAGCGCGGATAGCCCATACTGTAGAATTTTGCGGCTCCGCTTCCACCGCCCGATCGATATTTGTCATCGCATCCGTCAACCGCTGCTTGGCATCAGCGTCGGTGTTGGACATACCGGAATAATAGGTCTGAATACGCGCCAATTCAGCCAACAGCTCGCCATCGGTCGGATCCAGTGCGGCAGCTTGCTCATACGCGGTGATGGCTGCTGTCAGATTGCCGGCTTTGAACTGCGTCTCGGCCTCCAGCGCATACGACCCTGGCATGCGGGTGGCGGTGGGAGTGGGTGAAAAAGCTGCCTTGATCTCGCCGCGCTCGAAGCCAAACCAGATATACAATCCGGCGATGATCAGAGCCAGAACCAGTAGAATACGGTACGGATTGTTTTTGCCGCGCGATTTGTGAAACAGGCTGCGGTTGTTGTCGAATTCAATCATTGTTTAAGAAGACGGGGTTTCGGTTGGTGCTTCAGGCTCTATCTCGCCATCCGCAATCTGCTGGCAAATATTTACAATCTCCTGGGCGTTCGCTACAGAGAATTCCTCAATAGAGACCCCTTCTGCGACCAACTGAGCGATGGGCAGGGCTTCCCCGCAATTTCCCTGATTTGCCAAAGACAGACCAAGCATGGTGTAATACTCGGAGACTGGCCAATAATCCAGTGCTAACCCCTCAACCGTCTCTCCCGTAGCGGCAGTGCCGCCGCGGACAGCAATCGTTAACGTATCGATCGCTCGCGGATAATCTCCCATTCGGTAGTAGACAGTTCCCAAGTTTCCATAAAAATAGGGGTTGGTTGGTGCCCGCTTGATGGCTTCCAGTCCAAACAATACTGAATTGGGATATTCACCTAAACGGGCATACGTGCGAGAGAGGGAATTATAGGCTTCGGGGTCAGAGGGATTCAAGGAAATCGCCGTGTTATATTCGGTGACGGCTTTGGAATCTTCGCCAATGGCGCGGTAATTGCGTCCAAGGTACAGATGCAGGTCGGCTATGTAGCGGTTTTGGGCAATGGCAGTCTCGAACTCACGTACGGCATCTTCATAATTAGTGGTGAACTCGAGCACGATCCCGCGGGCGCGGTGTGATTCGAGTAGATTCGGACCAAAGTCAATCGCTTTACGCGAATACTCGATCGCGCGGTTGAGCACTTCTGCGTCGCCGCCCGCCGTCTGAGAGCGCAGTGCCAGAATCTCAGCCATATAGGCATAGGGCAGCGGATTATTCGGATCCAGCTCTATGGCCTCGGTCAATACGCTCTCGGCGGTGAGGGAGTCACCCAGACGTCCAAGAGCATAACCGCGCATCGCCATTGCCTGCGCATTACCCGGGTTACTCACCAGCGCGTTGCCGGCGTTATCCACCGCCTCCTGGAAGTGCGAAGTGTAAATTTGCAGCCGGGCAATATTTAGAAAAATAGCGGGATTATCCGGGGTCAGGGATAAGGCATCGGTGTAATTTTGGATCGCCTGGGCGTATTTACCCTCTGCCTCCAGTTGCTGCGCATCTGCCAGGTAGGTCTCAGGTGCGATCGTCGGCGTTGGGGTCGACACGAACAGAGGCGGCGTTTGCGGAACAATCACCTGGTTGACATACCACGCACCGCCGACTAGTAACACCAGGATAATGATGGTAAGCGGATTTGACCGCCGGCGCCGGCGGTTCATATTAAATTTACTCCCACGTAAATACATACTATGATCTTACCATCAGCCGGAAACCATCGTCAAGTTGTCCTGAAATCCTCATAGACTCTGTTAATCATGGCCCCCGCGGCTTGCGCCTACTCCGGTGTCAGGCTAAAATCTCGCTATGCGTTTCGACGTTTTTTCTTTGCTTCCTCAGGTCATACAACCTTATCTTGAAGTCAGTATCCTGCAGCGCGCCATCCAAAATGGGCTTCTGGAGGTGCATCTGCACGATATCCGCGCCTGGACAACCGACAAGCATCACGTCACCGATGATGCGCCCTTTGGCGGGGGCGGCGGGATGGTGATGAAACCTGAGCCGATTTTCGCCGCAGTGGAGGAGATCCTTGGAAGCCCGCCTGCCTGGCCGGTAATTCTGCTAACTCCCCAGGGCAGAACCTATAATCAGCAAGTCGCGCAGGAGCTCTCCTTTCATCCGCGTCTGGCTCTGTTATGCGGCCGGTATGAGGGGGTGGATGAGCGTGTCCGCGAGCACCTGGTCACCGACCAGATCTCCATTGGGGATTATGTAGTAACCGGGGGGGAAATCCCGGCGCTGCTGCTGATCGACAGCCTCACCCGCCTGATTCCCGGCGCACTGGGGGACCCGGACGGCGCGCAGGATGATTCCTTTGCCAGCGGCTTGTTGGAATACCCGCACTATACGCGCCCGGCAGAGTTCCGCGGCTGGCGTGTGCCCGATGTGCTGCTTTCTGGCAATCACGCTCAAATTAATCGCTGGCGTCGCGACCAGTCGCTGCTGCGCACGCGCCGCCTCCGGCCGGATCTGCTAGAAAAGTTCGAGTTGAACAAGAAAGACCGGGAATTCTTGAAAAAGCTGGAGCAGGAAGAAAGCAATTCACCTCCCACAGAGAATCCGCCTGACAGCCCGGGCGAGTAAACAGATTCCCAATCCAAACTCATCATAAAGGGGAAACTTACATGGAAAAACGCTTCAGCATCAGCAAAACGTTATTATTGGGATTTGGGTTTTTCGGCGTCAGCGTCATCTGGGCGGTGTACAACGCCTATGTTCCAATCTTCCTGGCGAATAAATTCGACCTCCCGCCGGTGTTGATCGGCTTCTTTATGACGCTGGACAATATCGCCGCGCTGCTGATCCAACCGCCGCTGGGCGCCTGGTCAGACCGGCTGCGCACTCCCATCGGACGGCGCATGCCCTTTATCCTGGTCGGCGCGCCGCTGGGAGCGCTGGCATTTGGTTTAATCCCACTCCAATCCATACTCCCCTTATTCGTCGCCTGCACCAGCACCCTGCTACTGAGCATGGCTTTGTGGCGCACGCCGGTCATTGCTCTCATGCCGGATATCACCCCGTCCAAATACCGCTCCCAGGCCAACGGCATCATCAACTTCATGGGCGGCATCGGCGCCATCATCGCTTACCTCGTCGGAGCCAATCTTTACGATATGAACCCGGCTTACCCATTTTGGCTCGGTTCTCTGCTGGTGATTTTCGCTGCGCTGATGGTTCTGATTTTTATCCGCGAACCAAAAGAATTCGAAACCAGCGATGTCACCGAGCCAAGGCTTTGGGCTACTTTGAAAAAGGTATGGAATGAACCCGATAAATCTCCGTTGCGCATCCTGTTAGCCATCTTTTCCTGGTTTGTGGCTTATAACGCCATTGAAGCTTTCTTTACCCTGTACTCTGTCAACCATCTCGGAATGGGTGAATCAGACGGTTCGCGATTGCTGGGTCAGTTGTCGTTTTTCTTTGTTCTGATGGCTATCCCGGCCGGACTAATAGGCGGGCGCATCGGGCGACGTCGTACCATTATGATCGGTATCGTGGGATTGGGGGCCTGCATGCTGATGATGTTCCTCATTCCGGCTCAAACACTGACCATTGGACTTACTCGACTGCCTGTGCTGGGCAATGTGCCGATGGTGGGTGTCATATTAATGGTGGCAGGCATCTCCTGGGCGTTGATTAATATCAATTCGCTGCCAATGGTTGTCGACATGACCGACGACCTGCATGTTGGAACCTATACCGGGTTATATTATATGGTTTCTGCTATGGCTGCCATACTCGGACCTAACCTAAACGGCTTGATCATCCAATTAACCGGCGAAAATTATGCTTCCATCATGATCATTGGTCCGATTTTTATGATCCTGGCATTCATCCTTATGGCAGGTGTACGCCGGGGCGAAGCCAAAACTCAAACTGCAGGAGGTCAACCTCAATAATAAATAACCAATTCTGTGATGATTCCCACTTGTCCGGTTTAGCAATCGGTTGTATACTGATTGCAAGCTATACAGGGGGCAAAGGCCGTAATAAACCCCGGTAAGCGGAACAAACACCCACCCTTTTAGTTCCTTTCAGGAGGAGAAACCCGAATGTCGAAGAAACTGTATACCCTTATGGCTGTTCTGATACTGGCTTCCATGATTTTGGCAGCCTGCGGACCTACCGCCACCCCCACCCCTGAGGCTCCGAAAATTAAAGCCTGCCAGGTCACGGATACCGGTGGTATCGATGACAAATCCTTCAACCAAACTGCCTATAAAGGCATCACTGATGCCATCGCCAAATACGGCAACGTTGAAGGTAAATATCTGGAATCACAGCAGCAGTCTGACTACGAAGTCAACATCAATGCCTTCTTGCAGGATAAATGCGACATCATCATCACCGTTGGTTTCCTGCTGGCTGATGCGACCGCCGCTGCCGCCACCGCCAACCCCAATCAGAAATTCGCAACCATCGACGTTGACTACCTGACCTTCCCCAATCTGCGCGGGTCCGGCTTCAGCATCGACCAGGCTACTTTCTTGAATGGCTATCTGGCTGCCGGCATGACCAAGACCGGTAAAGTTGGTACCTACGTCGGTATCGCTTTCCCCGCAACCACCCGGTTCATGGATGGTTTCGGCCTCGGCATCGAAAAATACAATGAAGTTCACGGTACAGCTGTTGAACTACTCGGCTGGAACGTTGCTGAAGGCACTGGTATGGAAGTCGGTAACTTCGAAAGCACCGATGATGGCCGCAAGATGGGCGAGACCCTCATGGATGAGGGCGCTGACATCATCATGCCGGTTGCTGGACCTGTCGGTCTTGGCACCCTGGCAGTGATGCAGGAACGCGGTTCTGGTATGCTGATCGGCGTTGACAATGACTGGGCACTTGCTAACCCAGATGCGAAAGCTTTCATTCTGTCCTCCGCCATGAAGAACATGGACCTGTTCGTCAGCGATACCATCGGTTCCGTCATCGAAGGTACCTTCACCGCTGGCAACTGGATCGGCAATTTGGATAACGGCGGCGTTGGTTTGACCTACGGCGGCGTTGAAGTGCCCGCTGAGCTCAAGGCTGAAGTCGAAGCTTTGATCCCCGAGATCGTTGCTGGCACCATCAAGACCATCCCGGATGGCCGTTACTAAAATTTACCGCGCTCTGGTAGTATCATAAGACTCAAACCCCTCCCAAAATTTAGGAGGGGTTTTCGTTTGCTACATCTTATTTTCTGGTACAATCTGAATCATTAATGTACCGGCATTAATCAGGTCGTGGTACGTGTAACCACACCGGTACGATACAAGAGGTTTAAAAGCCAATAACCCTCCCCGGACTTCGGTAAAACTAGAGAAAGCGGTATTTTTGGAGGCATTTCCTACCACTTTACTCTGCACGATACTCTCGATCATGGGGACATCACAGGATTAGTTTTAAACCTCCATTTGCACCTCGTTTACGAATAGAGCACGCTTTATTGCAACCAGGCGGTGAGGGCAGGGTCTATTTTGGAATCCTTGTACACCGCCTGTTGAATAACATTCATGCGGTATACCCTTTCGTTTTCCCCCAGTTTTTTCAAATGGAGTAATGTATGACACCCGTTCTGGAATTGCGAGGCATTACAAAGCGGTTCCCCGGTGTGGTCGCTAACGACCATATTGACCTTAAACTCGAAGCGGGAGAGGTCCACGCCTTACTGGGTGAAAACGGAGCCGGAAAAACCACCCTGATGAATATTCTGTATGGTTTGTATTCTCCGGACGAAGGAGAAATCTTTGTCAAAGGCAAGCCATTCATGCCAAAATCACCCAGCGATGCGATTTCCGCTGGAATCGGCATGGTCCACCAGCATTTTATGCTGGTGCCGGTCTTCACCGTGACCGAAAACGTGATGCTCGGCGATGAGTATGTAAAAAGAGGCGGAATCCTCGACCGTAAACGGGCAGCCGACCGCATTCGGCAAATTTCCGATCAGTACAACTTGTTCGTCGATCCGGATGCCTACATCAAAGATACGCCGGTTGGCATTCAGCAGCGCGTGGAGATCATTAAACTCCTCTTCCGCGAAGCAGACATTTTGATTCTGGATGAACCAACCGCCGTTTTGACTCCGCAGGAAGCTGATGAACTTTTCAAGATCATGGAAAACCTGAGCCGCATGGGGAAATCGATCATATTCATTACCCACAAACTGCGCGAAGTGCTTGAATTCTCCGATCGGATCACGGTTATTCGCGGCGGGAAAGTTATGGGATCGGTCACCCCGGCTGAAGCTGATCAAAATAAGTTGGCTTCCATGATGGTAGGCCGGGATATCGAACTGGATATTGATAAGAAGCCTGCCAGGGTTGGTGAAAAAGTACTGGAAATTAAAGACCTGATGGTCGCGGACGCCCAAAATCACCTGGTAGTCAAAGGCATCAACCTGGAGGTGCATGCTGGTGAAATTGTCGGGATTGCCGGCGTACAGGGTAACGGCCAGACTGAGCTGGTTCGCACCGTTACCGGATTGATGCACCCAGTCAGCGGGAAAATTACCATCTTGGGCAAGGATACAACTCATGCCTCGCCGCAAGAAATAATCGAGTTGGGCACCGCGCACATCCCCGAAGACCGCCAAAAAGATGGACTGGTTTTGCCCTATCCAATCACGGATAACTTGATATTAAATACATTTTATAAACCTCCATTTGCAAAGGGAGGCATGCTGCAAGAACCTGAAATAGCAAAAAATGCCAGGGAACTAGTCTCCAGCTTCGACATCCGTACCCCAAGCATTGAGACGCCGGTGGGAACACTATCCGGCGGCAACCAACAGAAGGTGATCGTTGCTCGCGAGTTTTCCCGTCCGATTAAATTCCTGGTAGCCTCACAGCCGACCCGCGGTCTGGATGTCGGGTCCATTGAGTACATTCATCACCGTTTGATCGAAAAACGGGATGAAGGCTGTGCAGTCCTACTGGTCTCCACCGAATTGGATGAAATCATGCAGCTTTCGGATCGAATTGGCGTAATTTTCGGCGGCAAGATCATTAAAATCTTACCTGCCAAAGGCGCTACGAAAGAAGAAATCGGTTTGTTAATGGCTGGTGTAGAAAGCGAATCCAAGACGCCGGATTCACAGCCAGTTTCGGTAGGTTAGAAAGGAAGCGTACATGACTGAGCCTGAACAAAAAGCACAAACTCCTGCCGAAAAATTAGAAAAGACTCCCAAAGCGAGCAAACCCAACACCTTTACGGTTTTCCTTGAGGAAGTCTCGCGTAACTCCCTGACTGTGACCATCCTGGCGATTGTTACCGGTTTGCTTCTAGGCGGGTTGGTAGCGGTAGTGACAACTGAAACTGTCTACGAGGCTTTTAAATTTTCATTCGGCTATGGTTTCAGTGAAGCTTTCCGGGTCCTCGGAGCGACCTATTCAGCCTTGTTCACAGGCTCATTTGGCCAGCCGGAAGTTATCCGGGCGGCAATTGCTTCCGGCGACTGGCAGCAAATAAACATCGCTTTCTCGCCCTTTTTCGAAAGTCTGGTGCAATCGACGCCATATATTTTTGCTGGATTGGCTGTTGCGCTGGGCTTTCGCGTAGGGCTGTTCAACATCGGTGCTGAAGGCCAGATCTTTGTCGGTGCCCTGGCTGCAGTGTGGGCTGGGACACAGATCCACGGGCTACCCGCAATCATCCACGCGCCATTGGCTCTGCTGATTGGCGGTTTGGGTGGAGCTATTTGGGGGTTCATTCCCGGATTATTGAAAGCAAAGACGGGAGCGAACGAAGTCATCAATACCATGATGATGAACTATATTGCGTTCCGTTTGAGTGAATATCTACTGACCGGTGTGCTTAAAGATCCGACCAAAGCACACCCAATCAGCGCTACCGTGGATACTGCAGCCTGGCTGCCGCGCTTGTTCCCAACGCCTAACCGCTTCCATGTCGGATTTTTTGTGGCTCTACTCCTGGCTTTTTTGGTTTATTTGCTCCTCTTCAAGACCACGCTGGGATTCCAGCTGCGCACTGTCGGGTTTAATCCGAATGCTGCTCGCTATGCCGGCATGAGCATCGTCAAAAATACCGTCATTGCCCTGTCGCTTTCCGGTGCGTTGGCTGGACTGGCTGGCGCCAACGAAGTCCTGGGCGTCAACCGCAACCTGGGTGTGGCATTCTCCTCAGGCTACGGTTTCGACTCGATCGCTCTGGCATTGTTAGGCAACAGTCACCCCCTGGGGGTGGTGCTGGCTTCGCTCCTATTCGGCTTTTTGCGTAATGGGGCGCTGCGTATGCAGTTACAAGCCGGCATCCCAATCGACATTATTTCGATTATGCAGGCGGCGATTTTGGCATTTATTGCTGCCCCAGGGATTATCCGTACCATCTATCGATTGAAGGAACCAAAAGAAACTGTTGCCGACCCAGTATTATCTACCAAGCTGAAGGAACAACAACCATGACAACAACGACTGCGGTTTCAACAAAAACAAAGGAAAACGGCTACGTTTCTCCAATCCGCCAGCGCGTGATGGGTATTGTCTTTCTGGTGATTGCATTAATGATCTGGGGGTTCTTCTCTCGGACCACGACTGGCCAAATGATGACAACCTTTGTGATGTCACCTGGCGGGTCAGACCCGACGCCGGATTTAATATTTAAAACCCTGCCTGTTTTGAACATCCTGGCATCGATCTCAGCCGCAATCGGCGCCTACCAGCTGATACGCGGATTCAAAGGCCGGACGAATACCTTGCTCGGTATCCTGGCTCTCTTTTTCGTGATTTCCTTCCTGGCCTGGGGTGCTGCCGATAAATCACTGAACCTGGCCGGGTTGATCAAAGTAGCAGTGGTTCGCGCTGTGCCGCTGACGCTGGGAGCGCTATCCGGTATATTATGCGAGCGCTCCGGCATCATCAACATCGGCATTGAAGGCATGCTGCTTTCAGCCGCCTTCACCTCGACGGTGGCTGCCTCCTTGAGCAACCTGTGGGTCGGTTTGATTGCCGCCATCCTTACCGGCGCACTTTTCGGCTGGCTATTGGCAGTGTTTTCAATCAAATATAAGGTAAATCAGATCATTTCAGGCACAGTGATCAATATTTTTGCCACCGGTATGACGTCGTTTTTATCGGCAAAATTCCTGCAAAAGTACCAAAACTTGAACAGTCCAGGTCAATTCCCAACCTGGGAAATCCCCGGATTGTCGAAAATTCCGTTTTTCGGACAGATTCTGTTCAATCACAACTTGTTTGTCTACGGCATGTTCATCCTGCTGATTGTGCTGACCATCGCCTTGTTCCATACTCGTTGGGGTCTGCGCCTGCGCGCGGCTGGTGAACACCCTAAAGCAGCCGACACACTGGGAATCAATGTCAACCGTACCCGCTACATTGCCACCATCCTGGGCGGCATGGTTGCGGGGTTTGGCGGCGCTTACTTCACTCTGGGTTCGGTTGGCCGTTTTGATGAAGTTATGACTGCCGGACGCGGGTTCATTGGTCTGGCAGCCATGATTTTCGGCAACTGGATGCCCACCGGTGCGCTCGGTGCCGGTCTGCTCTTTGGTTTTGCTGATTCGCTGGCTGGCAAATTGACCATTCTGCGCATCCCAATTCCACCTAAGTTCCTCGAAATGGCGCCCTACATCGTGACCATGATCGTTCTGGCAGGGGTGGTCGGACACACAACGCCTCCGGCAGCTGAAGGTGTCCCATACGAAAAAGAGTAATCAAAAAACGGGTCTTGCGAAAAGTGCCGCAAGACCCGTTTTTATGTTTTCTAGAATAGGTTACTAGAGCGGGTATTTACCGTACTCAACCGCGGCGTCAACCATTGCCAGAACATTTTCAGCAGGTACTTCGTTCATGATGGTGTGGACGGATGCCAGCATGAAATCACCGCCTTCGCCCAGAGCCTGGATTACCCGCTTGACCTCATCCCGCACTTCTGCCGGTGAGCCGTACGGCAGCACTTTCTGTGTATCCACCGCCCCGCAGAACACGATCCGCCCGCCGAAGCGCGATTTTAACTCAGCCAGATTGGACATGCGTCCGGCGGAGGTTTGAATCGGGTTGAGAATGTCCACCCCGATCTCGATAAAATCATCGATCAGGTTGAAGACATCCCCATCGGTGTGGAAAAAGACCTTGGCTTTGGTACGCGATTTAATGAAGCTGATGAAATCGGCGTGGATAGGTTTGAGGAATTCACGGTACATTTTCGGCGAAATTAGCAGGCTTTCCTGTGTGCCAAGATCATCGCCAATCTTGATAATATCGACATTTTCACCGAGTTCGTCCAAAAAATAGCCCATCAAAGTCTTGCAGTAGCCATATATCTTTTCGAGCAGGTACCTGGAGAAGTCCTTCTCGATGGCCATGTTATACAGGAACTTATCCAGTCCTTGCATGGCATGCGCCCGTTCGAACGGGAATAACAACCAGGGTGTCGCCATGATCGCGTACCGGTTATCCGCTGCCAGCTGTTGTGCCTGTGCTTTGACATGCGCTACCCGGAAAGGGTCATCCATATCCGGCCAATTGGTGTAGGCATCCACTTCTTCGATCGTTGTCGCTTCAGCCAGCGGGTGAACGCCGGGATACCACACGCCTTCTTCAATTTCCATTTGCCCGCTGCCCCAATCATCGATGAAATTAGCGTGCGGCGGTCGGGTTTTATTGCGCTGCAATACGGCTTGCGGAAAACGGTCGTGCACGCCGCGAACATCGCTGTGCAGACGCTGCATGGTGGCTTCATCCGGCAAGGCAGTCCCCAGCTCCGGCCAATCGTAGATATAGTCGTTCGGTGCAGCAATCCCCGCTAATTTTTTAACAGCCTGATACGGTATCATTTTGATTCCGGTGGCATTGCTGACACCAATAATCACTGGCACCTGATCCGGCGTTTCATGATTAAGTACAGCTTGCACCCGTTCGCGAGAAGTCAGAGCCATGGGAAATTTCCTCCTTAACCGTTGAATAGTAGACGTACCAAGGCAATTGGATTCTAACATGCGCCAACCTGACTTCCAGCCTGAATGATAGGCTAAGATCGAAACCATTAACCTAATTATTCGTAAATTATTGTGAAATTATGAACAGGCGAAAGTTGTTATAATCTGGTCTATTCCGTTTTTCCCAACCTGAAATACATTGCCACGTGAGGATATTAATTTAATGCCAACTATAGTCGTCGATCAAATTAGCAAAAAGTTTGGCCCACAAACCGCCGTTGATCAGGCATCATTTAGCGTCGAACCGGGTGAAATTTTCGGCCTGCTCGGTCCAAATGGCGCGGGAAAAACGACCATCATCCGCATCATCCTGGACATTTTCAAAGCCGACAGCGGGAATGTCTCCATCATGGGTGGACCCATGACTGAAGGCAAGAAAAACCGACTGGGTTACCTGCCCGAAGAGCGCGGTCTGTACCAGGATGTGCAGCTGGACCGTTCTCTGGTCTATCTATCAACCCTGAAAGGCTTGAGTGGTCCTGAAGCGGCTCGTAAGGTCGATGAATATTTACAACGCTTTGACCTGTACGAACATCGCAACAAGAAGATCAAAGAATTAAGCAAAGGCATGCAGCAAAAAGCGCAATTGATCGTCACCTTAATCCACAACCCGGAGCTGGTGATCATTGATGAGCCGTTTAGCGCCCTTGATCCGGTCAACACGCAGATGGTCAAAGATTTGCTGCGCGAAGAACGCGAAAAAGGCAAATGCATCGTTATGTGCACCCACCAGATGCATCAGGTGGAGGAATTGGCCGACCGCCTGGTTCTGATTAACGAAGGCAAGGTGGTGCTTTACGGTGGATTGCAAGAAATTCAACGCAGCTATTCCGGTCAGGATGTTCGCGTCCATTCTCTAGGTGCGATCTCCAACACCCTTCCTGGAATCGCTTCCATAGAGCCGGAAAATTCCGGCAGCCGCATACACCTGCAAGCTGGAACCTCGCCGCAGAAGTTGCTGCAGACCCTGGTTGAAAACGGCGTCCAGTTGGAAAAATTCGAGATTGCCATCCCCACCCTGGACGAGATTTTCATCCAGGTAGTCACAGCTGAAGGTCGCCCGCAATGAAAAAATTCTGGCTGGTGTTCAAACATGAGTACATGCGGCATGTCTTGACCAAAAGATTCATACTGGCTGTACTTTCCGTTCCGTTTTTTATCGCTCTATCGATCGGACTGGGTTTTTTGTCCGTTGTCCTAGGCACCGATTACACGCCAGTGGGTATTGTCGACCGGTCCGGTGTGCTAACTGACCCGTTGATCAATCCGCATGACAACCGTGGACCGCTGGAATCCACTAAATTCAATTTTTACAGTGACGAAACCCAGGCTCAATCAGCTTTGGACAATGAAGAAATTCAGGGTTTCTATGTCATTGGACCTGATTACCTTAAGGACGGACTCATCACCCTAACAGCCATTAAAGCCCTGGGCTCTGAGGTTACCGGTGATTTCGCCACTCTTCTACGTGCCAATTTAATCAAGACCCAGCCTGCAGATTTGCGAGTACGGTTGTTGGACGGACCGGAGATAACGGTCCATTCTCTGGCAGATTCTCGCTCCGTGGATCCGTCCAACATCCTGGCAATAATTATGCCGATTCTGGCTGGTATTCTATTTGTTGTGGTCATTAATATCAGCGGCGGTTACCTGCTTCAGGCAGTGGTTGAGGAAAAAGAAAACCGCATCATGGAGATCATCCTGACCTCGGTTTCACCAGATCAGCTGATGGCTGGCAAAATCATGGGTAATTTGAGTGTCGGGTTAACCCAATTATTAATCTGGCTGGCAGCCGCGGGAATTGGGGTGGTGTTTTTTACCAACCTTGAGACCCAATTAGGCGGGACCGAGATGCTGCGCTCCTATTTATTAGTGTTGGTAGTGACCTTCATCCCGGCTTTCATTATGATTGCTGCGCTGATGGCGATGGTAGGTGCCACCGCCACCGAAGCCCGCGAAGCTCAGCAAATTGCCGGCTTCTTCAGTATCCCCATTTTCATGCCTTTGTGGTTCATCACTGCCATCCTTGAACGCCCCGATAGCGCATTGGCGGTTGGATTCAGCCTGTTTCCGCTCACATCCCCATTAACCCTGCCCGTACGGGTGGCTATTTCGACTGTGCCTGCCTGGCAAATTGCCCTGTCATTGGGTATCCTGGTCGTGTGTGCTGTTGGCGCCGTCTGGCTGGCAAGCCGCGCATTTCGGCTAGGCATGCTGCGTTATGGCAAAAAACTCTCTCTGCGCGAACTAGTGCGTGGGACTGATTAATCCGGAATATTATCGATTGGTTATAGTATGAATAAAATCCTGATAGTTCTCCGCTACGAGTTTCTGAACGTCTTGCGCTCGCGTTCATTCCTGATTACCCTGTTCCTTTTACCGTTAATGGGTCTGGCTGCCGTGTTGATTATTGGCGCACTGCAGAAGAACAATCAGGGTCAACCCATCTTTAGTTTCTTGTCACCGCCAGCCAAAATCGAAACCTTAGGTCTGATTGATCACAGCGGGATCATCAAAACCATACCCGCAGCGGCTGGCGAGTTTGTTGTGAGATATGCTGATGAAGCCTCCGCCATCGAGGCAGTGAACAAAGCTGAATTAGCTGGTTATTATGTCGTTGCAGCTGATTACCTGGCAACCGGTGAGGTGGATCTCTACAAATCTGAAATCAACGTCACGGGTCAATCCAATGATACCTATTTGATTCAAGGTTTGTTGGAAGAAAACCTTATGACGGATAACCCTCAATTGCTGAACTTGTTCCGCCAACCCATTAACCTGGAGACTCAGTACCTGACCAGCGAACCCCAGCGCGACCCCAACAGTGCCTTGACCTTTTTCCTGCCCTATGCGGTGACCATGTTGTTTTATATGCTGATCCTGGGAACCTCCAGCACAATGCTCAACAGTATCACCAACGAAAAACAGAATCGGGTGATGGAAATATTGCTTACATCGATCACGCCCATGCAGATGCTGACTGGTAAAATCATCGCCCTGGGTTTGATCGGATTGCTGCAAACGACGTTCTGGTTTGGTTCGGCCTTCCTGCTTTACCGGTTAAGTGGTCAAGTTTTCGCTTTGCCGCTCGAGTTCGCGTTACCGGTATCGATTCTAGCCTGGGGGATTCTGTTTTTCTTGCTGGGTTATGCCATTTACGCCAGTTTGATGGCGGGTGTCGGTGCCATGGTTCCTAACTTACGGGAGAGTTCTCAGGCAACTTTCCTGGTGATCTTCCCCTTGATCATCCCGCTCTTTTTCATCAACACCCTCATCGGACAACCCAACGGCCCGTTTTCCATAGCCCTCAGTTTCTTTCCGCTCACGGCTCCTGTAGCCATGCTCAGCCGTCTGGCAGGCGCCCAAGTCCCCTGGTGGCAGCCAGCCCTGGCCGCTTTATTGTGTGCCGGCACAGCCATGCTGATCATCCGAGCTGTGGCGGGTATGTTCCGCGCGCAAAATCTGCTCTCGGGTCAGACCTTCAAAGCCAGCATATTCTTGAAAGCCTTAATTGGTAAAGCATAAACAGTTGTACAAAACTTGACCCCTCATATCCCTGAATTGCTGACTATTTAGATTTACAAAGCCTGCAGGTTAACTCTTGGTTATCAGCTTGCCACACCCCTGTGGCAGTGTTATAATTTTTTTAGCCTCATAAGCAAGTTCGGCATCCCCAGAAACTGAGGCGGACATTGAAACGTCAGGGGACCTCATACTCCCAAACCAATTAATTAAATAAACTATCCAACCAACGGCTAACCGCCGCCGGTATTTTTCCTTACGTGTGAACCCATGGACACTCAAACAATAAAATACACCGAATTTGAAAACGCACCGCTTGAGCTCCTGCGGCAAAAAGCAAAGGAAGCATCGATTCCAAATGCCGCCCGACTGAAAAAAGAAAATTTGATCCTGCGCCTTCGCCAATCCGAAGCCGAAAAAGAAGGCTTGGAAGTTCGCGGCGGAGTGCTGGAAATTATGCCGGAAGGTATCGGCTTCTTACGTCAGAATTACGAGGTCGGATCCGAGGATGTATATGTTTCCCAGGCGCAACTGCGTCGCTATGACCTGCGCAACGGCGATCTGGTCATTGGCGCAGTCCGTCCCCCGCGTGAATCCGAAAGGCATTTTGGCCTGCTCAAAGTCGAAACCATCAACGGCGTTTCACCGGAAGACGCCCGGGTACGTCCGGTGTTTGAGCGCTTGACACCCATTTTTCCGGAAGTGCGCTTTGATCTGGAAACTGACCGCTCGATCCTCTCTACGCGTCTGATCAACCTGATTGCCCCCATTGGCAAGGGTCAGCGCGGCATGATCGTATCCCCGCCTAAGGCGGGTAAAACGACCATCCTTAAGCAGCTGGCCAATTCGATCTCCGCACGCCACCCGGAAGTGCATTTGATCGTAGCCTTGATTGGCGAGCGCCCGGAAGAAGTCACCGACATGGACCGCTCTGTTGATGCCGAGGTAGTGGCTTCGACCTTCGATGAACCGGTGACCTCGCACGTGCGCACCGCCGAGATCACATTGGAGCGCGCCAAGCGTCTGGTTGAAACCGGACGGGATGTGGTAATATTGCTGGACTCGCTCACCCGTCTGGCGCGAGCGTACAACCTGGTGGTCAATCCCTCCGGACGCACACTCTCCGGCGGTATGGACCCCTCGGCGCTCTACCCGCCGAAACGCTTTTTTGGCGCAGCCCGTAATATCGAGGAAGGCGGTTCGCTCACCATCGTGGCAACTGCACTGGTCGATACCGGCTCGCGTCTGGACGATGTGGTTTATGAAGAATTTAAAGGTACAGGCAATATGGAACTCCATTTATCGCGCAGGCTGCAAGAACGCCGCGTCTTCCCGGCCATCGATATTGAGCGCTCCTCGACTCGCCGCGAAGAATTGCTGCTCGGACCCGATGTCCTGCAGCGCTCCTGGTTGATGCGCCGCATGTATTTGCAGATGATCGCTCCCCCGCCCACCGGCGCAGGTTTAGATCCTTCGGTGGCAACCGAAGCCATCATCCAGCGGATGACAAAGACCAAGAATAATATGGAGTTCCTGGAGAGCCTCTCGGAGGAAATGTGACGTTTTCCAGACCCAACCAACCAGAAGCGGCCAATCGGCCGGCTTCCCGTTCAAGTTGGCTGGTTTATCTGACCTGGTTCCTGGCAGCCGCGATGACTGCCTTGATGATTTACTTTATTCTGGCCCGTACCGGCGTTGTTGGCGCGACCCAGAAGGTGGATAATCTTCCAGCCGCCCCGGACTTGAACGCAGCCCCAGCTATCGTTCAACTGCCGATATTAAATCCGACCGAGATGATCCACGCCATATTACGCGAAGCCAATGCGCGCACCATCGTGCCGACCCGTCCGCGCGAAGAAGTCATCACCTACACGGTCGAAGCCGGCGATTCGGTGTTCGGCATCGCACAGAGCTTCAACCTCGATCCAGAGACCGTGCTGTGGGCCAACGGCGAAGTGCTCAATGACGACCCGCACATGATCTCGATCGGGCAGGAATTATTTATCCCGCCAACCAATGGCGTACTATACAAATGGAAAGAGGGCGACAAAATTGAAACAGTTGCTGGCATGTTTAAAGCCAACCCGGAAGACATGCTGCTGTGGCCTGGCAACAATATAGACATCACTAATCCGGTATTCACCCCGGATCAAATGGTCATGATCCCTGGCGGCGAACGTGAATTCCGCACCTGGGTAGTGCCTACCATCCCGCGAGGAGCAGCCGGCGTGAACACCAGCATCTACGGCCCGGGCGCCTGTGACACCAGTGCCGGCGGCGCCTTTGGGTCTGGCACCTTTATTTACCCGGCGCCGAACATTGTTCTCTCAGGAAACGATTACTGGGGTGGTCACCTGGCGCTGGATTTCGCTGCCTTCACCGGCGACCCCATCTACGCTACTGATGGCGGCCTGGTGGTGTATTCAGGTGCGGTAGGCGGCGGTTATGGCATTATGGTCATGATTGACCATGGCAACGGCTACCAGTCGTTGTACGCTCACTTGAGCGGCACCAATGTGCGCTGCGGCGCCAGCGTGCGCCAGGGAACAGTCATTGGGCGCGCCGGCAGCACCGGCAACTCCACCGGTCCGCACCTGCACTTTGAGATCCGCTACTTTGGTGGGTTCATCAACCCCTGGTACGTGCTGCCGTAAATTGGTTTTCCATTTGCTTGTATCAATGGGCTGGCCAAGTGGTCAGCCCATTTTTGTACCTCCAAGCCTGAATGGCTGCCAGAGATGCTAGCTGGACCTATGTTTCCCCATCGAAACATTGAGCCGCTTTGAATAATGGAATTTGGAGAGTATCATGCAGCATAACAGACCAAATA
>DATMXL010000019.1:0-7524 GCA_035561555.1 Bellilinea sp.
TCCAGGGATGCCGAACAGCAAGTCTCCTGTAATTAATGCAACCTTTTGCCTGAAAAACCGTTATTTATATACTATGTTGCCGTATACTGATGTCGCCGATTTGTGCACTTATATTAGTCATGGTTGATTTCCCGGTGGGGAGTAGGACGACCTTATGACCCGTAAACCGGCGGTTTGGTACGGGGTGTTGGGGGTAATATTTTTCATCCTCCTGTGGCAATTCTCGACCACGGTGTTTCCGATCCGCTCACAATGGTGGATGCCAGCTATTGTGCCTGCTTTCCTGGGTGCAGCCGGATTAGGATTAATGGTTTACGGCTGGCAGACGGCGATTCCTGGCTCACTGCCAAAAGCCGGCGCTGTGCTTGGGCTGAGCATTGCATTGCTCTTCCGGCTTGGCGATCCTGGTGATATCACCTGGCTGCCTGCACTGGGACTGGTGCCGGTGCTGATTGGTGCCGGGATGCTGACCGAAATCAGTCGGGGAACGGGCTGGCAGTATTCCCGCTACAAGGCAGCCAGCCTCATCGTTTATGTCGGTCTGCTATCAGTGGCATTCGTATTATTAATAACGCCTGGCGCGCAGTCAGCGGTCAGCTTCACGCATCTCGATGTGTTTACCGGATGGTCGGTATTCCTGGGGACCATACTGTAAATCTGGATGTTCTTCGGGTCGTTCTTTGAAAGGATTGTGAGGTAAATATGCGTGGTCGATTATTTTGGGGTGCGGCTTTGGTGGTGCTTGGCGGACTTTTACTGCTGCGGAGTCTGGGAATCATCACATGGAATGTTTGGCTGGTATTCTGGCCAGCGATGTTGATTCTGGCAGGAGCGTGGATGCTGCTTGGTCCCGCGCTCTATAAACGTGATCAAGAAGTAACCAACCTAGATTACCCGCTGGAATCAGTCCGGGAAGCTGTCGTCGATGTAAATCACGGTGCGGGTACCCTGAATATTTCCGGTGGCGCGGCTGCCGGTCACATGCTGCAGGGCATTTTCAAAGGCGGCGTAGAATCGCGCTTCGAAAAAATTGGTAGCGGTGGCAGTCTGACGCTCTCGCCGTCATCCAACGTTTATTGGGGGGTTGCACCCGGATTCATGAATGAAGGTTTCCGCTGGGACTTTCACCTGACAGATGAAATCCCGTTGGACGTACGTCTGCATACCGGCGCGGGTGAAAGCCACGTTGATCTGAGCACGCTGCGTGTGCGCAAGTTGAAACTCGAGACCGGTGCCAGCTCGACGGTGATCACCTTGCCGGCCAATGCCGGTTTCACCGATGTGGATGTGCATGCCGGGGCAGCTTCGGTGGTGCTGCGGGTGCCGCAGGGCGTAGCCGGACGCATCACGATGAAGAGCGGGTTAGTCGGTACCAATATTGACGCGACTCGCTTCCCTTTCAACGGCTCGACCTATGAAACCTCGGGGTACGAAAGCGCGTCGAATCGCGTTCAAATTCTGGTGGAAGCTGGCGTCGGATCGATCGAGATAAGAAGTGCCTAATAAAAAAGAGGAGATTGAAATGAACTCAATGCGTTGGCGTCTTTTGGTTGGCGGGCTGCTGGTTGTAGCCGGTTTGGTTGCAATGGTCAATGCCGTCACTGGCTTTGACCTGGGTGGAATCGTCTGGGCAATACTGCTCGGGCTGGGCGGATTGGCTTTTATCTTTGTGATGGCGTCCGACAAGAATAATTGGTGGGCAGCGATCCCGGGATTTACATTACTGGGAGTCGCGGCTCAGGTTGGGTTGGATACGCTGGCACCGCGTCTCCTCGGTGAGGCCGGGGGAGCACTGGTATTAGGCGGTATCGGCCTGGCGTTCCTGGTGGTATATCTGCTCAATCGGACCTTTTGGTGGGCGCTCATTCCGATGGGTGTGATGATTTCACTGGTTGCTTTGATTGCGCTGCAAGGCTTTATGGGCGACTCAGCTGTGGTCGTATTCTTCCTGGGGCTGGCGGCTACTTTTGGCCTGATCGCCTTGCTGCCGGTCGACAACGGCAAACGGATGAGTTGGCCATGGATTCCGGCTGGTGCATTGCTGCTGGTTGGGTTAATCGTCGGCATGGGCCAGAACGATTGGGTGCGCTTCATCATGCCGGTGGCGGTCATTCTGGTTGGCGGATACCTGGTATTGCGCGCATTTCGCCAAAAAGCATAACGATTAAAGGATAGAACCATGGATAAACAACGCCGTCATAGTGTCTTTTGGGCTTTGATTCTGATCGTGCTGGGAGTTTTATTTCTGCTCAACACGATGAACATCTTGCCTGGTAATTTCGTCGAATTGCTGCTTAAGCTTTGGCCGCTCTTATTGATCATTGGCGGGCTTGACAACATCATTCAAGGACGCGGCTGGGTTTGGGCGGTCATTTCGCTGGGATTGGGCACAATTTTCCTGTTGGCGAACTTTGGTTATCTGCCGTGGAATTCCTGGAACCTTCTGCTGCGTATGTGGCCGTTGGTCCTGGTGGCGATAGGACTTGACCTGATTTTTGAAGGCCGCGGTGCAGGCACGACCGTCATTGGCGTGTTGATCGCGCTGCTCATCATGGTAGGGGTTGGCTGGTTCGCCATTAGCAATTCTCCTACCACCAAATTGGGCAGCACACCGGTCACCCAGTCGCTGGAAGGCGCCACCAGCGCCAATGTGCGCGTCACCGACCCGGTGGGGCGTATGGAACTGCGCAGCGGCGCCAGCGGTGACTTGCTGTTGGAAGGTTCAGCTCAGTTGATGGGACCGATGAGCCTGTTTCAGGATTATGACATGCAGGCCAAGCACGGCAGCCTCAACCTTTCCACCCAGGGCGGCGGACCGATTGCCTGGACTGGCGGCTGGAGTGAACCTTTGTGGGCATTCGAACTGACGGATGATGTACCCTTAACACTCAACGCCGAGACTGCGGCTGGCAGCCTGGTGCTGGACCTCACCGGGTTGGATCTGGCCGAATTGCGCGCTACAGTCGCGGTTGGCGTGCTGGATGTAACGTTGGATTCTCAAGATGACTTCGAAGGCCGCCTGGAAAACCCGGTTGGCAGGATACGGATTTATGTCCCGGAAGGCGCACTGGTGGAAATAACCCTTGATACGGTCATCTCGACCAGCAATCTACCGGCCGGGTTCGAGAAAAATGGCAAGGTCGTTTATTCAGCCGGTGCCACAGCCGCCAATGCAATAGTCCGGCTGACCGTTGAACAACCCATCGGCCTGGTTTCCTTCGAAACCGTGAAATAGCCTGTAATTTTCCTCAAAACTCATTGCCTTTGGCCGGGAACATTAATCCAGTAATGACCGTCTCTGTCCTATAATCAATCATATGCCTTTGAGCATCGGAGGAAGAATGAGAAACAAAATATTCGTAGTTATTGCAGGATTAATCATCGTGGGTCTGTTGGCAGCCTGCCAGGGAACTGCACTCACCAATAATGGGTACAACCAGATTCCCATGATCAGCGTCTCGGGCACAGGCAAGGTGTATGTCGCACCAGATATCGCCAACGTATATCTAGGGGTCCGCAGCCAGGCAGCAGACGTCGGGTCGGCTTTGAGCCAAAATAATGCTCAAGCCACAGCCATCGCATCCACCCTGCAGGAACAAGGTGTGGCTGCTGAAGATATTCAAACCACAGCTTTCAATGTTTATCCGCAGCAGAATTACAACCCGGACGGCACTCCCATGGACACCGTTTACGTTGTGGAAAACACGGTTTACATTAAAGTACGGAATTTGACCAACCTCGGGGGTTTGCTCGACTCGGTCATCAAGGCTGGCGCCAACACCATCAACGGCATTAACTTTGGTGTGGAAGATTCCACCGCGGCTGAAGCCGAAGCTCGTAAGCTGGCAGTGGAAGACGCCAAGGCTAAGGCTCAGGAACTGGCTACCCTTTCCGGTGTGACGCTGGGCGACTTATTCTCAGTGAATGTTTACAGCTTGGGCGGTCCGCAGCCGGTTTACGAAGCCAAAGGCGGCGCTGCAGCTCAAACCGCTGGCACACCGATCGCAGCTGGTCAACTGGTCATCCAGATGGAAGCCAGTATGACTTACGCCATCAAATAACCCGGTATCTTCGGGTGATTAAAAAACGAGACCGGACGGTCGTGCCCGGTCTCGTTTTGATTTTTAAGTCAATGCCGCGCTAATAGGGGATCTGGCTGATCTGTGAGAGTTTAGTCAGGCGGTGGGTGGCAATGATGCGGCGGCTGGTCCCTGTCAATCCGCGCATGATGACTGATTCGGTGGTGGCGCCATCAGCAAAATAATCCACGCCAGTCAGGAACTCGCCATCGGTGATACCGGTGGCAGCGAAGAAAACATCTTCAGAAGACACCAGGTCGTCAAGGGTGAGCACCTTGTTGAAATTATGGCCCTCAGCCTCGCCGCGCTTTCGCTCTTCGGGATTGCGCGCAAACAGTTTGCCCTGAATTGTGCCGCCCAGGCAGCGCATGGCACAGGCTGCCAGCACTCCTTCCGGGGTGCCGCCAATACCCAGCAGCAAGTCGATTTTGGTGCCCGGCATCGCGGTCATCAGTGCGCCTGCAACGTCGCCGTCCGGGATGAGCGTGATGCGCGCACCAAGCTCACGTACGTGGGATATCAATTCGGCGTGGCGCGGGCGGTCTAAAATTACCACCAACAAGTCATCGATATCCTGCCCGGTGGCTTTGGCCACTTTTCGCAGGTTATCTTCCACCGGAGCTTCAATGTCGATCACATCCTTGGCTTCCGGACCCACAGCAATTTTGTCCATATATACAATCGACCCGGGATTGTACATGGTGCCGCGCGGAGCCAGAGCCACAGTGGCAATGGCGTTGGGCAGCCCGTTAGCGGTTGGGCGAGTGCCATCGATGGGGTCGACGGCAATATCCACCAGCGGCGGCTCACCGGTGCCGAGGTGTTCACCGTTGTATAGCATGGGAGCTTCGTCCTTTTCGCCCTCACCGATGACGATGACCCCGTCCATAGAAACGGTATTGAGTATCAGTCGCATGGCGTCCACCGCGGCTTTATCGGCACCATACTTGTCGCCGCGTCCAACAAAACGTCCGGCAGCCAGGGCGGCGGCTTCGGTGACGCGAACCAGTTCCAACGCCAGGTTACGGGTAGGGCGGGTGTCAATCATGGGTTCTTCCTCCTAAGCCTTACTTGTCAATAAAAAATACCAGGTTTGCGGGTCTTTTCCGAATCGCTTACCAGAGCCATGTAATAAGATAATAGCTGATCACTCCACCCCAAATCCAGGAATCCATGCGGTCCATCATGCCGCCGTGGGCTGAAAAAATCGTCCCGGAATCTTTGACACTGAACTGGCGTTTGATCATGCTTTCACCCAGGTCGCCCAGCGGTGAAAGCACGCCCAGAACTGCTCCGAGCACCAGACCCTGCTGCCAGCCCAAAATATCCGTGCGAGTGCCCCAGATTAATGCCAGTAATATACCGCCCAGGATAGTGGTAGCAATTCCGCCGAATAATCCTTCGACAGTTTTATTCGGGCTGACGGGCGGTGCCAGCTTGTGCTTACCGAAATGACGCCCGACAAAATAGGCTCCGGTGTCACCGATGGCAATGGCAGGGATCGCCAGCATCGTCCACCACATGCCGTTCGGCAGGCTGCGAAGGCTGATCAGGTAGCTGCCCAACCAACCGATATACATCAACCCGCTGACTGTGATGGCAAAATCGCTTGCCGGCGTCCGGCAGCCTTGTCCGCAGCGGATGGTGTGATATGCCATGGCTACCAGCACCAGACCGGCCAAAATTGCGTCGCTGTAGGCAAATTCAAAGAAATAGCGTGCCAGCGCAATCAGTAGGACGCCGGGCACCAGGATCCATTGGGCGGGCTGGTAGCCGCCGATTTTGAACAACCGGCCAAATTCCAGTGCAGCCACGCCTAACATGATCAGAATTAACGCAAGGAAGAAGAAACCACCCAGTACCGCGCAAGTAACGGCGATGGGGATGAAGATGATGGCAACTCTGAGCCGACTTGCCAGCATCTAAATTAATCCTTTTCGCTGCCGCCGGACAACTTTCCAAAACGGCGGTCCCGCTGGCAATAAGCCAGCAGCGCCTTATGCAACTCTACCTCGTCAAAATCAGGCCAAAAAGTCGGCGTGATGTACCATTCCGAATAGGCTGACTGCCAGATCAAAAAATTGCTGATGCGCATTTCGCCGGAGGTGCGGATGATCAGGTCGGGGTCCGGGATACCGGCGGTAAACAAGTAGTGGCTGACCAAATCCTCAGTAATATCATCAGATTTAACGCCGTCCGCGATCATATTCTGAACGGCACAGATGATTTCATCGCGCCCGCCGTAATTCCAAGCGATGCACAGGGTCAATTTATCGTTGTTTTTGGTAAGCTCAACCGCGTGCAGGACTTTTTCCCGCAGCCGCGGATTGAGCTGATCCAGCCTGCCAATGTGTCGCAGTTTCACACCTTCCGCATGCAGCTCGTCCAATTCGCGGTCGATGACATCCTCGAGGATCATGAGGAGCCCCTCCACCTCATCGCTGGGTCGGCCCCAGTTTTCGGTCGAGAAAGCGTAAATGGTCAAAATTGGGACATTGAATTTAACGCAGGCGCGAATGATCCGGCGGAGACTCTCGGTGCCAGCGCGGTGACCTGCCAGGCGCGGCAATCCGCGGGAGGCAGCCCAGCGGCCGTTGCCATCCATCACAATCGCGACGTGGCCAGGCACTTTTTGAATCGGTTCGAGCAGGGTAGAGGACGACTCGGGGGTCATTGAAGGATGATTAGACTTCCATGATTTCTTTTTCTTTTTTCTCACCGATCATTTCGATGTCCTCCACCATATGATCGGTCAGTTTTTGCAGCTCTTCCTCAGCCTTTTTGAGATCGTCTTCGGAAATCAGTTTTTCTTTTTCGAACTCACGCAAATCCTTGATGATATCGCGGCGAATGTTGCGGGTGGCAACCTTGGCCTCTTCCAAGCGGTGGCTCACCACTTTGACCAGTTCGCGGCGGCGTTCCTCGGTTAGCGGGGGAAGGTTCAGCCGGATGGTTTTGCCGTCATTATTGGGGTTGAGTCCCAGGTTGGAAACGATGATGCCGCGCTCGATCGCTTTGAGGGTCGTGGGATCGAAGGGCTTAATCAATAAGGTGCGCGGATCGGGGACGCTAATAGATGCCAGCGTCATGAGTGCGGTCGGTGTGCCGTAATATTCGACCGGCAGTTTCTCGATGAGCGCCGGGGTAGCACGACCGGTCCGTATTCCTGTCAAGTCTTCTTCCAGGCTTTGTATGGCACCCTTCATCCGGCTCTCGGCATCTTTTACAGTTTCTTTAATCATGACGACCTCCTGGTTCTGGTGGAAGGGGAGTAATGAAGGCGGTTGACCCCCAGACCGGTATGAAAGAGTTGGGACAGCCTTAAGGATACCGCAATTTTTCAAAAATTACCACGATTTTTAGCCTTCGGTAGGCACAGGCGGGAGGACATTTTATCGAATCAGCAGAATGATTCTTGACAAATTGAAAATATGTTCTATAATAT
>DATMXL010000020.1:0-22487 GCA_035561555.1 Bellilinea sp.
CAATGATTGCGATTGACGATCATTATTTTCCAAAGGAGAAATGATAGACATGGGAGATAACCTCGCCGCGCTGGAAGAAACCCTCGATCCTCAAGACTGGCATGCCATGCGCCACCTGGGTCACCGCATGGTGGACGACATGATCGATTACCTGCAGGGCGTCCGAGAGCGTCCGGTCTGGCATCCCATTCCGGAGGAGGCTAAGACCAGCCTGGTCAAACCGCTGCCGCGCGAACCACAGCCGATCGAGCAGGTGTATAGTGAATTCCTCGAGCACATTCTGCCCAATCCGATGGGCAATATTCACCCGCGTTTTTGGGGTTGGGTGATGGGAAATGGCTCTGCCACCGGTATGTTCGCCGAAATGCTGGCATCCGGCATGAATTCCAATATGGGCGGCGGTGACCACATCAGCAATTATGTTGAAAAACAAGTCGTCGATTGGGTGCGCGAGATTGTCGGTTTGCCGGAAGCCACCTCGGGTTTGTTGGTGTCGGGCGGCTCGATGGCCAACCTGGTGGGATTGGTGGTGGCGCGCACGGCGAAGGCCGGCTTTGATGTGCGGAAGGAAGGCTTGCAATGTTCTGAGCGTTGTCTGACCGTATACGCCTCGGTGGAAACGCACTCCTGCATCAAGAAGGGCGTTGAACTGATGGGGCTGGGCAGCGACAACCTCCGCTTAATTCCGGTCAATGCAGATTATCAGATCGACCTGCCAGCCTTGAAAGCTGCCGTGCAAGTTGACCGGGCTGATGGCCGTCAGCCGTTTATGGTGGTTGGCAATGCTGGCACGGTCAATACAGGCGCAATCGATGATCTGGAGGCACTGGCAGATTTCTGCCAGCAGGAAGACCTGTGGTTCCATGTGGACGGCGCGATTGGCGCGGTCGCCGGCGCGGCGCCCAGATTGAAGCCGCTGTTCAAGGGTATGGAACGGGCTGACTCGTTGGCAGTTGATTTGCATAAATGGATGTACATGCCGTTCGAAATTGGCTGTGCACTGGTGCGCGACCCGCAGCTGCATCGCAATGCCTTTGCGGAAACTCCAGAATATCTCGAACATGCTCATCGGGGTTTAGCTGGCGGTTCCCTATGGTTTTCCGACCTTGGCGTCCAACTCACGCGCAATTTCCGCGCACTCAAAGCCTGGATGATGATCAAGGAGCAGGGAATCAACAAATACGGGCGAATGATGGAGCAAAATGTGGCTCAAGTAAACTATTTAAAGGAGCGAGTGGACCGCGAGCCCGAACTTGAACGCATCGCCCCGGTGCAATTAAACATTATGTGCTTCCGCTACAATCCGGGCGGGTTGGATGAGGAGACCTTGAATGCCATCAACCGCGAGCTGTTGATCCGCATCCACGAGAGCGGTGTGGCAGTGCCTTCGTCTACCACGTTGCAAGGCCGGTACGCGCTGCGGGTGGCGAACACCAATCACCGGAGCCGTCGAGAGGATTTTGATATGCTGGTGGATGCTGCGTTGCAGTTGGGGCATGAAATTCAGCAAGAAATGGCACTGGCGAATTGACCGCTTGAATTTCCGCTCGCTGGTTCGTATAATGAATTATTCGAAAAACGCATGGACCAGGACGAGTAACTGCTTTGTGGCTGACAGAGAATGGGATGCGAGCGTGAGAGTCCCTCCTTACCCGAATCAGTGAAAACCACCTGCGAGCGGAACCCCTAAAGAGGATCACACTCTCGATTAAGGTGAACGGTAGACACCGTTATCCGTCAACTTGAGATGGCTGCTTGATGCAGCTAATCTGGGTGGAACCGCGAGCCGCAACGCTTGCCCCAGCAGGGCAGGCGTTTTTCGTTTTAAAGCTTGAGAAGAGAAGGAAGGTATCCTGATGTCCGCGAATGATAAATCTGAACGATACGAGCAATCCTGGTTGTACCGTATCCGTCACTCAACCGCTCATGTGATGGCTGAAGCCGTGCTGCAACTGATCCCGCAAGCCAAATTTGCCATCGGTCCGGCGATCGAGGACGGTTTTTATTACGATTTTGATCTGCCACGTGCTCTTACTCCGGAAGACCTGGCAGCCATCGAAGAGCGCATGCGGACCATCTTGAACAGCGGGGCGGGATTCATCAAAAAGGTGGTTTCACCTGATGAAGCCCGGGAGTTGTTTTCCAAACAGCTGTATAAGCTGGAATTGATCGACGGTCTGGAACGGGGGACGGTTGACGAGCATGGCAATCTGCTCAATGAGCCGCCAGAAATTTCCATTTACGAATCGGATGGATTCATCGATTTGTGCCGCGGACCGCATGTTGAAGTTATGCATCAAATCAACCCCCAGGCGTTCAAGCTGACCAGTGTTGCCGGTGCCTATTGGCGCGGCGATGAAACCCGGCCGATGCTGCAGCGGATTTACGGTACCGTCTGGAATTCGCCGGAAGAATTGGATGCTTATCTGTGGCGGCTGGAAGAGGCTCGCCGGCGGGATCACCGTCAGTTGGGTAAAGATTTAGATCTGTTCAGTATCCAGCCGGAGGTTGGCGCCGGGTTGATCTTATGGCATCCGAAGGGAGCCCTGGTGCGGCATCTGACCGAGGAATACTGTAAGAATGAGCATCTGCAAAACGGCTACGATATGGTCTATTCGCCGCATATTGGTCGGGCCGGCTTATGGGAAACCAGCGGGCATCTGGACTGGTACAAAGAGAATATGTATGCGCCCATGATCATCGATGACGAGGCATATTATGCCAAACCGATGAATTGCCCATTCCATATCCAAATTTACCGCGGTAAGACCCGGTCTTACCGTGAACTGCCCATCCGAATGGCCGAGTGGGGCACGGTGTACCGTTATGAGCGTTCTGGCGTGCTGCACGGGCTGCTGCGAGTGCGTGGGTTTACCCAGGATGATGCGCACATCTTCTGCCGGCCGGATCAAATGCCGGATGAAATCGACCGGGCGCTTAATTTCTGTCTGCATATTCTGAAACACTTTGGGCTTAATCAGTTCCATGCTTACCTGTCCACCCGCGACCCCGAAAAGTATACCGGTGAGCGTCTAGACTGGGAGGAGGCCACCGAAGCTTTGCGTCAGGCGTTGGTACGCGCCGGGATGGAGTATGACCTGGATGAAGGCGGTGCGGCATTCTACGGGCCAAAAATTGACTTGAAGATGGTCGATGCTTTAGGCCGCGAGTGGCAATTGAGCACCATCCAATTCGATTTCAACCTACCTGAACGCTTCGGATTGGAATATGTGGCAGAGGATGGTCAGCCGCACCGACCGTACATGGTGCACCGGGCACTTTTGGGGTCGATGGAACGATTTATGGGCGTGTTGATTGAACATTATGCCGGAGCATTTCCGGTGTGGCTGGCGCCGGTTCAGACTGTCCTCATTCCAATCGCTGACCGGCATTTGCCATACGCACAGGCAACCGCTCAGCAACTAAAGCAGGCGGGCATCCGGGTGGAGGTGGATCATCGGCCGGAACGCATGCAAGCCAAGATCCGGGATGCACAGAATCTGAAAATTCCGTTTATGCTGGTCATTGGCGATAAAGAGGTGGCTGCAGATCAGGTAGCTGTACGCCTGCGGTCTGGCGAAAACCTGGGTCCCATTTCACTCGACGAATTTCTGGCCCGGGTTAGAAAGGATATTGAGGAATTGGCGGTTTGATATTCCTACCAGATCGTAATATCTACTAATCCGATCAACCTGCAAGATCCAGTTCCCTTGAAATAGGTTGACGGTTATTCCGATCTTCTGAATTGTGTAGGTATATCGCAGAAGCTGGTTTCCCCTTACCGTGTATACCCCGTACGCCCCTACACATGGACGGGTTTTCGTAGGGGTCGACCTATGTGTCGACCATTAAGGCTTGATCAAGCGGATTCTACGGCGAAACGTAGTTCAGCGGGTTGACTTTGCCGAAGACATCGCTGCGCATTTCGAAGTGTAGATGCGGGCCGGTTGAATTACCTGTCGAACCCATCAAGCCGATCTGGTCGCCCTGTCCAACACTCTGACCGCAGCCTACGTTGAGCGAGCTCAGGTGTGCATAATAGGTCTGCCAGCCGGTGCCGTGGTCGATCACAATCAGGTAACCGTAACCGAAGTCGTTCCACCCGGCATAAACAATCACACCGGCGTCAGCGGCGTAAATTCCAACGCCAACCGAACCGCCGATATCAATGGCGAGGTGATTGATGTCCGGGTCGTAGCGATAACCGGAAATATAGGTCGTGGCTGCCGGCCAGACAAAGGTATAGGTGCCCATGGCGCCGTCATAAACCGTACCGCAGAAGCCAGGACCAACAGAGCGGGCTACGGCTGGGTTGGAGCGGCTGATGGCAGGCATGGTCCAGTTAACGAATTGACCGATGCCATTGGGCACGAAGATCCGCTTGCCTGGCTCGATGTTCGGGTTGGTAAAGTCACCGACGGCAGCAGTGGTCAAACCGTTGCCCGGCCAGTTGATGATTTCCTCTGGCGTGACTTTGAAGAAATCAGCAACGCCATTTAAGCCGTCACCCTCGTGCCATTCATAAACGACGCCATCTATCGGCGGAATTTCCAATTCCATCCCAGGTTGGATTAACTTCGCGTCATAGATCTTGCTGGGGTTGGACCACATCAACGAGCGCGGATTGAGGTCGAAGCGCTCGGCTATATCATAAATGTTGTCGCCTTTTTGCACCGTGTAGGTGGTCATTTCAAAACGCGGGCGGGACGGCAGAGTGGTATGCAGCTGGGCAATCCGCAGAATGCCGCGTACATTGGCCAATGCGTCCGGCGGTTCGAACATGGGCGGTTTGACCACTGGGACTGCCGTAGGGTCGGCAGCAGCGATGGCTGCGTTGGTCTGCGGGCCTTTGACGGTGCCTTTCAGGTAGAAGGTGTTCATCACCCACACCACCATCAATACCAGAGCGATGGAAGCCAGGCCGGCGCCAATCCGCAGGGCGACCTCCCCCAAACCCATTTTTACAATACTCTGCCAGACCTGCAGTACGCCGCGGCGGGGGATACTGGGCTGCGGATCGAGTAAATTGTCTAAATTGTCGAACTCGTCAGGAATCGGAATTTTTGTTTCCGATGAATCACGCATGCTCAAAATTCCTCTTTTGTCAATATAACATAACCAATTAAGTCGGTCAAGCGACGATATACCTACGGAAAACTTAACATCCGCAGGTGAATTAGCCTATTTACTCAGTTGCTGGCGGGGGTATGCTTCGGTTCTGTCCGGGGTCCACGCAAGGGGATCAGCATCAGGAAACCGATGGCGATCATCGCCTGCCCGAATTCTACACCCCGAGCCTGCCAGGTGCCGAAGTAAGGAATGCCAGGCAGCGGATGGCTGCCGAAACCGAAGATATCTGCCATGCCGGCAAACACCGCGATTACATACCCTGTGGCAACCAGCCGTAGGCCGATGTCGGCTGAAATGCTGGTTTGCCGGTCTTTCCACAACGCCATCAGGCTCAGGTAACCACCCAGGCAAACCAATGCCAGACCAATCAGGAATACCGCGATTTGGATAAACCCAATCACCGGACTGCGGTCTGCTCCAAACAGCGCCGGGCGTGCCCCAAGCAGGAAGATGACCAATCCAACCAGCGTGACCAATAGTCCGGTTCGAATCCGGCGCCGAGAAAATGCCTGCTTAACCGGGCGTTTCCAGGCGGGCAGGGGAGGTAGGGTTGTTTTGATATCCGTGGTTTGGGTCATGCCGGTAAGGTGCGCTCCAAAAGCCGCTGCCAGTTTCCGTGGAAGATTCCTGCGATCTCTGCCGGGGAATAGCCGCGTAAAGCCAGAGGCTGTGCCAGTTTGGGTAAATCTGCGATGGTGTTTAGCTCAAGGGGGATGGCAGGCCAGCCGAAACCGCCGTCGTAATCGGTGCCTAGACCCACATGCAGCGCGTCGCCGGCGATCTGGCAAATGTGATCGATGTGATCGACCACCATCTCCAAACGGACCAGCTCACGCGTGTCGGTGTTTTTCCAACCGGAGAGCAAAAAGCGGTTGAAAGGCACCACTCCGATGATGCCATCCCGTTCTACCAGACCGCGAATAACGTCATCGCTCAGGTGGCGCTGGGTAGGGTCCTCTTTTAAAAGAGCCCGGGCATTCGCATGGCTGGCAATAATCGCACCCTGGTAGCGGTCCAGCGCTTGAAGCGCGGGCTCGGTTTGCATATGTGCGATATCCAGAGTATAGCCCAACTCAGCCATATTTTCCAGCAGGCGAAATCCCTCGCTGGTAAACCTGCCGCCTTCATAGGTGCCGCCGCAGTAACGGGTACCCGCCCAAACCGGACCGATCAGGCGCAGCCCTTGCTCCCACCATTCTTCCAATTCAGCCGGTCCGGAAACGCCTTCAGCACCTTCCATGGAGAGTACCAGCCCAACCGGGTGAGATGCCTGCGGTGCATTTTCCCAGACTGCCAGGTGGCTCGTCAACTGGTTGCGATCCGAAATCAGCGTAAATTTTTCGGGCGATTCTTCGGTCAAGCGGTTGTAGATGTCCATCTGGAGGCGCGTCAGGCGGTAGGCCTCGTCCAGCGTGGCAAAATCGACGCGATCCGATTCAGTGCTCTTGTATTTGCGCGGCAGTACGAAGAGGGTGGCAAAAATTACTGCCAGGCGGGCTTGCTGGTATTCAGGCCAGCCCAGGGTGGATTGGCCATTTTGCTGTTCAGGAATGAATGTGCTGGCTTCGCGGGCGCGGGTAACTGCCGCCGATTGACGGTAATCCCGGCCAAAAGAGAACATGTTATAAGCAATGTCCTGGTGAGCGTCGATAATCAGCGGCAAGTCGGTCATAGTGGGGGAAGCAAAGCGCACCGTGAAGGTGCGCTCTGTATAATCCGTATCCAGGCTGAATTACTTGGTTTCTTCGTCAGAGGCTGGGATTTCTTCCGCGACTGGGTTATCTTCCACAACCGGAGTTTCATCTACAGCCGGTATTTCTTCCGCGGCTGGCTTTTTCTTCCGAGCTGGTTTTTCTACCGCGGCTGGTTTTTCTTCTGCAACGGCGGGTTTCTCTTCCAGAGCAGCTGGTTCTGACTCTTCCAGCACTCCTTCAAGCGATTCCCAGTCCATGTCGGCGTAAGCCATCGACTCGACGCGGCGCAGGCTCAGTCCGATGCGGTGATTATCGGGATCGACCTTAATGACGCGCAGGGTAACGACATCGCCTTCTTTGAGCACTTCTTTGGGGTGCTCGATGCGTTTGTCGTGGATTTCGGAGATGTGAATCAGGCCTTCGATGTCGTCTTCGATGCGGGCAAAAGCGCCGAATTTGGTCAGGCGGGTGATGGTACCCTCAATCAGCTGCCCTACTTGATACTTGGCAGCCTTGTGACCCCACGGATCCTCAAGCAGCTGGCGAATGGACAGGCCGATGCGTTTCTTATCACGGTCAATCGAAATGACCTTGACTTTGACATCCTGCCCAACTTTGAGTACTTCGCTGGGATGCTGAATGCGGTCCCAGGAGATTTCAGAAAGGTGAACCAGGCCATCGGCGCCGCTGATGTTGACGAAAGCGCCAAACTCAGCCAGGCTGGTGACGCGTCCAGAGCGGATCTCGCCTTCGGTCAATTCATCGATGACGCGTTCCTTGATGGATTCGCGTGTCTCAGTGCTGGCCTGGCGTTCGGAGAGGATCAGGCGGCGGCGTTCGCGGTCAACTTCAATGACACATACGTCGATTTCCTCGCCGATCATCTTGCTCCAGCGAGCCTCGGGAGTATCGCCAGACATGGCGGCGCGGCGTGACAGGCTGACCTGGGAGGCAGGCACAAACCCGCGCAACCCGCCAACGGGCACGATCAAACCGCCTTTGTTGTAGCCGATGATTTTGCTGTGGAAGTTCTCTTTCGAGTCCATGAGCGTGTCGGCGTCCTTCCAACTCATTTCCTCGCGCGCACGTACGTAAGAAAGGACGACATTCCCGCTCGAATCTTCGGGATTGATTACGTAAACCGGCACTTCCTGTCCGACCTGCAATTCAACTAACTCTTCAGCAGGTATAGCTTCATATTCACGCCCACTGATGATTCCTTCGGACTTAGTCCCGACGCTGACGAGAATCTGACCAGGTGAGATGCTTGCGATCATACCGGTGCGGATTTCACCTTGTTTGGGGAAATCGATACTGCTGTCTTCTTGCTCCAGCAGGGTTGAAAAGTTCTCTACCTGTTCGTTCTCGGGCGCTGCCCCCTGCTCGAGTTGGGCGTCATTCTGGTCCATGCGTTTGTGGTACTCCAATGGTAAAAAAGATGTCCACCCATTATATGGGTGATGGTGCAGCTTGACAACCCTGGCAGGGTTTATCAAACCATACCATTATACCTGATTAATGTCCAGCATTCGCGCACAATATACGAAATCACAACTTTTTTTGTCACATAATGCCTGGCGAACGCGGATTAATGCCGGTGTCGTTTCTTTTTCCGATCGGTGCGCGAATCATTTGAGCCGGTTGACAGATTGGCTGAACTCACCACAGTTGCAGGCGCTTCGATGACGTCCGTAGGTGCTCCTGGAGTCTTTTCGCGCTCCACGTTGGCGGTCTGGCGGCGCAGGGGTTGGAAAGTGAGCATTCGCCCAACCACGCCGCTGCGAATTTCTCCGAGCAAGGTCTGGAACATCTCGGACGCCTGGCTCTTGTATTGTACCAGCGGGTCGCGTTGCGCGAAGGCTTCCATTCCGATCGATACTCGCAGCGCATCCACGCGGGTCAGGTATTCCACCCACAGGTTGGAAATGACACTCAGCAGGACCTCGCGGTAGATTTCATTTTGCAGCCGTTTCCCTAATACACCGACCATTTTCCCAATTTCTTCCGGCGGCAGTTCTTTAAGCGGCGCGGCGGAAGTTTCCAGGTAGCGTTCTGCACCCAGGGCATCGGTCAATTGTTCCTGGATTTTGCCGTCCAGTTGAGCCAGGGTAGCCTCAGCGGCAGCCAGGCGGGCGAACTCGTAGCGTCCCCATAATTCGCGTTGGGCAGCTTGAGCTCCGAGCAAATGTTCCAGGATATAGGCCTCCAATTCATCTGGTTGGCGGTCAGCGATCAGGTGGGAGGCATGGAAAAAATAGGTCAGGCGGATAACCCGCTGTTGACCGCGGCGGTGGGTGCGGCGGTCAAAGCTCACTTTCGTGCCTTGTGCCATGACAGCCAGTAATCCCATCAGCGCCCGCAGGTTTTGATCCAGGTTGATTTGTCCTTCGCCGACCTTATCGAAAGCCGACACCAGATCATGGTCGATAGCTCCACCCGGCGCTGCCAGCAGCTCGGTGCGGCGCGCCAGGTTGGCATCCAGTGTGTTGAGCACCTGGTCGGCAATATCCGCCCATTCCATACCCGCGAATTGAGCTGGACGAATATCCAGGTCTTCCACGCGCCGCTGCAGGGTGCCAACCAGACGGGCCAGGTTGATTTGCAGGATCAAGCCATCCACCTGGTCGTGTAGCGTATCCGCCACACTGTCATCACCCGCTGCCAGCCTGCGCATCTCATCCGGCGTCAGCCGTAATGGGATCCGCACCAACCCGGACAGCTCGTCCAGCACTTCCTGAGCGCGCAGGCTGCCGCCGGCTTCCTCCACCCGGTCGGGCAGCCCCTGGAAGAAGGTGTCGAGGATATCAAAGCGTTCCAGCCGCGCCTGGTCAATGGCGGTTTCGGTTCGCTCCAAAAGCTGCTCAGCCGATTTCATCAGATGCTGGCGTTCGGCTTCCAGCGAGTCAGCTGCCAGCTTGAGCAAGGTGGCGCGCAGTTGACTGGAATTGACCGTAGGTTCCGCCAGGCTATTTTTTATGTCATCGATCAATAAATGCTGGGTGAAGGAGGGAAAAACGATGCCCTCGCCGTCCATGGGAGGTTGAATCTCCTCCAGGAATGCCAGCAGCTTCCACTGACCTTCATCATCGCCGGCGACAGCTGCCACCCGGTTATGCAGCTCAGTTTGCAGCATGCCATCGACGTCTTCACTCAGGTCTTCCTTGGTAAAGACCCGGTCGCGTTGTTCATATATACGCTTGCGCTGCATGTTGAGCACATCATCATACTCCAGCAGGTGCTTGCGCATGTCAAAATTGGTGCCTTCCACCCGGGTCTGGGACTGCTCGACCAACCGGGCGACCAATGCGTTTTCAATCGGTAGGCTCTCGTCGATCTTAAGGCGCGCCAGCAAACCTTCCACCTGGTCGCCGCCGAAGAGGCGCATCAAATCGTCTTCCAGCGACAGGTAGAAGCGCGATGAGCCGGGGTCTCCCTGCCGGGCACTTCGACCGCGCAGCTGGTTGTCAATGCGTCGCGCCTCATGGCGTTCTGAACCGATAACATGCAGCCCGCCGAGTTCGTGAACTTTGTCCATTTCGTCCATGTATTGCAGGAAGGCATGCACACCCTCGGCATAGATGCCGTAATCCTCCTCGCTCATCCTGCGTAAGGCTACCCGCCGTTCCACGTTGGTCATCTCGTAGGGGTCCATACCGGGTTGGTTGAGCACCCGAATTACGTCATTTACCCATTCATTCTGCAACTCGCCGCCAAGTTTGATGTCGACGCCGCGTCCTGCCATGTTGGTGGCAATGGTCACCGCGCCGAAGGCTCCGGCTCCAGCAATGATTTGTGATTCTTCATCATGCTTGCGCGCATTGAGCACCCGGTGGTCAACCCCGCCCTGTAAAACTTTAACCAGGCGCGGCGCATCCGTTGGCGCCAGACCCAGCAATTCCAGGATGCGCTCCAGGTTGCCCGCGTCTTCCGGATTGATCGAAACCATGCCCACGGTACGGGAAAAGCTGCGCAATTCACCGGTGTTCAAGTCAGCCAGCGGCCGGTACAGCCACTGCAATTCCGGGATGACGATTTCACTCTCTTCGCGGTTGTTCTTTTTCAGCCAGGCATCACGGATCAGCATGGCCTGGGTCAGACGGCGTAGCAATTCCGGCTGCAGGCGCAAGGACAACCGGTCGGAATGCTCCACCGAGGTGGTGCCAACCAGCTGCGGCCGGCCAATGACGTGGTAGCGAATGATTTCCTGCGTAATAGCCCGAATTTTGGCCTCTTCGGTGCGATAGATTACATCCGGGTAGTCTTTGCGTTTCCAAAATACCGGCGTCAGGTCACTGCCATCCTTACGGGCGTAATAGGAGTACTTGTAACCCTGATCATCTTTGTCATTGACTTCCTTTAGAGTCGGATCGGGGCGAATGACGTTGTATTCCAGATTGGTGGGGATCGGCAGTACGTTGAGTTTGTAAATCTTGTTGAACTCTTCGGCCTCGGTCAGCGCGGTGCCGGTCATACCCGCCAGTTTCTCATACATGCGGAAATAATTCTGGATGGTGATGGTGGCGTAGGTCACGTTTTCAGGTTCGACTTTTACGCCTTCCTTGGCCTCCACCGCCTGGTGCAGGCCTTCAGACCAGCGCCGCCCGGGCATCAGACGGCCGGTGAATTCATCGACAATGACGACTTTTCCGGTTTGAACCAGATAGTCTTTGTTGCGTTTGAACAGGAACTGTGCTTTAAGCGCCTGCTCCAGATGACCCAAGATTCGCGCCTGTTCCGGCGCAATATCCTCGGGTCGTTCCGGATCGCCGAGTGACATATCCAGCATTTCTTCCACGTGCGCCTGGCCAATTTCGGTCATGGTGACGGTGCGGTCGCGTTCGTTGATTTCGTAATCTTCCGGGTTGAGTGCACGGACGATCTGCGCCATCTTTACGTATAATTCGGTATCTTCAGAAGCTGGACCAGAAATAATGAGCGGGGTACGGGCTTCGTCGATTAAGATGTTGTCCACTTCATCAACGACGGCGTAATAATGCCCGCGCTGCGACCGGTCCTGCAGGCGGTTCGTCAGGTTATCCCGCAGGTAATCAAAGCCGAACTCGCTATTGGTGCCGTAGGTGATGTCAGCCAGGTAGGCTTCAAACCGGTCAACCAGACGCAGTTGGTGCTGGTCTTCGAACGGAGAAGTTTTTTCCAGGTCGACGATGAACGCCTTGCGGCCGTTTTCCGTCCGCGCTGCCATTTGCAGTACACCCACCGACAGGCCTAATAGTTGGTAAATGGGCGCCATCCAGCGAGCATCGCGCCGCGCCAGGTAGTCGTTGACTGTCACCAGATGGACGCCCCGGCCGGTGAGTGCGTTCAAATAAACCGGCAGCGTTGCCACCAGGGTCTTGCCTTCACCCGTACGCATTTCAGCGATGGTACCGTTGTGTAAAGCCATCCCGCCAATCAGTTGAACTTCAAAAGGGCGCATGCCTGTGGTGCGTTTACTGGCTTCCCGAACCGTGGCGAAGGCCTCATTGAGCAAATCATCCAGCGTTTCGCCATCGGCCAGCCGGGCTTTGAATTCATCCGTCTTGGCGCCGAGTTCAGCGTCTGATAATTTTTCAAATTCAGGCTCGAGAGCGTTGATCTCCTCGGCGCGTTCCGTCAGGCGTTCAATTTCACGTTTATTGGGGTCACCCCCCAGAATTTTCACAAATTTTTGCAGCATAAAAGTACCCTTTCTGGGGAAAAATTATACCTTAACGAGCAACTCATGCGCTGATAAAAATTCCCTCCCCAGTGTTTGGGGAGGGATCGGGGGATGATGCTGGCTGAGGTGCCAGCCGCGAAAATGACCCTGTAAAGCTGCTTACGGCGCAGATGACTGCAGGAATCGGACGTAATTGACTACGTCCCAGCGCATGTCAGCGGTCGGCAGGTTATCCTTAAGCGCCGGCATGCGTCCTTCGACGCCGTCGGTGATGGTCATAAAAATAGCGCCGTCGGAGATCGAGCGGGCGTTGGCATCCGCTTTCACTAGATTGGCGGGAGGATATTGCACCAGGAAACCGGAAAACGCTCCATCACCGCCGCCGGCAGGTCCATGGCACAGGGCGCAGGCTGTTTCATAGGATGCCTTGCCGCGCGCCAGGGAAGCCTCATCTGCGGTGACCGGATTGACGGGCACGCCCAGCGCCCGGATGTAGGCAGCACCTTGAATTGGTACCGAACGGGCAGGGAGCGCCAGCGGGGATTCCATCGGGCGGTACGACGGCTGAATTTCCATGAAGCTGATCCAGTCGATCTTGATGACGTCATAGGTGAACAGCAAAATACCCAGCAGCGGGATTGAAATTACCACCAATATGATGATCAGGCGTTTGACTATAGCCATAACTTCTCCTCCTCGACGTCATGCTCCAGCGTCGCGCCCAGTTCTTGGAAGGTTGAATGGAATTTCTCGTCCAGGTCCATTGGGCCGCTGAACAGTACAGCGATATGGCCGTCGCTGACTTTGGGGTGATAACCCTTGGGGCCATAGGATGGTGCAATCGTTTCCACAAAAACACCGAGAAAGGTGCTGATCAACAAACCCAGCATGGTGATCTCAAAAACCACCACGATCGAGGTGGGGATCGGAAAGAAAATTGGCATATCCGCTACTCGCAGCGGGTAAAGGAAGGGTGTGCCGAAGGCAAATGCTAGCGCGATGAAAAACCCCGCCACGGCTCCAGCTATTCCGATTTTTCCGACATTGGTCCAGTTCATCGGCCGGTCCAGAATCTTTTCGGAATACGGAATACCAGAAATGACAGAAATGTCGCGATCCGGAATGCCAAGCGAGCGCAGGCGCGTGATGGCTTCGGCGGCGTGATCGATTTGCTCTTCATTGAAAAGCGCCATATGTACGACTTTTGAATACATGCTGCGCTCCTTTCCTATTCCAAATCCGTAACGGTAGGTACTTTAGCCTTGCCAACCTTGCGCAGCGTATGCGCCACCTGGCCTTCCTGCACTTCCCAGACCGGCACCAGGGGAATCAGGCGCGACATGATCAAGTAGAGGAAGGTGAACAGGCAGAAGGTGCCGAGTACGATGCTGAGCTCGATCGGCTGCGGTGTGTAAACACCCCAGTCGAACGGGGTGCGCTGGTGACCCAGTGTCAACGGGATGATGGTGAAGCGTTCAGCGTACATGCCAACGTTGATTATCAGGGTGATGATGAACATCAGCCAGGGTGTGCGGCGAATTTTTCGATTCCATAAGGTCAGCCAGGGAACGACGATGTTACAAATCAACATCGTATACCAGATCCAGGCAGCCGGACCGCTGGCATGGGCTGTCAGCAGTTGTCGCACTGCGGCTTCACCGCCGTACCAGCCCAGCAGGTAATCATTGAAGAAGAAGTAGGCCCAGGCAAAGGAAAACACCAAAATGAGTTTGCCCAAGGCGTCAAAGTGTTCCGGGCGCAGGAAGTAATCCATATGCTTGAGTGTGGAACGCAGGATATACAGGATCGTCACCACTGCCGAGACACCGGACAGGATGGCCCCAATGATGAAATATGGTCCGAATATCGTCGAATGCCAGCCGGCTACCTGACTTACGGCAAAATCCCAGGACACGATGGTGTGCACCGAGAACATGACCGGGATAATGGCGAAGGCGAAAATCTGAATGGCCTTTTTCAGGCGGAACCATTCCGCTTCCGTGCCGCGCCAACCCAGAGCCAATACTTTATACGCGGCATGGCGAATTCCAGTGGTGCGGTCGCGCGCCATAGCCAGGTCTGGCACGAGCGGCAGGAACAGATAAATCGTGCTGCTCAACAGGTAGGTGGTGATTGCCAGCAGGTCCCACACCAGCGGCGAGCGGAAGTTAGGCCACAACCAGCGAGCATTGGGGTAAGGCACCATGAAGTAGAACACCCATACCCGGCCCAGGTGGATGAGCGGGTAAAGCGCGCCGGCTGCCAGACCGAAGGTGGTCATCAATTCGGCTGCGCGGGTGAATGGCCGGCGGAACTCCGATTTGAACACCCGTAAGATGGCCGAAACGAAAGTGCCAGCGTGGCTGATGCCGATCCAGAACACGAAGGTGACAATGAAAACACCCCAGTAAATCGGGCGGTGGAGTCCGGTGACCCACATGCCGGTGCTGATCATGTAGCCCCAGGCGCCAAACAGCAGGACAACCACCCCGCCGCCCAGACCAAAGAAGAACAGCCAGAATTTCTTGGTGGTGGTGGTCATCATCTCCATGACCATGCGGTTCATCTCCTCGCGCGGGCGAGGGTCGAACATCAGCTGTTCTTTGGGGTCTTCGTATTCCTGCTCGGCGGTTTGGGTTTTGCCAAATATTTTTGTTTCAGCCGCCATTGCGTCCACCTCCCTTGAGATAGGTTACCTTGGGCTTGGTGCCAAGTTCATCCATCAGCTTGTACTGACGTTCGTTGGCTGCCATCTGGCTGACGCGGCTGTCGGGATCGGAAAGGTTACCGAAGACCAGCGCACCGGAAGGACAGGCAGCCACACAGGCAGGTGTCACATCCCCATCGCGCAGCGGGCGGTTTTCGTCAGCCGCCGTTTGCCGTCCGCCAACAATACGCTGCACGCAGAAGGTGCATTTTTCCATGACGCCGCGGCGGCGGACGGTGACATCCGGGTTGAGGTAGGAGTTCATGGGTTCAGGAATGTCGGGGTCTTGCCAATTGAACTGGCGGGCATGGTAGGGGCAGTTATTGGCGCAATAGCGGGTGCCGATACAGCGGTTGTACACCATCAGGTTGATTTGCTCTTCCTCGCTGTGGACCGATGCAAACGTCGGGCAGACAGGTTCGCACGGTGCACTGCCGCACTGCTGGCACATCACCGGCTGGAAGGCTGGCGCTACTTCAGGATACTCGCCTTCCCAAACGCGTTTGTTATATATCCAGTAAGTACCGCGGCCGAAGGCCACGTTGTCTTCACCTTGAAAGGGAACATTGTTTTCCATTGAACAGGCTACCACACAGGCATTGCAGCCGGTGCAGCGGTCCTGGTCAACGACCAGACCCCACTTTTCAGCGATTTCTTTACTCACATCAGCCATGGCTCGGTCTCCTTATCTCGATTTTTCGTAACATTAATGGTCCCCATAGACGCCTTCTCGATTCTCAACCCGGGCTAGCGGGCGCCTTTGACCTATCAGCGTGATACTGGCAGTGACGTCGCTGTAGGCCAGGTCGCCTGCCTCGTTCACCGCGGCGGGTAACAGCGCTGCCGGGTTGGCGCCGCGGCCTTCGGCCCAGCGGCCAAGGGCAGTATGACCTTGCCCGAAGGGGATGGCGATGGTATCCGGACGAATAGCCGGGTAGAGGTACACTGAGGCTTCGATGGCACCGTACGGCGTTGTGACGCGCACGACATCGTCATCGTGGATGCCCAATTCTGACGCAGTGACAGGATTAATCTCCACCCAGGTATTCCAGGTGAGGGTGGTCATTGGATCCGGCATTTCCTGCAGCCAGGGTCGGTTGGCGCCTGAGCCGTCGCCGAGCTGGGTCGGGAACACCACCAGGTGGAAGGTTTTACCTGCTTCCAGTGCAGGTGGGGCGCTAAAGGCGGCAGTACGGGCAGAACCGGCGGATAAATCACCGTCCAGCGTTGCTTCAGTGGTCCACCAACCGCCATATTGCAACCAGCGACTCCAGAAGGTCTGAATTTCCTGGGCGGTGTAAAACCCTCCAGAGCTGATCAACGGGACGATTTTTTGCTGGACGAAATCCACCTCATCCGTATAAGGCAATGGTTTCCCGGCTGCGGCAGAAGCCGCCAGCAGAACGTCGGTCGTGGCACGGGTCTCGTACAACGGCGCCACTGCCGGCTGGGTGGAAGACCAGATTTGCCGGTCAGCTCCCGCCATCAAGCGCTGGTAGCCAAAAGATTCGAGCGGCGAATGATCCGGCAGAATATAGTCACTCAACATGGCGGTTTCATCCGGGAAAGTGGCGAAAGAAATCACCAGCGGTACTTTTGCCAGGGCTTCGGTAAAACCAGAGTGCTTGGGAAGTTCAAATACCGGGTTGGTGCCATGAACAAACAGTACTTTGACCTGGCTGCTGTTCATACTTGCGATCAGATCTTGCACGCCGCGCAGTGTTGTTGCGGGCTGTTCGAAATTGGTTAAGAAAACACCGCCAGGCAGCCCCAGATTGCCGACCAGGCCGTTCAATTGAAGAATGGTCTGAGCAATAGCCAAACCCTGCGGTTGACCGATAGCGCTGCCGCCTGGAATAGCCAGCGCGTGATCGCTGGTGGCAAACAAACGCGCCAATTCAGTTAATTTACCAACCTCAACACCAGCTGCTTCAGCGGCTGAGGCTGGATCAATGGATCCAGAGGGCGCCGATTCGCCTCGGGCAGCAGCGATCAGGCCTGCAAGCGCTGACGCTACCAGACCTTCACTGCCGGGTTTGATCGGAATCCACTCGTCGGCGTTACCGGCAGTCATGGAGCGGCGCGGCTCGAACGACACCAGGTAACCGCGGCGCGTTGCCCGTCCCTGGCGCATGTCTCCATAAGCGGCAGCATAGGATACCGGAGACAACCAGGTTTCCAGAAAGCTGGCGCCAAAGGAGAAGACCACTTCAGCGTTGGCAAGATCAAAGAACGGCAATGCGGGCTTGCCGAAAATCTGATTGGCGGCTTCCTGCAAGGTAGCCCGGCCTTCGAAGGATGCCAGGGCTGAATAACGCAACGGCGCCGGAGCCCCTAAGGCCTCCGCCAACTCGCTCACCAGGTCGAACAGGTGATCGGGCGCAGTACCCAACAAAAATGCGATCTGGTCTCCCGGGCTTTTCAGTGCTTCGCTGATAACCTGAATGGCTTGATCCCAGGTGGCGCGAGCCAGTTTGGCAGTATCGCCGCGTGCCTGGAAGATGGGTCCCAAAACCCGATCCGGGTTATACAGTCCTTGTTGGGCTGTGATGCCGCGTGCGCACAGGCGGCCTTTGTTGACCGGGTGCTGCGGATTGCCTTCGATGGTGATGGCGCGCCCTTCCTTGGTGCGCACGAGGATGCCGCAGCCGGCGGCGCACTCCCGACAGGTGGAGGCATAGTAGGTATACAGGCCAACCTGATTGTATTCGGGCATCTCAGTGTACGGGCGGCGCACGATGTAGCGCGATACGGGTCCGCAGCCAGTTACAACGGCTGAGACCGCAGCGCCCGCTCCGGCAAGCTTCAGGAAATCTCGGCGAGTGATTTTATCGCTCATACTGCTTCCTCTCTATGGATCAATAATGGCAGGTTGCGCAGTCGGATAGTTTGGTCCACTGCTCGGGCGCGGAGTTTTTATGGCATTGCAAGCACCACCCCATGTTCATTCCCTTTTGCGGCTCGGCGGTGGTCATGGAAGGAACATCCCCATGACAATCGGTGCAGGCAACGCCGGCGCTCACATGCGGCTTATGATTGAAACGGACAAAATCAGGTTGAATGGCTACGGGTACCCAGGGAATAGCCTCGTTGCGTTCCACATACCCGGCCAGGATCGTCAATTCGGGTGATTGTTTCTGCACCTGTTGGTGGCAGCCCCAACATTTTTCAATGCCCGGAACCCCGGCGGATGGTCCAAGTGCTGCACCGGGATGGCAGTAAAGGCAGGTAGCGCCCATGCCGACATGCCGATCATGCGGGAAGGTTATAGGTTGGTCGGGCGGCTGTTGGGTCAGAAAAAGCGCGGCAGCAATTCCACCGACAACTAAGAGCACCACAAGAACTGCGGAAATTTGAAATCCAGGCTGCTTCCAAAAGGGTTTCCTTGGCTTCATGCTTGTCTCCTTTAAAATATTTCTACAATGTTATTTACGACCCCGTAGGAACCAGACGACGATAAAGATGATTCCGATCAATAACACGCCCAGAATGATGGCAAAACCCAACCCGGTCGCCATGGCACCCAGAGCGGTAAGAATGCCGGTTAGGATACTGTTTGCAGGTCCGCCAGGTTGTACACCGCTGCCCGGTGTCTGTTCACCGATAGAGGGTGTGCCGCTGGTTTCAAACCCGGTGGGCAGGGTCTGGGCGTACAGTAGCACATCGCGGCCATCCTCCACCTGCCAACCCAATTTGGCGCCGATAACCATTTCCGGAGCGCGGGCAGTACCAAAACGGGTGCGGTGCAGGAAACGCCAGGGGTCTTGAACTGCCAGCTTCCCAAGGCTGATATCCTGTCCTTCATAGCGAAATTGAATCTGGCGGCCATCATCACCGTGGCAGGAGGCACAGGCTGACGTGTATAGCTCGTTGCCCTGTTGCAAGTCCCCGCCAAGCACCTTCAAGCTAACTGGATCGATAAATTCATTATCATCGATCAGGCCGTTTTGGATGAACAGGCCAAGGGAGGCCACATCAGTGGCGTTGAGGTAGGCGCTAAAATTGTGGTCCGGGTTGGCGCTGCCGTCCATCACGCTCTGGAATTCGCTGAATTCGATGGCGCGTGAATCGTAAATACCCGGAAAGCCGGTGTAATTCGGTCCGGAACGGAAAGCGCCATCTGCGCCTTTATAGTCCCAGCCATGACAGCTTACACAGCGCCAGGTGTCAACCCCGCTTTGCGAGTTGGTGCTCTGAGTAGACCAGATCGGCTGGGTTTCAGTCAAAATGGGGACAGGCTCGACGATTTTTGTCCAATCATCATATAGCTGTGCCCCGCGAACCATCTGCTCAACATCTTCCTGATTCCAGGGTGCAGCCAGTCCTTTTTCTACCAAAAATCCCAGACCGATTAACACAATAAGGATAAGGAGACTTCCAAAGACCATCTTTTTCATTGCCGATCTCCTTTACCGCATATACTATTATTTATCTATTAAGTACACTTACCCACCTTTGTGGACATTATACATTAAAGGGATCTAAGATTCATGTTAATTTCGGGTGATTTTAAAATAACCCGATAATTTTAGTCGTCAAACTTGACAAAGTGATGCTTTTTGCGATAATGAAAGTACTTACAGGTGCTCGAGCAATAAAAATATTACAGGTAGCATATACGCGTCTGGCTCGCCCGGAGCATCCGACCGATTATCCATTTGCGATACCTGAGAACAAATTTGAAAGGAACAGGCTCATGGCAACGGTGAATAATTTGCTACTGCAGAAGGGGAATGATGTCTGGACGGTCCAGACCGGCAACAGCATAAAAGATACTTTGACGCTCATGGCGGAAAAGAACATCGGGGCGGTTCTGGTTCTGGACGGACCGAAAATTATTGGGATCTTTTCAGAGCGGGATTATGCCCGCCACGCTGCCGCTCTGGAATCAATGCTGCTCGATAAGCCTGTTGATCAATTCATGACCCAATCCGTTTATTATGTCAGCCCGCAGCAGACGGTTGAAGAAGTTATGGCGCTGATGACATCCAAGAAAATCCGACACTTGCCGGTTTTGGAAAACGAACAGCTGGTGGGGATAATCAGTATTGGCGATGTGGTCAAACAAATCATGTCGGACAAAGAAACCACAATTCTGGGGCTCGAGAATTATATTCTCGGGCGCGACTACAGCGGATAGCATTATTTCAGTCGAGGGAACAGGAAAGGATTTCTGATGGCCACAGTAAAAGATTTACTCAAATCAAAATTTTCCCAGGTGTGGTACGTAACACCAACCTCGTCCGTGTCTGATGCGTTGAAATTATTATCGGAGCAGCAGATCGGGGCAGTACTGGTAGTGGAAGCCGGCAAAATTGTTGGCATTTTTTCCGAACGCGATTTCGCGCGTAAGGCGCTTTCACCCGAGGTCAATCTGGACACTCCAGTGGGCGATTTGATGGTGCGCGGCGTCTATTATGTAACCCCTGACCAATCCGTTGAATCCTGCATGGCGTTAATGACTGCAAAACGCTTCCGTCACCTGCCGGTGCTCGAAGACGGCAAGCTGGTGGGCGTCATTTCCATCGGCGATGTGATTAAGCAGATCATGTATGAAAAGGATTCCACCATTCAGAGCCTGGAAGACTACATCTGGGTTCATATGATATAGTTTGTGGGGTCGGCATTCTGTCTTAACGGATTACCACCCCATGAGTGATTCAAAAGAATATTTTCTGGTCGAAGTCACGACGCCAATTTATGGCGGAGAGTGCATGGGCCGCCTGCCAGATGGTCGGGCGGTCTTTATTCCGTATACCCTGCCAGGCGAACAGGTACGGGTGCAGCTGGTGGAGCAGCACCGCGGGTTTGCGCGCGCCCGGCTGGTGGAAGTGGTGCGCCCATCCCCGCAGCGGATAACGCCGCGCTGTATTCACTATGGCGTGTGCGGTGGCTGCCATTTTCAACATACCACTTATGCCAATCAGTTAAAACTCAAACAGGCAGTGGTGCGCGACCAATTGGAGCGCATTGGCGGAATAGTCAACCCGCTGGTGGATGAGGTGATCCCGTCTCCGGCTGCCTGGAATTACCGCAATGCCTTGCAATTCCACCTTACCGCGGCGGGTAAGCTGGGCTACCAGGGGTGGGGGACCCACAATGTGGTACCCATCAGCGAATGCCACCTGCCGGAAGATGCCCTTGACCAGATTTGGCCGCAGCTTGACCTGGAACCGCTGCCGGGCATTGAACGGGTGGAACTGCGCCTGGGTGCACAGGAGGAAGTGCTGCTGGCGCTGGAGAGCAGTGAGATTACCGCCCCCGAATTCAGTGTGGACATTCCACTCTCGGCTGTACACCTCAGCCCGGCTGGCAAGTTGATTCTAGCGGGTGAGGATTACTTGCTGATGGAGGTGCGCGGGCGGGTGTTCAAGGTTTCAGCTGAGTCGTTTTTTCAGGTCAACACCGCACAAGCTGAAGCCATGGTGGACCACATTTTGAAGTTACTGCTGCTTGATCAGAAGAAGACCGTGTTGGACGTGTACTGCGGGGTGGGATTATTTTCGGCTTTCATTGCGCCGCGGGTCAAGAAAGTGATTGGGGTGGAATTGTCCGAATCCGCCTGCGAGGATTACGCTGTCAACCTGGACGAGTTCGACAATGTCGAGTTGTATGTTGGCGCAGCCGAGCAAATCCTGCCGGCGCTCAAAATCCAATCGGACATTGTAGTGGTCGATCCGCCACGGGCAGGTATCGAGCGCCAGGCATTGGATGCGCTGATTGAATTGAAGCCAGACACAATTGCTTATGTTTCCTGCGACCCGGCCACCCTGGCGCGCGACCTCAAACGCCTGAACGCTGCCGGCTACCGCCTGGAGAGAGTCACCCCATTTGACCTCTTTCCTCAGACATTCCATGTTGAGACGGTATGTTTGATGTCAAGAGCGTAAATAATAGTTTTAATGGGTTTGCCGAATGATATCCATCTTATCTACTCGACCTAAAGTGCCAATTAACGTTTGTGGGAACTTGTTGCGGGGTAGAAAAAGGACCGGAAAATGAGGTAGGCTGAGTGGATGGTTTAGATAACGTTCGTAGGGGTATTGATATAGAATAGGTGTCGGATTTGGCGAATATAGGATAATTGTAGGAATGAGGGTATCACGTGAGAAATTTCTGGGGATATTATGAGAATGGAAAATATCGTGTTGGGTGTACCGGAGGGACAGTCTATATTTATGATAGCGAAAATAACGAACTTGCCAAATTCAGGGATGTGAAGAATGCATATACTGCAAAATTCTTGCCAAATACAAATACTATTGTTGTAAAGACAACAGGCGGTTCTCTTGCAGTG
>DATMXL010000021.1:0-7716 GCA_035561555.1 Bellilinea sp.
CGAATGGAATCGACCAACTCCCGTTTACTCTTTTGACTCATCATAGGCTCCCTCTGCGGATCGAGAATTCCGCGTTAGGGTAACATCTATTTTGAGCCAACGAATCCCACTAAAGTAACTTTTGATTTGAGGCAATGCGCCCTGTACAACTTTGATCCGCCAGCAACCGAGGAAGAAGTTCGAGCCGCTGCGCTGCAGTTCGTGCGAAAGATCAGCGGCTTCACCAACCCTTCGAAAGCTAATGAAGCTGCTTTTCAAGCCGCCATCGAAGCCGTCGCTGCAGCCTCAAACAACCTGCTCAAATCATTGGAAACTCAAGCGCAACCGCGCAGCCGCGCTCTGGAAATTGCCAGAGCCCGCGCCCGCGCGGTTCAGCGTTTTCACCTGGAGGAGCGATCATGAGAAAAGTCGTCGCAACCGAATTTATCACTCTGGATGGCGTCATTGAAGCGCCCCACGAATGGTCCTCCCCCTATTGGGAAAATGAAATTGCCAAATTCAAACTCGACGAAACTTTTGCCAGCGATGCTTAACTTCTTGGTCGGGTCACTTACCTGGCGTTCGCTGACTCCTGGCCTGATCGAACTGATGACACCGGCTTCGCTGACCGTTTCAATTCTCTGCCCAGGTATGTCGTTTCCACAACCCTGACCGAAGGCAGCTGGAACAATTCCCATTTCACTCGCAACAACGTGGTTGCAGAGATCGAATAGCTCAAGCAGGGATCTGGCGGAGACCTGATCATCCATGGCAGCGGCAAGCTGGTCAATTCACTGGTGCCTGCCAATGTCATCGACAAGTACCGCCTGCTGGTCTACCCGATCGTCCTGGGAAAAGGTCAATAGCTGTTCGAAGACGGCGTGAAAACCAACCTCACGTTGGTGGAATCGAAAACCTATCCCTCCGGTGTCGTCAGCTGGACCTACCACCCTGGGTGATTTCCCGTTCTCTCTATGAATTCCAATCCCCAACGAGCTATCAGGGGTTGTAAGTTGTCCTTACCTGTTGTAACAAGACCTCAACCTGATCGAATTCGTCGTGCCCTGGTACAACCCCCTGCATCGTCTGTCGTTCCAAATCCAGCATCATTTGCGCCAGTTCATCGGCACCCAGGTAGCTGGCATCGGTCTTGAGTTGATGCGCACACTCACGCAGTTTAGGCAAATCGCCTGCCTGCCAGGCTGCTTTTAAGTCAGAGAGCCGGTCGTCCAAATTCTTCAATAGCAGGTCGAGAATTTCTGCGCGGTCTTCGCCAAGTTCATCCAATATCTGGGATGGGCGCATACCAGATTCGGCTTCAGTCTTTGTGTCCGAGGCTGCCGCAGAGGTATATTTGCTCAGTACACTGACCAGCCGGTCAAATTGTATAGGTTTGGTCAGGGTATCATTCATGCCGGCTGCCAGGCATTCACTTAAATCCTCCTGATAGGCATAGGCGGTCATGGCAATGATGAGCGGCTGCTGATCCTCTGGCAATTCCGCTCGAATGCGGCGAGTAGCCTCCAACCCGTCCAGTTCGGGCATACGCACGTCCATCAGCACCAGGTCATAGAGCTGGCGGCGCACTGCCTCCACCGCTTCCAAACCGTTGGCAACCGTATCGATCTGGTAGCCAATCCGCTCCAGGAAGCGTACCGCCACCCGTTGGTTGACCGGGTTATCCTCCGCCAACAGAATATGCAGTGGGTGCCGTACAGCAAAAGTAGTATCAAAGACTGGCCTAGGCTGCGGCCGAGTCCGCGGTTCAGCCTGCTCAACCGGAAGCGTAAAATGGAAGGTCGACCCCTGCCCTTCCTGACTCTCCACCCAGATTCGCCCGCCCATGATGTGTACCAGCCGGCTGCTGATTGTCAGTCCCAACCCGGTACCGCCATACCGCCTGGCAATCGAGGCATCCGCCTGGGTGAAAGTCTCGAAAACCCGGTCAAGGTGACGTGTCGGAATGCCTATCCCAGTGTCGCTAACCGAAAACTGCAGCATCAACCGGTCATCCTGCAGTGATTCAACCACAGCACTCACCACCACCTCACCCTGGTCGGTGAACTTGACCGCATTCGACAACAGATTTACCAGTACCTGGCGCAACCGCGTTGGGTCCGCGCGCACCCAGACCGGCAGATCCGCTGCCGGCATGTAAGCCATTCTCAGATTCTTGATGGAAGCCTGCGGCGCCAGGATTTCCATGGCATCTTCGACACAGCCTTTCAGGTTAAATACCTGAGTCTCCAACTCCATCCGCCCGGCCTCGATCTTTGAAAAATCCAGAATATCATTGATTGACGTTAACAGGGTGTCGCTGCCAGCCCGAATGGTGTTGACATATTCCTGCTGTTCGGTATTCAACTCGGTATCTTGCAGCAGACTGGTCATACCGATCACTGCGTTCAACGGGGTGCGGATTTCATGCGACATGGATGCCAGGAATAGTGATTTCGCCCGGGTGGCTTCTTCAGCGGCGTCTTTGGCCTGGCGTAAATTTTGCTCCAGCAGCTTGGTCTCGGTTACATCATGCAGCAGCACCAGTCTTCCGGCTGGCCGTCCATACCAGGAAGATAGGCGAAAGGAGCGCAATTCAAACTGTACATCCTTGCCGCCGCGCGTCAGCACGATATTCTGTTGAAAGCGTTCCGGCTGAGAGATGCCGGCGCGCAGTTCCGCAGTCAAAGGCAGGTACTCACTCAACTCCCGGCCAATGACATCCACTGCCTTCACGCCAAACAGAGCCTGCGCCGCCGGGTTGACATCCAGCACTCGAAAGCGGCGGTTGATGACGATGACGCTGTCATCCATGAACTCAATTGCCAGGTCGCGCGCCTCCGGCACCACGTCCAATAAGCGATATTGGAATACGCTCACCGCCAGGAAAGGCAGGCTGCCGACCATTGCCAGCGAAGTAAAATCCAGTGCTGGCAGCGAGGGAATACCGAATAGTGTTAGCAGCAATGCTCCCAACGGGATGATTCCCCCCAGAATAAAGAAATTAATTTGACGCCGTCTGAATCCGGCAGAAATGCGATAATACCGCATCAGCAGAATCAGTGAAATTAGGCCGATCAGCAGTGAATAGACTATGTTGACGTAATACCAGAACTGGGGTGTAAAAGCCAGGACAATGAATGCTTGTGCGATCTCCAGCCGTGGATTGGTATAAAACCAGCCGTGCAGTGAATTGGTCGCCAGCAGCCCCAGGGTTATCGCCGGCTGGATGGCCAGAAATGGCAGCAATTTAATCACCCGCCGCAGCGGCGCGCCAGTATATTCCAATACAAATGCAATCAGGCTGATGGGGACCAATACTACGCCCAGATATTTCAACCCAAAATAGAATTCCTTCAAACGTAACAGCAGGTTGACGACCTCGAACAGGTAAAACAGTGACCAGATGCCGATGCCCGCTGCCAGCGAGCCAAAAAAGCGGGCCGCAGGTATGCTGCGCTTGAGGAATGAGTAGGCTGCCAGAATGAAAGAAATCACTGTGGCAAACAGCAGCAGCAGCATGTAAGGAACTACTTGGGCATTCATCTTATGAAATTAAGCCGATTCCCAGTCTCAGCGGTGAATGGTCAACCCGTTCCGCTCGATTTTCCTGATGCCGGCCAGGGAGGTCTTGACGCATCCCTGCAAATCCAAAAATACCAGGCGGTTTAAAGGTTTTAATGCGCGCAGCCCTTCGTCGCTGATGCGGTTACAGTAGCTCAGATCAAGGTATTCCAGTTTTTTTAACGCTGCCAGATGCGGTATCCCCTGGTTGGTGATATTACAGGAGGACAAATTAAGTCTGGTCAGGATGGGTAGCACGGCCAAACGGGAAAGTCCCATATCCGTGATTTTGCGATTCTCGGAAAGATTTAGATAAGTCAAATTTGGCAACCCGGCAACCACCTTAACCAGGTTGTACAACTCATTGTCGTTGATATTTTTGACCCTCAAGTACACATCATAGGCTACCGGAATACTAAATTCTCCGGGGCCCTGGTCAAACTCCACCCACTCATGGGTTTTCTCGCCCATCGGGCGCACATACACGGTCACCGGCAGGTTTGTTTCAAAAATCGTTTCTGTTATTCCCTCAGCCATAGTGACTAATTATAGAAGATAAACCTGGTTTATGACCACATTAGCCAAAAATCAAAATGGGGCGGAAGAATAGGCTCCGCCCCCTCAGGATTGATTTAATTCTCGAAATAATTAACCTGCAAGCACCTTGCGCACCTCGTCCAGCTGGTTGGCGCTGCCTAGTTTTTCATTTTTATGAGCAATAAACTTGGCATATTCAGTCATGAAGATCTTGCCAACCGGGCGAAGATCAAAGTTTTCCGGGTGTTCCTGGAAGTACTCGCGGTGGACCCGCGTCCACACCAGCCGCCCGTCCGTATCAATGTTGACCTTGGTCACGCCCAACTGAGCTGCGCGTTTGAATGATTCTTCATCCACGCCTTTAGCTCCTTTGAGTTGTCCACCCGCTGCGTTTATGCGCTGCACTTCCTCTTGCGGCACCGAACTGCTGCCGTGCATCACCAGCGGGAAGCCTGGCAGGCGCTTTTGGATCTGCTCCAGCACATCCAGGCGCAAGCCCTGCGTGCCGCTGAATTTGTATGCGCCGTGGCTGGTGCCAATCGCCACCGCCAGTGAGTCGCAGCCTGAACGTTCTACAAATTCCTGAGCGGTTTCAGGATCGGTCAATTTGGCGTTCGCCTCTTCTACCGCCACATGCTCTTCCACCCCGCCCAGCTGACCCAGCTCAGCTTCCACCACAATACCGCGGGCATGTGCCGCATCCACTACCCGGCGCGTGGTGGCAATATTATTTTCAAAATCCTCGCCGCTGGCATCGATCATTACCGAGGAATAAAAGCCGCTCTGAATGCAATCCATACAGGCTTCTTCATCGCCGTGGTCAAGGTGCACGGCGAAAATGGCCTCCGGGAACACCTGGTCAGCTGAACGGATCAAGCCTTCCAACATGATTTTACTGGTGTACGAGCGGGCGCCTTTGCTGATTTGGATGATGAACGGCGCTTTGCTATCCAGGCAGCCGCGAAAGAGGCCCATGATTTGCTCAAGGTTGTTGATGTTATAGGCGCCGATGGCATATTTGCCGTAGGCGGCTTCGAATAATTTTTTGGTGGTGACAATCATTTGGAAGACTCCCTCAATCCATGATTCAAGTTGATTAATCAAGTGCGGTTCTATTATATCGCCAATTCAGGCGTGTTTTGCGGATCGGGACCCTACTTACCCTCCCAGTCGGTTACAAAACCTTGCAATTTGATGTTAATTTTTCTGCAGCACTTTACATATTTCGGCAGCTATGTATAATAAAACCCTTGCTGGGAAGTTCAAAATCTACCGGTCATGCCGGGATTTTGTGAGCATATTGGGGCACGGCTACCAGGTTTGCCTCGAAAGATCGAAAACCATCAGCCGTGTCCTTTTAATTTGCCAGTCGCTATAATGTGCAACACCCCGGAAGGATCGAATCCTTTCCCGAGACTATTATTTTTGAGCGAGGGTTATGAAGTGACGCTTTATACAATAGAAGATATTCAGCGGTTGGTGGAGGCTGCCCAGCAGCCCGAAACTCCCTTTTTAATTCTGGATGGCGACCGGTTGCAAGCCAACGCCCGGCGTTTCCGGGCAGCCTTTCCGGATGGGCAGGTATGTTTTGCGGTCAAAGCCAACAACGATCCAACCGTTTTGGAAATCTTCCATGAAGAAGGCATCCACTTCGATGTAGCCTCCTGGGGAGAAATTTCGCAGCTAGCTGGTATGGGTGTACCCGCTGACCATATGGTGTTTAGCGCTCCCACGAAAATCCCGCGTGACATTCAACGCGCGCATGCTTACGGCGTACGCCGTTTTTCATTTGACACCCGCATCGAGTTGGAAAAACTGGCTAAATTAGCCCCCGTTGCCCAAGTAATCGCTCGTGTGGCGGTTGACAACAATGGCAGCCACTGGCCTTTAGAGCGTAAATTTGGCATCGAGCCAGGCCAGGAAGTTGACCATTTCATCTATGCCCGGCAGTTGGGTCTGGAACCTTACGGACTCACCTTCCATGTCGGGTCGCAAAACTCCGATCCACAGGCCTGGGTGCGCGCCCTCGAACGTCTCAGCCTCATCTGGAACGAACTGGAAACCAAAGGCATCCAATTGAAAGTGATCGACACTGGCGGCGGATTCCCGGTGCGCTTCAATGACCCGGTGCCAGAGGTAGAAGAAATTGCCGCGGCGATCCTGCCAGCCATGCAGCGCTTGTTTGGCAACAAGGCCAAATTGTTGGTGGAACCTGGCCGCGGACTGGTTGGCAATGCCGGTATTATGGCGGCTTCGGTCATCAATCGCGCCACTCGTGGCGAACGTGAATGGCTGTATCTGGATGTGGGAGCCTTCCAGGGACTGATCGAAATGCATGATATGTACGGGTTCAATTATCCGGTCATTAGTGACCGCAACAGCGAACCCCTCAAGCCCTTCGTGCTCAGCGGTCCTACCTGCGACAGCGCCGACGTGATCCATCATCAAGCCATGCTGCCGGCTGGAATCACCTTAGGCGATCGCATTTACATCCTCACCGCCGGCGCCTACTCCAATTCCATGGAACGCTACAACGGCATCGAGTTTCCCGAGACCATCATCGTTCAAAAAGAATTAATATCTTGACAACGGCGATATAATACTATTGAACCACTGAAAATACACATATGTCGTAGGTGGTGTTTTTATTTAACCTTTAGGATAACAAGCGATTCCAAAGGGATCGTCACTGGATGCTTTCGTATTAAAACAAGGTCTTAATATATTCATCCAGTCTGTGGTTTTGGCTGAAACGATTGTTTTGAAGATTACGCAACCTTTTTCTGCAATTTCGAGGCAAAAAACAATCGTTCTTTTACAATTCAATGACTCGCCAGCACAATTACGTTTCCCGATCGGGCTACGTCTCACGGATATTTCTTTTTATAGTTTTTGGGGTTGCCTTTTAGTATTTCCAGGCTACCCCAGTGATTGCTAAACTGTATCAAGTTGCTGTTATTCTGAATACGATCCCACAATTTTTATCATTTATACCATTCTTCGGAGGACGTTTGGTCATCCATAACGCCCATGAAGGCACAATTGGGACCACAATCTAATACAGCACCTGCATAGTTTGTGTTCTCCCAATGGTAGTAATTGTTACAATCCGAATAAGACCTAACTGAAGACACTGTATTATCCCAGCCTGATGACATCGAACTTACTCTGAAACCAAGGGTATCTGTACATCCAGACCCAGTGACAGACCAAGCGTATGAGCTTCCACCAAAACTGGCATTTTTATAATCTATACCAATCACAGTCACTGACTCTGGGGGCAATTTGGATGAATCAACATTAGCGTTAAGCATTTCTTCAGTGACATCATCGGGATAAACATTCGGGTTCAAATGAACCCTCCCACCGGTTGCGGCTTGAATTGCTTCAGTAAATGTGTCAAAGCATCCGCTTTCTATGATTTGGGAATTTTCATTGCTATCCACATCAACCGGAGAGAGAACGGAATAACAATGGCTTTCCTTTTCGAATGGATTGGCCGCAACCATCAATAAGCCGACCACCATTCCAGTCAATATGAGGAACTTTGTAGATCGTTTACTTAACATTTCTATTCTCCTTTTGTCTGGCCTAACCTTTTTCATCTTTTTCAAAGTATAGCAATTAGGAAGTTAAATC
>DATMXL010000022.1:0-7491 GCA_035561555.1 Bellilinea sp.
GTAAAATATACCCAGATGAATACTCTCCTTACAATCATCAGGAGCCGAGGGTATGCTGCGTAAATTTGGGGTATTGGTGAGTTTAGCGTTTCTCTTAAGTTCCTGTCAGACCTCGCCGACCTTTCTCAACCCGGCGTCAACTACCGCTAGCCACGAAGCCAGGCTGTACTGGATCATATTGGTTATGGCGCTAGTGGTCTTTGTTTTGGTTGAAGGCGGCTTGCTGTGGACGGTCATCCGAGACCGGAAGCGCCCCGAAGATATAGCGCCAGCGCCTCAGTTCCATGGCAACACCCGCCTGGAAGTGACCTGGACGGTTATCCCGATCCTGCTGGTGATTGTCCTATTCGTGATGACCGTTCAGACCATGTCTGCGGTTGCGCAGCCAGAGGCTCAGACGGACGACCTGAATGTGCGCATCGTCGGGCACCGCTGGTGGTGGGAGTATGACTACCCGGACCTGGGGATTGTCACTGCCAACGAGCTGCATATCCCGGTTGGAAAAGTGGTGCAGGTATCGCTGGAATCGGTGGATGTGATTCACAGCTTCTGGGTACCGCAGCTTTCCGGCAAAACAGACGTCATCCCGGGTCAGCACAACACCATGTGGCTAAAAGGCGACAAGGTGGGTGTTTACACGGGGCAATGCGCTGAATTCTGCGGCACGGAACATGCGCTGATGCGGATTCATGTCTTTGTTGACTCGCAGGCGGATTACGATGCCTGGGTCGCCAATCAACTGCGAGCTGCAACCCAACCGCAATCTGAAGATGAACTGGCTGGCTATGACACGGTTGCCAATACCTGTGTCTCCTGTCATTCAATCAACGTAGGCGAGGTTACTGACAATGCTAAGAGCGGGCCAAATCTGACGCATTTATTCTCGCGTACCACCTTCGCGGGCGGCACCTACCCGCTGAATGAAGAAAACCTGCGCCGCTGGCTTGAAGATACCCAGGAGTTGAAACCGGACAGCAATATGCAAATTACCCTCTTGCCTGAAGAAATTGACCAGATCATCGCATTTCTTACGCTGCTGAAGTAAACGGAAGGGGATGATGGTGGAACAAGCACAACCAATCCTGCAAACGAGAAAAAACCGGCTCCCCGGCCTGGTTTCATGGCTTACGACAGTCGATCACAAACGCATTGGGCTGCTGTACCTGTACAGCGCCTTCTTTTTCTTCATACTGGGAGGTATAGAAGCGCTGCTGATGCGCATCCAGCTGGCTCTACCGGAAAATAAATTCCTCTCTCCGGATACCTACAATCAGGTCTTCACCATGCATGGCACCACCATGATTTTCCTGGTGGTTATGCCGATGGCAACCGGGTTTGGCAATTACCTCGTCCCCTTGATGATCGGTGCGCGCGACATGGCTTTCCCGAAGTTGAATTCACTGAGCTTCTGGACTTTCCTCTTCGGCGGCGCGTTCATGTATAGCAGCTTCCTGTTAGGCGGTGCGCCCAATAACGGCTGGTTCAGCTATGCCCCACTGACGGAAAAGCTCTATTCGCCCACCCACGGCATGGAGTTCTGGTCGATGGGCATTCTGCTTCTGGGTTTTGCCACCACCATCGGCTCGATCAACTTTATTGTCACCATTATCCAGCTACGGGCTCCCGGGATGAGCTTGCTCAAGATGCCGCTCTTCGTTTGGACCTCATTTGTGACCTCATTCCTGGCAGTCTTCTCGCTGCCCTCGCTGACCACCGCCGTTCTGCTGCTGCTGCTCGACCGTCAACTTGGGGCACATTTTTACAACGTGACTGAGGGCGGCAACGCCTTGCTCTGGCAGCATCTGTTCTGGTTTTTTGGGCATCCTGAAGTCTATATCTTGATCCTGCCCGCCATGGGTATCGTCTCGATGGTCATCCCCACCTTTTCGGGCAAGCCGTTGTTTGGCTATTCGGCGGTGGTTTTCTCCGCTATTGCCATCGGCTTTTTGGGTTTCACCGTCTGGGCTCACCACATGTTTGCCACCGGTATGCCAGACACCGCCTTGCTTTTCTTCTCGGCTGACAGCTTCCTGATCGGTGTTCCCACCGGCGTGAAAATTTTCGCCTGGCTGGGAACCATGTGGCGGGGCAAACTGCGGTTCACCGTACCCATGCTATTCTCCATTGGCTTTATTTCAATGTTCCTTATCGGCGGGCTGGATGGGATTCATCTGGCGGTGGTGCCGGTCGACTGGCAAATAACCGACAGTTACTACGTGGTGGCTCACTTGCATTACGTGTTATTCGGCGGCGCGATTTTTGGCTTATTCTCCGGCGTCTATTACTGGTTCCCCAAGATGTCTGGCCGCCGCCTGAGCGAATCAATCGGGAAACGGCATTTCTGGCTGATGTTCATCGGGATGAACATGGTCTTCATGCCTATGCACATCCTTGGAATCCTGGGTATGCCGCGCCGCATCTATACCTACAGCAGCGGAGCGGGCTGGGATATCTGGAACTTTGTCGAGACGATCGGCGCCGGCATCATCGCCGTCAGCTTCCTGATCTTCCTGATTAACTACGTGGTCACGATACGCTCTGTCCCGACGCACGAAGCGGATCCGTGGGACGGCACCACGCTCGAGTGGATGATCCCTTCACCTCCGCCCGTCTATAACTTTGCCGAGATTCCATCGGTTCGCAGCCTGCGCCCGTTGTGGGATGAGAAACATCCCGAGCTGGCGGATTGGAGGGATGACGCTTGAGCTCAGTCACACACCCTCAGCCAATGTCCAGTATCAGTACAGGCCGCCTGGCCCTGTTCGTGACACTCGGCACCGAATCAGTCTTCTTCGCCACCCTGCTGGTAGCCTATGCCGCCTTGCGCGGGCAGGTCAATTGGGATATTCCCCACACACTGTCACGGCTGACGATTCCACTGGTCAATACTGGCATTTTACTGATCAGCGCTATGATGGTGTGGTGGTCCAGCCGGGCGATACGCCGGGGTCAAGCGTCATCCTTGCGCAGCGGACTGCTGGTTTCTGTGCTGTTGGGATTATGTTTCGTGGCTGGCCAGATCATCGAGTTCAACCAGGCCGGCCTGCGTATTGACGATCAAGCCTTCGGCGGCGTGTTTTTTACACTTATTGGCTTCCACGCCCTCCACATGTTGGCAGGAGTGTTCTTCCTGGGCCTCAACCTGGTCCGCGCCAATCTGGGTGATTTCAGTGTCGATCGGCATGAAGCTGTCGAGCTGGGCAGCGGGTTTTGGTATTATGTGACCGCTGTCTGGGTGGTGCTGTTTCTGGCACTGTACATCCTATGAGCGCCTTGCTGCAGGTCGGTTGGAGCTGGTACCCCAGCGTGATCATCGGGCTAAGCCTGTGGACGCTGCTGTATGATTGGGTTATCCGGCGGGGTTGGCCAACGCCAGTGGCACAGCAAATCGCCTTCCACTGCGGAACACTGGTCGCCTTGCTGGCGCTCATCTCTCCGCTGGATGAATTAGGCGACCGGTATCTCTTCAGCGCCCACATGACCCAACACTTGCTGCTGATGTTTGTGGTGGCGCCCTTATGGCTGGTTGGGACGCCGGGTTGGCTGCTGGATAAGCTCGTACCCCGCCGGCTGCTCTCCTGGATCAATAAAGTGCTGGGTGTAATCCCGGCCTTCTTCATATTTGTCGGGGTGATGGCATTCTGGCACGTTCCATTAGCGTTTGAATGGGCGCAGGGGAGTGAAACTGTCCACATCCTCGAACACCTCAGCTTCATTGGCGCCGCACTGATCGGTTGGTGGCCGGTAGCTGGGCCGGATTCATCCGGGTTGCTGAAGCCCAGGATTCCGGCGCGTATGCTGTACACCTTCCTGCTGGCTTTCCCCTGCACTGCCCTGGCATCCTGGCTTACTTTTGCCAAATCACCCCTCTATACCTTTTATGTAGCCGCCCCGCACCCTTTTGGGATGAATACCTTGCAGGATCAGCACTTGGGCGGGCTGTTGATGTGGCTGCCAACGCACATGATCCTGCTGTTGGCGCTGGGAATAACATTCTGGAAGTGGCTGCGAGATTCCGCCCGTGGGACGGAGCGCAATTTTGTGGAGCAATCTTAGGATTGAGATATGAACGAACAACCTGAGGTGCATCTACCGTCACCGAGTTTTTGGCCGATTGTGCTGGCTTTTAGCCTGGCGCTGATTGCCGCCGGTGTGGTTACGACGGTGATCGTCAGTATCGTCGGAATCGTGGTGATGCTGGTGGCGATTGCCGGCTGGACGATGGAAAACCGGAGTGCAGAGCAGGGAAAAGGCCATGAGTGAGCTGCAGAATTCCAGCCCTGCTCCATTAGCTCAGCGCGAAAATACCAAGCTGGGTATCTGGGTGTTTCTGGGCGGCGAGGTAATCTTTTTCGTCTCGCTTATCTTGTTGATCATCTTCGCCCGCCTGACGCAAACGGATTATGATGCCCAATTCCGCAATCATTTGAGCATCCCGATCATTGCGATCAACACTTTTGTGCTCGTCACCAGCAGCTACTTTGTGGTGCGGGCCTTGGCTGCGATCAGTGAACGCGATGATCAGAAGGGGCTGCGCAACAACCTGTTGATGGTGATTGTGCTGGGATTGGTCTTTCTGGCCGGTCAGGCCTTCGAGTGGATCACTCTGTTTGGCGAGGGAGTCGGCATATCCAGTGCATATGGTTCGCCTTTCTTCAACGTGACGGGCATCCATGGGACGCACGTATTTGTTGGGATCCTCTGGGCAATTTACCTGCTGGTAGGTCAAAGGCGTATACCATTGACCCAAGCCACCCACATCGGGGTGGAAAATTTTGGTCTGTATTGGCATTTCGTAGATATCGTCTGGATAGTATTGTTTACCGTGATTTATCTCCTCTAAGAGGCCGCATGAAAACCGCAAAACGCCCCAACTACTTTCTGGTATTTCTCATCCTGGCTGGTTTCACATTGATCGAGACCCTCGTCAGTTATGTGCAGCAGGAAGCCATCAAGGTTCCCGCGTTGGTCGCTTTGTCGGTGGTCAAAGTGTTGCTGGTACTGCTCTATTTTATGCACCTGAAATCGGACTCGAAGATTTTTCGCTATCTTTTCATAGCCGGCTGCTTGTTGGCGATTCCGCTCATTTTAGTAATCACAATTGTGATGCCTTTGCTCGTCTCATGAAGAATTCGCGGCTGAGAAGGAAACCGGGGGAAATTTTTCGGTTTGTCGAAACTTGGGTTTAATCGGATGGTTGCCTGAGCGGGTATTTTAAGCTTCTGATATAATTTTTAAAGACACTGACGGGAGGTTTTTCCCGCGGTTGAAAGAACATGGCCCCCTGGCAGGGTCCTGCATGCCTGCCCGGGAGTAGAAACCCCAAATTATTATGGCCAATTTCCACATACTGGTGGTCGATGATGATGCCCTGGTTACCAAGGGGCTAAAATTCAACCTGGAATTGGCCGGATACAAGGTTTCGACCGCCAGCAGCGCAAATGCCGCCCTGGAACTGGCTGGACGCAGCAGCTTTAATGCCGCCATCCTCGACATTGGTTTGCCGGATGACAACGGCCTCGACCTCTGTAAAATGCTCAAATCACAACAGGATATTCCGGTAATATTCCTGACCGCCCGCCGCCGTGAGTTGGATGAGATCATTGGGCTCGAGATCGGGGGCGATGATTATATTACCAAGCCGTTCACTACTGACATTTTGTTGGCGCATCTGCGCGCCGTGTTGCGGCGGACACTCAGGACAACCCTGAGCGTGCGACCCTCGCAAGGGTCACTCGTCGCCGGAGATCTGGAATTGAATCCGGTCACACACACGGTGCGGCAGAGCGGGATTGAACTCGATCTGGCACCAAGAGAGTTTGAGTTGCTGCACATGTTCATGTCCCACCCCGAACGCGCGTTTTCCAGTGACGAGTTGGTTGAAGGCGTCTGGGGCATGGAATTCGATGGCGAACCTCAGGTGCTGTACGTTCAAATCCGCGGTCTGCGGCTAAAAATTGAGGCGGATCCATCCCACCCAAAGCATATTGTCACCTTGCGCGGTGTTGGCTACAAGTTTATCCCGTGAAAAAACCTGTCGGTATTCGGACCTACCTTAGCCTCAGTTACGCTTTAGTGTTGGTTTTATCATTAGGGGCGATCGGGTGGATATGGTCTCGGAATGAATACCGGGTGCTCAGCGATGAACTTCAGCGATTGGCGAGTGAGCGGGCTACCTTACTTGCCAGTATCGTCAGTGAGGAGATTGGAGAACACGGCCTGGTCTGGCTGGAGCATGTCGAGTTTCCGGAGGCTCAACTCACTGAAAATATGGTCGTAGTCTACTTTAACCCATCCGGTTCGATGACAGAACTGGTCTCGGGGTCTGTCAGTTCGCGGCAGGCAGAACTATTTCAACAACTCAATGCGCAATACCCCTTTATAAACGAAACCTATCATACACTGGTCGATACGAGTTCAGAACCGACCAGCGCCTATGCGGCTGCTCCGGTGATCATTTCGGAAAACCAGATGATTGGCAGGGTTTGCGTGCTCATGCCGATTGGCAAATTGGAGACGTATATCCTGCGTCTGCGTTGGCTGTTGATGGGCGCCATTCTGTTTGTCGCTTTACTTGGCGTTGGGGTCAGCACATTGTTAACCAGCTACTTCTCGCGGCAGTTCTCCCGTGCCCAACAAATGGCAGCCATGGTAACGGACGGGAACTACCACCTGCGCATCCCGGAAGAAGGGCCAACCGAACTGCATGATCTGGCTCATTACCTGAATGCCATGGCTGAAAAGCTGCAATCCCAAATGAACACCCGTAAAGCCCTGCTGGCTAACGTAGCCCATGAGCTGGCTCGTCCGTTGGCAGGCTTGCAAATCGGAATAGAGGGGTTGCGCAAAGGCGCCATCCAGGAACCCAATCTGGCAGATGACTTGCTGGTCAGTATGGGGCAGACCGTCCAACGCCTGGGTGACCTGATCGACGATATCACATTGGCAGCCCAACCTGTTGACCATCCGGTAGAGTTGAATCGAGCGGAACTGGCGGTAGAGCCGTTCTTAAAGGGTGTTGCTACCCGCTTTTGGCCCATGGCTGAAAACCGTAAAGTCCGGCTGGAGGTTCGAGTAGATCCCAATGTTCCGCATGTATGGGCAGATGAAAAACGTCTCAACCAAATCGTGGGCAACCTGGTGGATAATGCCATCAAATTCACGCCGCACGGTAAGGTTATCCGCCTATCTGCTGAACGGGCTGATGAAGACTGCATTCGCATCATGGTGCAGGATGGCGGCAAGGGTCTTCAGCCGGATGAAGCCGAGCATCTCTTTGAACCGTTCTACCAGGGGGAATTGGGGCAGCGCATTAAGCAAGGAATGGGGTTAGGTCTGTCCATCGCTCAGCAACTGGCACAAGCCCACGGCGGCAGCCTGACGCTGGAGAACCATCCTGCCGGGGGAGCCATCGCTATCCTGACCCTGCCCACCAAAAGCGCTTAATTCGTCCGAAGGTAATCCATAAGCCCTTTTAAGGTGGGAGAATAC
>DATMXL010000023.1:0-22851 GCA_035561555.1 Bellilinea sp.
CGAATGGAATCGACCAACTCCCGTTTACTCTTTTGACTCATCATAGGCTCCCTCTGCGGATCGAGAATTCCGCGTTAGGGTAACATCTATTTTGAGCCAACGAATCCCACTAAAGTAACTTTTGATTTGAGGCAATGCGCCAAGTTGCCATCTCCTCTGATTTGACATACAATCAAAAGCAGCCATGCCTCTCCGGGATCTCGTTATTCAAAGCCAGTTGGTTACCCCGCGGCAGCGTAAGGGCATCTTGCAGCGGCAGCGGGTTCAGGCACGCCTTGCCAGCGTGCTGGATTTTCCGTTAACCCTGGTGCAGGCTGGCACAGGCTATGGCAAGACGACCGCCCTGACGGGTTTAGCCGACCTGACCGACTCTTTATACTGGTACGTCATTTCCGAACCGGACCGCGACCCGCTGCTTTTCCTGGTCAACCTCATCTCCGCATTCAACCAGCGCACCGAAGGTTTTGGTGAAAATGCCATGCAGATGTTGGAAGCCAACGGCGGTCGAGCTACTCCTGCAGTCTTGACTCCGCTGGTCAATGCGTTGACCGATGGATTGATCACAGAAGCTGTGTTGGTGATTGATGATTATCATCTGGTACATGACGTGCCAGAGATCGGCGCGCTGCTGCGCCAGTTAATCCACTATCGACCGCCGAATTTACACCTGGTTATTTCCAGCAGGGTCATGCCTGACCATCTTGATCTAAACCGCTGGCGGATTAAAGGTCAGTTGAACACCATTTCTTATACCGATCTGGCTTTCACACCGGATGAGGTGGAAGACTTGTTCTCTCAAATGCTCGGGCATCCAGTCACAACCGAACAGGCCAGACTATTGGCAGATGAAACCGAAGGCTGGATTATCGCCCTGCAAATGGTCGGGCGGTCTTTGGAGAGCGGTGCGAACCGATCTCTTCAGGAAGTGCTCGAAAATGTGCCGGATACATTGGAAGGTTTATTCGATTACCTGGCACCGGAGGTACTGACGCAGTTACCGGCTGAGCTGAGCGAGTTTATGATCACCACATCGGTGCTGCGCCGCCTGGACGGCCCGGCGTGCGACACTTTGCGAGACCAAACCGACAGCCTTTCAATTTTGCGGCGGTTGCATGAGTCAGGCTTGTTTTTAGACTCATTGGGTGAGGATTCCTACCGCTATCAGCGCCTTTTTCAGGATTTTCTGCAAAGGCAAGTATCTGAAAATCCGCAGCGGGCAAGGGAATTGCACCGCATTGCTGCCCGCCATTTTTCTAAAACCAACCGTACCGAAGAAGCCATATTTCACCTGCTAAAAGCCGGAGAGATGGAAGAGTCTGCTGACACATTGGAACAAATTGGTCCTGAACTGGTGCGCACCGGGCGGTTGGAGAGTTTACTGTATTGGATTGGCCGGTTACCGGAGCTGCTGCTGGCAGAACGTCCTCAACTGCATATGCTAATGGGGGATGCGCTGCGGCTGCGGGGGGAGTTTGATGCAGCCCTGGAGCATTTTTCGACTGCTGATCGCATCTTCCTACACCTTGGTCATCGCCGCGAACGCAGCCAGGCATTACGCGGGCAAGCCCAGGTGTATCTGGACACGATCCGACCATTGAAGGCTGACGCTTTATTGGAAGAAGCCCTGCGCATGTTGGAACCTCAGGAGTACCGTGCAGAAGTCGCGGAACTGCTCGACCAGCTTGCGGAGAACAAACTCAATCTTGGCCGCCCTGAGCAGGCGCAATCGCTGCACCGGGAGGCGCTCCTGCTGCGGACAGAGACCAATCCGAACGATATTTACCTGGAAGCCCGCTCCATGCTCCGTACTGGTAAATTGATGGATGCCCGTGGACTGCTGGAGACCCAGGCGGTAGAGGAACAGCAGGCTGGTCAACTGCGCCCCCAACGGTTTCACCGCGAAACCCTGATGCTGCTATCCTTAATCTATTCGATGCTGGGGGAAGCTGAAGCAGCGGAGCGTACTGCCCGCGCCGGGATCGAAACGGGTATCCAGCTTCAATCCGATTTTGTCGAGGCAGTTGGTCATATGCGGCTGGGCCATGCGCTTCAGGTGAATTCTTTTCCTCCGTGGGAATTGTACCGACGTGAGGAGGCTATTTATCATTATCAACGCTCGATCGACCAGGTAAATGTCTTCAAGGTTGCCCGGGTCGGTGTCGAACCCTTATGGGGGATCAGCCGAGCCTACGGATTCACCGGGGATGTACTGGGGGCAGAGCAGAAAGCACAGCAGGCTCAGGAAATCGCTGAAATGGCCGGCGACGAATGGATCGGCGACCTGGCGCGTACCTCCATGGGAGCCAGTTTTGCACTTGCTGGAAATGTTGAAAACGCTGAAAAATGGCTTAAGCGTGCTGCGGACGGTATGAAGAGTGTGGGAGACCTTTACAGTTGGTCGGCTGCCACAATCTGGCGGGCGGTGAATGCGTGGTGGAGGGGCGATCTCCCGCGGTCGATGGAAATGTTGAGCGAAGTGCTGCCAGTGGTGAACACCAATGCATATGAAACTCTTTTCACCCGTCAGTCACTGCTTGGTTTGAAAGACCCCCAGGTTGTCATACCGCTTCTGATGGAAGCCCGCAGGCGAAAAATCGAACCAGAGACTGTGAATCGTTTGCTGCAAACCTTTGGGGTCAGCGCGTATGAATCTCACCCTGGGTATTCCATCTGGGTGCGCACCTTAGGTTCACCGTGGACGTGGCGCGGAGATACCCCGGTCAGCACATGCGAATGGCAGCGGGAAAAAGCCCGTCAATTATTTCAATTGTTCGTCACCTTCCGCGGGCAGTGGCTTTTACGCGACCAGATTGTCGATTTACTCTGGCCGGACCTGCCTGCTGAAGCGTCTCAACGTGACTTTAAAGTTGCATTGAATGCTTTGAATCATGTGTTGGAACCGGCACGCGCCAAAGCTACGCCCCCCTTCTTTATTGTGCGCAATGAGAACCTGTATGGTTTAAACCCGCATGCCAAAATTTTTATCGACGCGGATGAATTCGAGCAATACGTAAAAGTGAATCCCGGCAGCAGCCAGGAATTAGCAAACCTGCAAATTGCCAACAAACTTTACGAAGATGATTATCTGCCTGAGTTGCGCTATGAGGATTGGGTTATCCCCGAACGGGAACGCCTGCGTGACCTCTATTTAACCACCACAGGGCGCCTCGCCCAACTCCATCTTGATCGTGGGGATTGGGATGAGGTCATCAAGCTCAGCAATCAAACGCTGGCACGAGATAACCTGTGGGAACCCGGCTACCGCTATTTGATGCAAGCTTATGCTAAAAAAGCCAACCTGGCCCAGGTTCAAGCCATCTACAATCGCGGACGGGATACGCTGAACAAAGAGCTGGGTGTGGAACCATCTGCCGAGACCACCAATTTGCTGCGGCAATTGGTCAAATACAATCGATAACCCGTTTTTGTAACTATTCTGTAACCGCCCTCTGGTAGGATTATTAACGGGGCATGTTGTGTCACCCATGCCTGGCTGGGGGATGCAGATTATATATCCAATCGATGTCAATCACAGTTCCGATCTGATCGAAACCCCAGCAGTTTCGCCATAATTGCTAGCGCGATTCCCAACTATGTTGATACGTAAATAATATAAACCTGACCTAAACAATAAACGAATAATATTTACCAGACAATTTCACTCAATGAAAGGGGTAAGCTCATGCGATTGAAAGATAAAGTTTGTTTGATCACAGGCGGCGCTGCTGGAATCGGCAAGGTTACTTCCCAGCGGTTTATCGAAGAGGGCGCCATTGTTGTCATCTGTGATGTCAATCAGGAGGCGGGAGAGGCGCTTGTCGCTGACCTCGGAGCAAATGCCAGCTTTTCAATTGTCAATGTTGCCGACCGCGCAGAGGTGCAGGCCTGGGTCGATGGCGTCGTGGAACGCTTCGGCCGGGTGGATGTCCTCATTAACAATGCCGGCATCACCCGTGATGCTATGTTTGTCAAAGTAAAAGATGGCCAACTGGTAAAGCAAATGGAAGAAGTTGCTTTCGATCAGGTGATGGAAGTCAACCTGAAGGGCGTTTTCAATTGTGCCCAGGCTGTGGCGCCAACTATGATAAAACAGGGCAGCGGGGTAATTATCAACTCCTCATCGGTGGTGAGCTTATACGGCAATATCGGTCAAACCAATTACGTCGCCACCAAGGCAGGCGTGATTGGCTTTACCAAGGTTTGGGCACGTGAGCTCGGCCGCTACAACATCCGGGTCAATGCAGTTGCGCCTGGTTTCATCATGACCGAAATGGTAATGAAGATGCCTGAAGATGTTTTGGCCGGCATGCGTTCGCGCACCCCGCTGGGACGGCTGGGTGAACCGGTTGAAATTGCCAACACCTTTGTCTGGTTATCGAGTGACGAGGCCAGCTATGTCCACGGGGCAACGATCAGCGTGGACGGCGGCATCGTGATCGGTACCTAAGCTAATTCAGGAGGATAGAAATGCCAAGGTATGCAACCATTATCGGCACGGGCGTGTATGTTCCCCCCATTGAACGCTCCAATGAAGCCATGTTTGAACGTTTTGGTGAGGTAATCCATAAATTCGAGGCTTCGTCGGGTATCAAGACCCGCTGGTACGCACCTGACGATTGGGCTACATCAGATCTGGCGGTCGAAGCATGTAAGGCGGCACTTAAAGACGCGGGACTGCAGCCAGCAGACCTGGACATGATCATTCTGGGTACCGACAGCCCCGACTACATCACCCCGGCTACCTCGGTGGTGGTGCAGCATAAGCTGGGAGCAGTTAATGCCGGTACCTTCGATATCGGTTGTGCCTGTGCTTCATTTCCCACCGGCCTGAACATCGCTTCCGGGCTGCTGGCGACCAGCCCGCACATGAAATATGTGATGGTCGTTGGCGCCTACATGATGCACAAGTTATCTGATTGGCAGAATGATGTCATATCCTTCTTCTACGGAGACGGTGCCGGTGCGGCGATTTTAGGTGTCTCGGACAAGCCCGGGTTTGTCACCTCGACTTTTTTCGCTGACGGTTCTTACCACAAGCACTGGGGTATTTACGCAGGCGGCACTTATGAACCCGTCACTGCTGAAGCGGTCCAGGCCGGACGGCACCAGGTCAAACTGGTCACCGCTTTCCCGCCGGAGGTCAACCATGTGGGTTGGCCGGCTCGCATGCGTGAGCTGGCTGCCAATGGAAAGTTCGATCTGCAGGATATCGACTTTGCTTTATACACTCAGGTGCGCCAGCCCAGTATAAATCTCGTGATGGATGTACTGGGGTTGCCGATCGAAAAATCGCATTGGATCATGGATAAATGGGGCTACACCGGCTCTGCCTGTATTCCCATGGTATTCGATGACGCTAAGAAATTGGGCAAAATCAAATCGGGCGATCTGGTTACCTTTGTTGGCTCTGGCGTGGGGTATAACCAGGCCGGTTCAGCCTTCATCATGCCTTAACACGCGAGGGTGGCAGTCAATTATGGATCCGACAGAGCGTTACAAGCATAAGCTGATCAGTATTCCTGAAGCTGTGGAAATGGTGCAGTCGAATCAAACCATCGGCATAGCCATGGCCGCGTCAGAACCGCCCGGTCTGCTGGCCGAACTTGGCCGCCACGCCGGCCGTCTGGATAATGTCAAAATCTGGATTTGCCTGCCGATGCGCCCTTATGATTTCAATACCAATCCGGAAATCACACCTCATTTCTTTGTTGAAAATTGGTTTTATGGCGTCGCAGACCGGAAAGCGCATATCCTCGGGCAGATGTCCTATATCCCCAACAACCTGCACCGGGCATCCACCGATAAGTTGCTGGCATCCAAAGGAAAACTGAATGTCTATTGGGGCACGGCTACCCCTCCTGACAACCGGGGTTTCATGTCCCTTTCACTCGGATTGGTGCTTGAAAAGCAGCTGATTGAAGCTGCGGACCTGGTAGTCATCGAAGTCAATGAGAATCTACCCTACACGCTCGGTGATACTCAGCTGCATATCAACGATGTTGATTTTGTCGTTGAAAATCATGCGCCGTTGTATCAATTGTCACCAGCATCATCCTCCGACGCTGAACAGAAAATCGGTGGGTACATCGCCGATTTGATCGAGGATGGTTCCACGCTGCAGCTTGGCATTGGCGGCATCCCCAATGCGATCACACCCTTTCTGATGAACCGGCGTGATTTAGGGGTGCACACTGAAATGTTCACCGACGGCATGGTTGATCTGTACGAAGCCGGTGTGATCACCAATAAGCGAAAAAGCATGTGGAAGGGCAAAATGGTGGGCGCATTTGCGCTGGGTACTCAGAAACTCTATGATTTCATCGACATGAACCTGGGCGTGGAATTCCAGCAAGGCAAAGTGACCAATGATCCGTATGTGGTGGGCAGGAATTATAAGATGATTAGCGTCAACACTGCCCTTCAGGTGGATATTTTTGGTCAGGTATGTTCGCAAAGTATCGGTTACAAGCATTTCTCCGGTACGGGCGGACAACTTGACACCCACCGCGGGGCACAGCTTTCAGAAGGTGGACGGGGCATCATTGCGCTCAGATCTACTGCCCGCGACGGCCAAATTTCGACCATTGTACCTATCCTGGCTGAAGGTGCGGAAGTTACTGTGCCTAGTCAGGATGCGGACACAATTGTCACCGAGTACGGCGTGGCCGAATTAAAAGGGTTGTGCGTGCGCGACCGTATGGAAGCGCTGATCAAGATCGCTCACCCCGATTTTCGCAGCTGGCTGCGTGACGAAGCCGCCCGCCTGGGAATTGTCCCGCAGGTCATGGTGACGGGTACCAAACTGCCCGGATAAATAGGTTTCCTTTAAGAAGGAGTAAAGGCAATGGATATCCCAAAAACATTACCCGGAATCACTTCCACGTTTGTCAAAACGCCGCGCCTGAATCAACATGTGCTGATGAGCGGTCCGGTCGATGGTACCCCGGTCATCTTTTTGCACGGGAATTTCTCGGCCGCATTGTATTTCGAAGAACTCATGCAGGCTCTTCCCTCAGATTTTCGCGGGATTGCCCCGGATATGCGCGGTTACGGCTGGACAGAGGATACGCTGATCGACGCCACCCGCGGTTACCGCGAATGGGTGGACGATCTGGCTGAATTGATTGATGCGCTCAAGGTCGAAAAAGCTCATCTGGTTGGCTGGTCAGCCGGGGCGGGCACGATTTACCGCTTCATTGGCGATCATCCGGAACGTGTCCTCTCGGCCACTTTGATCTGCCCGGTCTCGCCGTATGGGTTTGGCGGCACGTGCGGTGTGGAAGGCACGCCCTACTTCGAAGATCATGCCGGTTCGGGCGGAGGAGTGGTCAATCCCGAGTTCGTCCGCCGCATCTCCATCCAGGATCGCAGCGGTGATGATGCTAATTCGCCCCGCAACATCATCAACACCTTTTATTATGTAGCGCCTTTCCGATCATGGCGTGAGGAGGATTTCCTCACTGCAGCTTTGATGGAAAAAACTGGTGCCGACCGCTACCCTGGAGATGCCGCTCCATCAGCCAATTGGCCCCTGGTTGCCCCGGGGAAATTTGGTCCGGTTAACGCCTGGTCATTGAAGTATCACCGGGACGATGTTCCAGACCTGCTGAACGCCCATCTCAAACCTCCGGTGTTGTGGGTCCGCGGCAGTCATGACCTGATCGTTGGCGATAATTCCATGTTCGATATCGCCGCACTTGGCAAATTAGGCTATGTGCCGGGTTGGCCCGGCGATGAAATCGCGCCCCCTCAGCCAATGATCCAGCAAACTCGTGCTGTCCTGCAGAAGTATGCAGAAAAAGGCGGCTCATTCGAGGAGCATGTGATCGAAAACACGGCGCACAGTCCCTATATCGAAAAACCGGAAGAGTTTAATACTTTATTTCATGCTTTCCTGGAGAAAGTATCTTAAGTTGTAATTCGAAAGCAGGAGTGAATCGATGACAGGACGGAAATTGGGTCGCGGCGTTGCACTCGTTGGCGCAGGAATGAGCAAGTTTGGAGCATTTCCGGGTAAGAATTCCCGCGAATTGTTCGTGGATGCTTTCCAGGAAATGACCGGGTCAGTGGACAAAGGGTTCGATCCCGCTGATGTCGAAGCCGCTTTTATTGGGAATTTCTCCAGCGAATTGTTTGAGGGTCAGGGCCATACCGCACCGATTATGACGGATTGGGTGGGTCTTAACCCGATCCCGGCGACGCGTGTGGAAGGCGCCTGCGCCAGCGGCAGTCTGGCGCTGCGGCAGGGAATCTTTGCCATTGCCTCTGGCTTATATGATATGGTTTTGGTGGGCGGCGTTGAGAAAATGACCGGTCTATCCACGGATGGAGCTACAGATGCCCTGGCAACTGCCGCGGATATGCTGTATGAGATTCCGGCCGGGTTCACTTTCCCCGGCATGTATGCCGCCATTGCAACCGCTTACATGCACGAATATCACATGACCCCCGACACGCTGCTGCAGGTCGGTTACAAAAATCATGAACATGGTGCCCTCAACCCCAAAGCTCAGTTTGGTCAGCGCATATCCACCATAATGGAAGCTCGAAAAGCCAGCGCCGCACGCAAAGGAAAACCTGTGCCAACCTGGACAAATGAGTTCGAATTCCTGCGCGACGATAATGCCAATCCCCAGATCGCCTGGCCGCTGCGATTGTTCGATTGCTCGCCGGTTTCAGATGGGGCTGCTTCTGTGCTGCTGGTCAGTGAAGATATCGCCCGCCAATTCACGGATAGCCCCATCCATATTATTGGCACCGGTCAGGCCAGCGACACGGCCCTGCATGGTCGCAGCACCCTGACATCCCTGCCGGCAGCCCGTAAAAGTGCGCAGATCGCTTACGAAATGGCGGGAGTAATCCCTGCTGATGTTAAGGCAGTCGAAGTACACGACTGTTTCACCATCGCTGAAATTGTAGCCACTGAGGACCTTGGCTTCTTCAAACCCGGCGAAGGCTGGAAAGCCGCGGAAGACGGTCTGACCACACGCAGTGGTTCGCGGCCAATCAACACCTCAGGCGGCTTGAAGTCAAAGGGTCACCCGGTGGGAGCCTCCGGGGTTGGTCAGGTTATAGAAATTTATCAACAACTGCGCGGTTCGGCTGGCGAACGTCAGTTGCCGGGCAGCCCCAATATCGGTTTAACGCACAATGTTGGCGGTACCGGCCAGACTTGTGTAGTTAATATCTTCGAACGAAGGTGAACCAATGAGTGATTTTGATTTTACAAGTACCGCTTTCAGCGCTCAACTGGCCGAAAAAAAGCTGGTGGGTTCCCGCTGCAAACATTGCGGTCAGATTTCTCTACCGCCTCGCCTGCTTTGCAAGCACTGCCGCTCTTTCGAGATGGAACCCTTTGAATTTTCCGGAAAGGGAAAACTGGCAGCCTTTTCGGTGATTTATTATGGACCAACCTTCATGAAAAATTTCAGTTACGGTCCTAAAAATCCTTACGTCTCTGGAATTGTTGACCTTGAGGAAGGTCCGCGGATATCCGCGCAGATTCTCGGGCTGGATATCGAACACCCGGATAACATCAAAATTGGGGTGCCATTGACCGCCGCCTTCATCGAACGCGGTGAAAACAATTCCAAGCAAGTGTTTCTAGGCTTCCAGGTTTAGGTTTTAATGCCAAAGATTGAAGTTAACGGGGTGGAGCTTTACTACGAACTGCGCGGCCCAGCGGACGCAGAGGTCATTGTTCTTTCCAATGGTGTGCTCATGAGCACCGCCAGTTGGGGATTGCAAAAGGCCCCCCTCTCTCGCCGCCACCAGCTTTTGCTCTACGATTGCCGTGGGATGTGGCAGTCGCAGCACCCGGCAGGTCCGTACAGTATGGAGCAGCACGCCGATGACCTGGCAGCCCTGATGTCCGCCTTGAACATCCCAAAAGCACATGTCGCTGGTATTTCTTATGGCGGGGAAGTCAGCCTGGTTTTTGCCTTGAAGTACCCGCAGATGACGAAATCTCTGATCATCTCATCAGCGGTAAGCCATTCAGAGCCGGTGCTGCGGGGTCTGATCGATGCCTGGTCAGCCGCTGCCCGTGCCAACCACCCCCAACTGCTGTACCAGGTGACTTACCCGCTCAATTTTTCTTCGGCCTACATTGCAGCCAACCGGGCAGCCATGGACGCGGCGGCAGCTCGTTACAACCAGTTGGATATGGCGGCAGTTCTGGAATTATTCAACTGCTTTCAGCGGCTGGATATTACCGCCGATCTGCACCGGATCCAGAAACCCACCCTGGTCATGGTCGGGGAGGAAGATATTCTTAAGCCGCGCTATTACAGCGAAATCATCGCCAGGGAAATCACAGGAGCGGAGCTGGTCGTTGTCCCTGGTTCCGGGCATGCGCTGTGCTTGGAAAAACCAACCTTGTTCAATACCCTCTTGCTTGGATTTGTGGAGCAATTGAATGGCTGAAAACTTTCCGACATACCTGCATGACCGGAATTTTGCACCGGGCATCCGCGCCTTCTTTTCCAAGACGATTACCGAAGCAGACGTGACCACCATAGCCGGAGTGACCGGCGATTTCGATCCCCTGCATATCGACGCGGAATACGCCCGCCAGACCCGCTATGGCCGGCGCACAGCCCACCCCTTGCTGGCAACCGGGTTGCTCGCGACTGTCCTGCACACCCGTTTGCCTGGCCCAGGCACGGTATGTCTCAGCCAGCAAATTGAATTCCTTGGGCCGATCTTTATCGGCGACACGATTACCGCTCAGGTGGAGGTGGTTGCCTTTCAACCCGAAAAACACCTGATTACTTTAAAAACTACCTGCAGCAATCAAGATGCCCGCCAGGTTCTGACAGGCCAGGCAGTATTGATGTTTTTAAAGGAGGTGGCTAACTGATACAAGGTCTAGAGGATTGAGTGAGCTCAATCACCCAAATCGTTCCCCAGGATTTCCTGAATCTGACTACCATATTGAAGGAGAAGATAATGAAAATGCGTTTGACTGTCCTAAGTTTTTTGGTCGTGGTTTCCATGGTGCTGACCGCCTGCGTTCAGCAAGTAACCCCGACCCCGGAACCCACTGCGGTCCCAACTGCGGTCCCCGCGACCGAAGTTCCCACCGACGTTGCTCCCACTGAGGAGCCAGAGGTCGAACTCGGCCCAGTATTGAAGATTGGCATGATCGGCCAGATGTCCGGCGCGATGGCCCTGTATGGCCTGCAGCAGCAGCGCGGGTTTGACCTGGGTCTGGAATACGCCTCTGGCGGCCAGAAAGATGATGCTGGTCACTGGATCATCGCCAATCGCCCGGTTGAGGTCTTGATTCGCGACGACGAAGGCAACCCTGAAAAAGCCGTTCAGCTTGCCCGTGAACTGATCGAGAAAGACGGCGTCGAGATGCTGCAAGGACCCGTTTCCTCGGCTTCGGCAGCTGCCCTGACCACGGTTGCTCTGGAAAACAAGATTATCCTGATGGTCGATCCGGCTGCATCCTACCTGATCACCGGTCAATACTTCAACCCGTACGTCTTCCGCACTTCCCGCACCAGCTTCGATGATGTAATGGTCATCGCCAAGTACCTGGTTGAGAATGTCGGCGGAAAATTTGCCCACATCGGTGTCGATAATGCATTTGGCCAGGGCTCTGGCGCTGCATTGGATTACGCAGTGAAGCAGTATGGCGGCGAAGTCCTTGAACAAATTTATGCTCCCTTTGAAACCACCGACTTCACCCCCTACATTCAACAGGCTATGGACACCGGCGCAGATGTCTTGTTCCTGACCTGGTCCGGTACCGGTTATGTAACCCTCTTCCAGCAGCTGGCCGACCTGGGTGCATTGGACGCAATGCAGGTAGCTACAGGCTACGGCGATAACGCTTCCTTTGCGGCTGTTTTCGGTCCGGCAGTCGTTGATCAAATTGGCTTGAATGTGTACCACTACACTGCAGCTGATACCGAGGTCAACAAATGGCTGACCGAGAAGCATCTGGAAGCCTACGGCGAACCCCCTGACCTGTTCACCGCTGGCGGGATGGCTTCAGCTTTGGCTTTAGCCGGAGCTTTGGAAAAAACCGAAGGCAATGCCACTGGTGATGTTATGATCACCGCCCTCGAAGGTCTGCAATTTGAAGGACCTAAGGGAACCTACTTCATCCGCCCCGAGGACCATGTCTGCTTACAGCCGATGAACATCCTCAAGCTGGTCAATCTCGACCCGGGTTTGGATGCCCAGGGACGCCCGACATACGCCTTCTTCGAGACCGTTTACGTCACAGCTTTTGACGAACTGAAGATCCCCTGCACCCTGGCTGGCGATTACGCCTCCCGCTGCGGTGAACTTCCTGTCCCCTAAATCCTGATTAATCCGACCCTGCTTCCCCAGAGGGGTGCTGAGCTGGGGAAGCAGGTAAGTTTTGAAACCGTTCTTGTATCAATACACCTTCTCCCGGAGTGCAGCGAAAGGGATACCGGCAGTGTCCGGCTTTCACTGCGCTCCCGGCGAAGTTTGTAACGCCGGTCTCGATTTATCCAATCATATTTACCTTCAATCCGAGAAAGGGACCTTCCATGACTGCTGAGCGGGAGATCCTGCTGGAAGCAAAGAATTTACGAAAAGAGTTTGGCGGGCTGGTGGCTGTGGATGATGTAAGCATGCAAATTTTTGCTTACACCTTGCATTCCATTATTGGCCCAAACGGAGCGGGAAAGACCACCCTGTTCAATTTATTAAGCGGAATGATGCCGCCCACACACGGGCAAGTGCTTTATAAAGGGAAAGACATTACGCACCTGGCCCCACAGAGCAGGGCTCATCTGGGGATTGGCCGCTCTTTCCAGATCACCAATATTTTCCCCAATCTGACGGTTTTGGAAAATGTCAGGCTGGCGGCGCAAGCCCTTGGCAAAGACAACTTTCGTATGTTGAAAAGCACTGCCAGTTTCCCTGGTTATGAACAAAAAGCGCATACAGTGTTATCCAGGGTCGGGTTGGAAGGGAAAGATGAATATTTAGCTCAGGCGCTTTCGCATGGCGACAAGCGCAAGCTTGAACTGGGTATCATGCTGGCCGGTGACCCGCAACTGTTGCTGCTGGATGAACCGACAGCCGGTATGTCTTCCGAACAGGTACCCGAATTGCTCAACATCATCCGCTCGATCATGACGGATGGCGATAAGACCATCGTCTTAGTGGAGCACCGCATGGACATGGTGATGAGCATCTCGGACCGCATCACCGTGATGCATCAGGGTCAGCTGCTGGCAGAAGGTACACCGCACGAGATCGCCAGCAACCAGACGGTCCAATCCGCTTATCTGGGAGCGCTCTATGGTGATCTGGCGGGAGAAATGGGGGTGAGCGGTGGATAACATATTGGAAGTCAACGCGATTCGCACCTTCATTGGCCAGTTTCACATTTTGGAAGGAGTATCGCTCAATGTCCGGCGCAACGCTATCACGGTTATGCTGGGCCGCAACGGCGCCGGTAAAACCACCACCCTCAAGTCGATCCTTGGGCTGACACCCCCGCGTGAAGGAACAGTGGTATTTGACGGGCGTGAAATCCAGGGGCGCCGCGCATATGACGTTGCTGCCATGGGAATAGGTTATGTGCCAGAACACCGGGCAATTTTCCGTAACCTGACCGTAGGCGAAAACTTGAAAATTGCAGAGCGTAAAAAAGGTGATCTTGACCATAAAGCTGATTTCATCTTTGGGCTTTTTCCTGATCTCAAGCGCCTAATCCGGTTACCCGGCAACCATTTATCAGGCGGTCAACAGCAGATGCTGGCCGTGGCACGGGCACTGGTAGCCGACAACAAACTGCTGTTGATCGATGAACCCAGTGAAGGTCTGGCACCGATCCTGATCGAACAAATGATGGAAGCCATCCGCGCCTTGAGCTCCACCACCACCGTGCTGCTGGTGGAGCAGAACTTCTTTATGGCCAGTCGGCTGGCTGAGTATTATTACATCATCGATGACGGCCGCACCGCGTACGAGGGAAAAATGGTCGACCTGATTGAGGACAAAGAATTGATCCATCGCACACTCGGCGCTGCGGTTAAGAAGGGAGGTCAGCTATGAACCAGCCTGCCTTCTTACGACGCAATTCAACCTTGTTCATCGTTCTGGCAGTTATTTTGCTTTTGAGCGTTGTTGGGGTGCTTGGCATGGGGCAGGTGCCGTTTGTGCGCACCACGCTCTCGGGTTTGACCATCGGTATGCTTTATTTCATGGTGGCTGCCGGTCTCACACTGATTTTTGGCTTGATGGATGTGCTGAACTTTGCGCACGGCACCATGTTCATGGTTGGCGCATACCTGGGCTGGCAGTTCTACACCAACCCGACTTTCCTCTTCGGACTGCTGCCCTTGATCTTCGCCTTATTGACCGGAATTATGGCCGCGCCAATCCTGCGTTACTATTTGATGAACTTAAATTTATCCGAGAAAACGCAAAAATACGCCCGCACCGCCCTGGTCATTGCCGGTTTGCTGACCATTTTCCTGTCCTTCCGAGGATTTGATATCCTGGGTCTGGCGGAAACGGCCATGGTGGCTACGATGACCATGGGTGACCCGCTGGCAGAAGCTTCTGCGCAGGAACCGCTATCCGTTTTCTGGTGGCGTCCTTTGTTAATGTTCGTCGCTGGGCTGATTCTGGCTGCGTCTTCAGCTCGCCCGGGGGATAAGACCCAGGTCGTGCACGCCAGCGAACTCAAACGCGCCTGGATCACCGTTGCTGCCCTGTCAGTTCTCACGATCGTTTTGACACTGATTCGTGAATCAGGGCCTGTGTCGGTATTGCTCTGGGACGGAAACCTGCGCTTTTTCATGGCTTTGCTGGTCGGCACGTTGTGCGGGGCAGGACTTGGCGTGGCCGTAGAGGTAAGCCTGGTCCGTCCTTTGTACGTCCGCCCGGTTTTCCTGGTGATTGCCACCCTTGGTCTCGCCAATGTTTTAAGGGAAATCATCATGGTGCTCTGGGATCCGCTGGCCTACCAGATGACCCGTCCGCCGTTGTTCTCGCAGGTTGGTAAGGCGGAAAATATCCTGGCCTGGTTTTCCGGGCATAACGTGACGGTGGATGTTCTCGGCGTTACCTTCCCATCCTACCGCCTCTTCATCATCTTTCTGGGATTGATGATGATCGTTGCCCTGGGGGTGACCATGAAATATTCCCGCCTGGGAATGATCATCAGAGCCGGCGTACAGGATCGCACCATGGTTGAAGCGCTTGGCATCAATGTCCGCCGGGTGTTCACCATTGTGTTCAGTCTGGGGGCAGCCTTGGCTGCCCTGGGTGGGATTGGTGCCGCCCCATTCATCCCGGTCCAGCCCAACATGGGAGATGCCTTCCAGCTGCAGGCCTTTATTGTAGTCGTCATTGGTGGTTTGGGCAGCTTCAGCGGGGCAGCCATCGGCGCGCTGCTGTTGGGTCTGGCGCGTGCCTTCGGCGATTACTTTGCGCTGAAATTTAGCCTCTCTCCGGCAATCGCGGAAGCATCCACGGTCATCATCATGGCGATTGTGCTGCTGGTGCGGCCATCCGGCCTATTTGGGAAGAAGGAGTAGTCCATGGCCACTGCAAAATCTGACTCCACGACTACTCCCAAAAAATCATTTGCATTTACCCGCATGCTGCAAGGGGAAGCGGCCGGCATCCTCGTGGTTGTTTTCTTCATCCTCTTCCCGTTCTTGTTCGCCTGGATAACCGGAACATCGGTCATCGACGGACCCTCGAAGTTCTGGCAGGGGCAGTTGATAGCCTTCTTCATCATGGCGATTTATGCGATGAGCTATGACCTTGTGATTGGATATTCTGGCATCCTGTCGTTTGGTCACGCTGCCTTTTTCGGTGGCGGGGCGTATACGCTTGGCTTGTTCTTGAAATATTTTGGGGCAGACATTACCAATTCTTACCGCGTGACAATCGGTAGTGTAAATATCACCGAGGTTCTGTTGTTGATTGTCGGAATCTTACTGGTAATTTTGGTTTCCATTTTGCTGGGGCTGTTGTTCAGCGCGGTGTCAGCCCGGGTTAAAGGCGCGTATTTTGCCATGATCTCACTGGCTATGGCTGATGCCCTTTACATCCTTTCCAAATCTACAGATCTGGCGAAATGGACCGGCGCCGACGAGGGTTTGCACGGTGTGCCAGTCCCGGAGTGGATCAATCCAACCCAGCACCGCCTGTTGTTCTATTTCGTGGCGCTGGCGTTCTGTGTCATCATGTATCTGATTGCCCGCCGTGTGGTCGATTCGCCTACCGGCCGGGTGTTCGTCGCTCTGCGCGAAAATGAAAGCCGGGTTCGTATGATTGGATATAACCCTCTGACATACCGTACTTTAGCTTTTGTGGTTTCAGCGGTTCTGGCTGGCCTGGCAGGAGGGCTGTACTCACTGTGGAACATGGGGGCCACGCCATCCATGATCGGTGTGAGCACCACCATCAACGCGCTCATCATGACCATTCTGGGTGGTATCGGCACGCTCATCGGCCCCATTATTGGCGCTGGTTTGATGCAAATCGCCGGCCAATTCTTCTATCAGTGGTTTGGCGCGCGCTGGCCACTGGTATTTGGCCTGATCTTTATCGCCCTGGTCGTGTTCCTGCCTTACGGCATCATTGGCACCTTCCGCATGCGGAAGCAGTCCTTGAAGCAAGGCTGGAGTCGTCTTTTGGGGCTGGTGACCGGCAAAAAATCGCAATAAGATCTGTGCGTCCGGGGGGCGCGTGGTGTGGAAAGACGGGGGCGGTACACAGGCGCCGTCCCCGTGTGTTCGGTCATTGGGTGGGTACCGCTTTAACCATGCCGGCGGATACCATATTTTCACTTTTATCCAACTGCTGGTTGACGAATTCGTGGACCAATCTGCCAACCCGGTTGGCATAAAAGGAAAGGCTGGCATGCCCGCATGGCAGCCAGGTAATATCGGGTTCGCCCCAGGCACGCCAAAGTTGGGTCGCATTCCGCGGGGTGATGATCGGATCGTGCAGGCCTGCGACCATCATGATATCTTCCGGCGTGAGCCTGGATCGAAAATTTCCAGGCGATATTCCTGCCCAGTATCGTTTAAGGTCGGCCGCATTGACCCCGTTCTTGCGCAAACCCTGGCGTATCAAATAAAAAGAGTTGCCGGCAAATACAATGTCTGACAGGTCAGCCCCGCCCAGCAGGCTGATTAATCCGGCCGGGCGTTCGTCCACTACTGACGCCATGCAGCAGGTGAAAGCCCCCAGGCTCAACCCTGCCAGGATCACCGGCTGATTCTTTTCCTGCTGTATCCAACGGACCAACGAACGCACATCCATAACCCCCTGGCGGAACGCATTAATAGAGCGTCCCACATTGGAGCTTAATCCAAATTGCCCGCTCCAGGTTCCCAGCGGCGCGCGTTTCATATGGTAAGGCAGCGCCAGGTAATAAATATCGATCCCCTGACGTGCCAGGGGTTCAGCGAATAACCGTAACGGGGCAAAACTCTGCATCATGTAACCATGCACCAGCACCAATGCTCCACGACTCTTTTCCTGACCGGTGCGCTGATCTGAAAGACCCCAGACTGCATTGTTTACCGGATGCGGAGAATGGTATGCGCTTTGAAAAGTAAAGTACGCGCGCTGCCGGTTCTGATGGAAGGTGAAAGATGGATCGAATTTAATTTCAGGTGGATCAGCTGGAATGGCAAAAAATTCTTCCGGTGGTTGATTTTCCCATTTCAGCGTTTCAGGATCCATCGACACAAATTGAGTGGGTGTGTACCAATGTTTATAGCGGCCGATGGTAAATTCGATGGCGTTATCGATGAAGTGGGAGAAGAATCGGTTCATGTGTGGGCTTGGACTGAAAGCTGCGTCTTGAAAGGAGCCGCAGCCGCAAGTTTTCTGTTTTACTTGTTGATTAAGGCCAGCTTCTCGTTCAAGCGGCGCTGAAAACGGGTTGGGTCGATGATAAAACGCTCGTGCTCGCCAACACCAATTTTTTCGACCTCATCCCAGGCTTCAACTTTGAAAGTCAAGCGGCGCCCGTCCACCGAGAGCAGCTCGGAAGTGAAGCGGATTTGCATGCCGACTGGGGTGGCAGCCAGGTGGGAGATGTTCACTACCGTGCCGACGCTGGTTTGACCTTCCGCTAGAAAAGGCAGAATCATCTCGTGCGAGGTCTTTTCGAGGTACGAAACCAGTCGCGGGGTCGAGAAGACTTCGGGGAGGGTCCCGCCGCCAGCGGCACGGGCAGTATCGCTATCTTTGACAGTAATCATGATCTGGTTGGTAAGTCCGGGAGCCAGAGGCATTTCAACTCTCCAATAACATTGAGGGATGCGGTAATCGTAGAATTATACCGAATTCAAGCGTTTATTCCATCGATGTTATCGGTGAGTGTTCCCTCAGTTGGTAGCCATGGAAGATTTGAGCTTATCCCATCGCAGCCGTGGCCGTCGTCGCGGCTGAAGAATCACGATACATCATCACCGCCAGATACCAGGAAAGCATCACAACCATTGGCAATTCATTCAAACTGGCAGCGGCTGGGTCTATGACCAGGGTAGCCGTTCGTTTAAAAAAGCCGCCAATATCCTTGTAGCTCAGGATTAATTCGTCCCGGTCCGTCATCAATTCCAGTCGTGTCTGCCAGAAGTTGGTGGAAGCCCGAAAAACTCGTCCGTCCGGTAGTTCCAGCGTACCACCGCCAGACCAGCTGTTATTCCGGAAAGAAGCCACCTCAGTTTCAGAATCGCAGCGGCGAATACTCACCCGGGTGGTGAGAAAGCCGACCCTTTTGAAGGTCCAGCAGCCATTAGCGGTCTCTGCGACAGCCAGGGAGCCCCAGGCGGAGCGGAAGTTTAACGTTCCCAGCAATCCAAAACCCGTCTTGAGCTCGTATTCTTCCTTGAAGGCATTCGGTTGCGTCCAAACCATTTCCTGGTTAATGGCATGAAAGATATTCTCCATGCTTATCCTCCTTCTATTTGCTAAACCCCGCCAACCATACTCATTGTAGCAAATTCTGGCAGGTAGCAAAGCAATAATTTTGCGCGGTGGCCTAAATTAGTGGCGATGAAGCTGATTGCTACACAATATGTGACATTTTGCACTTTGTTTGTGACAAATCACACTTTAGCCTTCCCGGTCCATCTCCTATAATGATTTCTATAACAAACTATATATTGCTATAACAAATTATGACAAATCTTCTCACTGCCCGTCAGGTACAAGAAATTCTCAAGGTCGATCGGATCACGATCTATCGCATGCTGCAGGATGGACGCTTAAAAGGCGTCAAGGTTGGCTCCCAGTGGCGTTTTACCGCGCAGGAAGTCGAACGCCTGCTAAGCGGTGATCACTCCCTGGAAGTAATCCCATCCGATTCTTCCACATTGTTCCCGGTCCATTGTGTCCAAACCATCCAGGATCTGCTGTCTGGCGTCAGTACGATGAGTGCCATCGTGTTGGACGCCAATGGTGAGCCGGTGACCAGATGGAGCGCTCAAATGGAACTGAGCCGGCTTGTGACTGCCACCGATAGCGGGCTGGAGGAGTATCACAATGCCTTTCAGGCTTTTGCCGCTTTACCCGATAAAGCGTTCGTTTGCCCGGCTGGTTTGTCAGCAGTAGCCGCCCCTGTCCAGAGCAATGGAGTGCTGGCGGGCTGGTTTTTGGTTGGGCAGGTATTCACCGAGCCGATCGACAAACTCTTGACTGCGAACTTATCGGCGCGTTACGGCATAGCGGTAAATGCGCTGGAAGCCGCTGCTGGTGAAGTTGCCCTGGTAACTCGTGAACAGTGGAAACAGATGGAAGGTTGGGCATATAAAGCCGCTCAGGCCGTTGAAAGTATTCTGGGTGAGCGAACGAACTTTATGCAGCGCCTGCAAAAAATTGCGGATCTTACTCAAGTTGGTTAGGGAGCGAACTGTATGAAGATATTTCTGGTGTTAGGTGCCGGGACTGCCGGCACGATGATTGCCCGTAAAATGGCGTCGCGGCTGGATTCCAGCAAATGGCAGGTGGTCCTGGTCGATAAAGTCGAGCAGCACTACTATCAGCCTGGTTTTTTGTTTATTCCTTTCGGCTACTACAAAAAGGATGACGTTGTACGCCCCATCCGCGGTTTTGTTGCGAAAGGAGTTGAATATGTTCTGGCTGAAGTGGAGCAACTGGAACCTGCCCAAAACAAAGTCACCCTGACAACTGGCCGCGTAATCAACTACGACTATCTGGTGATCGCTACCGGCACGGATATCCACCCCGAAGAGACCGAGGGGTTGAAAGATGGCGGCTGGCGTCAGAATATTTTTGATTTCTACACTTACGACGGTGCGGCTGCCCTGGCTCCTGCTATTAGCCGTTTCGAAGGCGGACGCTTTGTGGTCAATGTGGTCGAGAACCCCATCAAGTGCCCGGTAGCGCCCCTGGAATTCCTCTTCTTGACAGATGCTTACTTTACCCGTAAGGGTATTCGCAACAAGGTTGATTTGATTTTCGCCACGCCACTGCCCGGCGCCTTCACCAAACCGGTGGCTTCGGCGGCATTGGGCAAGATTCTGGAACGCAAAAACATACAGGTGGAAGCGGAATTCAACACGGGTTGGGTGGATGCCTCGCGAAATGTACTGTCTTCCTATGATGAGCGCGAAATCGCTTACGACCTGATGGTTAGCGTGCCGCTTAACAAAGGCGCAGCTTTCCTGGGCGCCGCCGGCATCGGTGATGAGCTGAACTACGTTCGCGTGGATAAACAGACGTTGCAGTCCACCCAGTACGAAAATATCTGGGCACTTGGCGATGCAGCTAACATTCCTGCCTCCAAAGCAGGAGCCGTCATCCACTTTCAGATGGAGGCTGCCTTCAAAAATATTCTGCAGCACATGGCTGGTCAACCCATGACTCATCAATTCGATGGTCACGCGCTGTGCTACATCGAAACCGGCCAGGATAAAGCCACGTTGATCGATTTCGATTACACCCACGAACCTCTGCGCGGCAAGTATCCGCTTCCCGGTGTTGGTCCTTTTGATCTGTTGGGTGAAACGACCATAAACCATTGGGGCAAGCTGGCATTCCGTTACATCTATTACTTGATGATGCGCGGAATCGAAGTTCCGTTACCGAACAAATTCAGCCTGACAGGCAAAATCGCCTGAGCCTGGCTGATAAAAATATTTCCAAAATTTTTCCATGGAGACTGAAATGACTGATCTTGTGAACGTTGCATTCAATGCTGAAGGATTTATGACTGATCCATCCCAATGGACCCGGGAAATTGCTGAAATCCTGGCAAAACAGGAAGGTATCGAAGTTCTGACGCCCGAGCACTGGAAAATCATCGACTACTGCCGTACGACCGGATTAGCCAGCGGCAAAGCCCCGACTCTGCGCCAGATCACGGTGGGCACGGGCATTACGACTAAGGATTTATTCGCGTTGTTCCCCAAAGGTCCGGCGAAGAAAGTAGCTAAAGTCGCAGGTCTTGGCAAGCCAGAAGGCTGTGTCTAATTCTTTTCGAGAAATTTGGAGATTTTTAAAATGGAAACTGAACAACGCAAGGTAGCATTTATCTGCTCGAAGGGTGACCTGGACATGGCTTATCCGGCGCTGGTAATGGGCTGGGCTGCGCTCGGTAACGGCATCGATGTGACCGTTTTCTTCACCTTCTGGGGCATGGATATGATTACCAAAGATCGTCAGAAACATCTGGAATTAGCCCCGGTCGCCAATACCAGCATGAAAATGCGCCTGATGGGTTTGCCGACTGGCACCCTGGGGATTCCCAACCTGCTGGGTATTATTCCCGGCATGACGGCCTTCACCTCCTGGTTTATGAAGAAAAAGATGGCAGCAGTGGGCGCTCCGCCGGTGGATGAATACCTGCAGATGCTGGTCGATGGCGGCGCAAAGCTTTATGCCTGCAAAATGTCGGTGGACATGTTCGGCTTGAAGAAGGAAGATTTTATTGATGGCGTCATCGATATCGTCAGCGCCTCTGACTTCATGGATATGACCGAAGGGTCGCAGATTATTTTCATTTAGGTGCCAATTCTCGTCTGGGCGTGGGGATGCGCCTGGATTTTACCCGGGGGACGAAAAGACTTCTGCAATCTTGCAGAAGTCTTTTCGTCCCAAATATATTTCCTTCGCTAGAGGGATCCCGCCATGTGGAATGGAACATCCATCCCATTCACCCAAACGGGTGAATAGCACTCCATAAAGGACCGGAACTGGAAATTTCAACGCCAATCGATCCAGAGCACGTCGCCTGGCAAATTTTCCGCTCCGGTCAACAAATCCTGAGGGGGAGTTTAAACCTCAGAATGAAAGGTCAGGTAGCGATCCTGGCCTGCTCCGGAGTTGGGTCCTCGGCTGCCTCGCGCTGCATCATGACCACCAGATACCAGGACAGCATCACCAGCCAGGATGATTTTTCAATGGATGCGGCTGCGGGATATACTTTTAAGGTAACGCTCCTGCGGAACATACCGCCGATGTCTGGATACTTCAACATGACCTGGTCCTGATCATCGATGAATGCCATGCGGGTGTGCCAGAAGTTGTTTGACGCGCGGTATTTCGTGCCATCCTGCAGCACAACTTCACCACCTTCGTTCCAGGTGCCGAACTTGAAGGTCGCGAAGTCGGCGTCATTGCCGACCTGGCGGATGGAAATTTTTGGCGAAAAGAAGCCAACGCGTTTAAAGGTCCATTTACCGTCTGTGGTTTCTGCGGTTGCCAGGGTTCCATATTTGCTGCGGAATTTCAGTGTACCGATGATACTATCGCCGTCACAAAGTTCATAATCTTCAATGTAGACGTCTGGCTGAAGCCATGTCAATTCTTTTCCGATATAAGGATTTAGATTTTCCATTTTTACCTCCTTTAGTT
>DATMXL010000024.1:0-19711 GCA_035561555.1 Bellilinea sp.
ATTTACATACGCCGAACGGATTGATACCCCAGGGGCAGATAAGTTTGGCTTGACAAACGAAATTTCCCCGTAAAAATTAGGGCCTTTACTGGAAAACCATGCAATTTGGCCGAGTGTATCATGTGCGGTAACAGTCAGCCCTTCAGGATAATCCGCTGGTGATCCAATGTTACCGCAAGTCGAATTGCTGCCACTGTTCCCAGCTGAAAACACTGGAAATATCCCAGCCGCTAACCAAGCTCGGACTATGGGGCGAAACCATTCGTTATGTCCGGTTATTCCCCATGAATTATTGACGACGTGCGGACGGTTCGCTGGATTTGATGCAGGTGCAAGAATCCATTCTGCACAGGCATTCAGGGCTGCATCAGGCGCATCCTCAGTTCCGCGAAACGCCCTGCAAGCAATCCATTGAGCTGATGGGGCCATACCAACGTTATCGGTCAATACCGAATCGTCATTTCCTACCATTGTCCCCATGGTATGTGTTCCATGTCCATTATCATCGCATGGCACGCCTATTGGACAATTTACACCTGGATTTGCATTAAACCAACATCTCGAATCATCGGCATTTCCCGCTACACACCTATATGATTGAGCCAATGCCGGGTGATTATATTTAACACCTGAATCAATATTGGCAACGATAATTCCCTCGCCCTGGCGTTCAAAAGTGGACCAAAATGACGGCGCACCTGTATCGGTAATTCCCCAGTCTGTGACTCCCTGAATGGATGCCTGAGGCAGCGTTAATCTAAACGGCTGGAGGATTTTTGACTGCACTGGCTCCAGCCGCACCATGATTGGCGCACGGACGCGCGCGACCTCCGGTAAATTCGCAACCGCCTCCAGGGCGCGCTGACTGCCGCCCCGCACCACTACGACATTACTGGCGAAATAGGCAGTATAACGTGCTCCCTGACGTTCCAGCTGGCCTCTGACGCCCTTCTGGCTGCGATCGGCTGTGGCTTTGAGGGTATCCACCACATACTGCCCGCGCTCGTTCCAATCGCTGATCGCGTAAGCGGCGCTTAAATCAGCCTGCTCGGCCATCTCGATCACAAAATCAGCGCTGCCATTGGCTTGCAGCTCGTCCAGCAATTTCTGCTCCACCCGCGGGTTGGGCTGAATCACTTGAGCAGCTGCCGGATGCGGCAGCCGCAAACCGGTCAACATGGCAATAAGGGTAATTGCGATGATTCCCGTCAATCTATAAATGCGAAATTTCATACCAATAATCGACCCGCGCAAGTACGCGCTATTCCGTTTCCGGCGTCAGCCCCAATTGTTGCGCCTCTTCAAAAGTCAACACATCCGGCGATTCGACCATTGCCGGTGTGTCGGTGACAGCCTGATCCCAGTATTCATCCGCCTTTTTAGTCCCCAGTGTCTTTTCGGATTGTTCCACCAACGCTTGCAGAGTCTCTTCCGAATAATCGGTGAACGGACCTACCAGATTTTCCGTACTTTCGAAGGCTGGTACTACCGGCAGCTTTTCCGCCCTCTTTTCAGGTTTTTCCACCGGCTTTACGGATTGGGCTCTCGTCACCGTAGGTTCTTTTACCGCAGGCTTCTTTTCGGACGGCAAAGGTTTATCTTCGGTTTTCAATGGCGGCGGCGTTTCCTCAACCGGCGGCTTGGACGTTGACTTGACGTGGGCTTTCGTCACCGTGTCGATCACCGAATGCCGGGGCGAGGCGGCAGATTTCTTATTGAGCGCAGCCGTAGATGCGCTGGGTGACGTAGAAACAGCCGGTACGGCTCGGAAATCTACGCCAGTTTGATCCAGGATGCGCACCAATTGCGCCTGAGCAGTCAGCGCCTCTTCCAGAGCCAGCGCGGATCGTAATCCGCTTTTATCAGCCCCCAGCCCGATGACCAGGGCATAATCACCCACTGGTGCAGCAATCAATTGCTGCTCTGGCCCGCGCAAAACCATGGCACCTTGCGGCATGCCGCTGTTGACCAGACGCGATGCCTTCTGCAGCGCACTGAGGGACGCCAGGATCGTCGTCGCCCATTGTTGATCAAATTCCAGCTCGGTATGCAAGCCAGTTTGGGCTACTACTTTGCCGCGGTCATCTGCCAGCAGCACGAGGGCTGCCCCCAGCGACTTGCGCAATCCCTGCAGCACGCCGGGCAGGTCAGTCACTGGCGGTACATCAACTGCTGGCTGCGTATGAGGCTGCTCCAGTGCGGGGGGTTGTAATCCAAGCAATTCGCCGGTAACCGCCAAAAATTCCGACATCAGGAACGGTTTGGGCATAAAGCGGTCAGCGCCCACGGCTGTAGCTTTAGCCGGAATGTCCTTATCCGGCATTCCGGTAATCAATAAAATTTTCATGGTGCTGCCGCGTTCGCGCAGACGTCTGGTCAAATCCAGACCAGACATTCCCGGCAGCCGAATATCCACAACCAACAGGTCCAGCGGTTGACGGGCATGCTCAAGTAAGGCTTCTTCGGCTGAGGGCACCAAATTCACATCCAGCCCGGCACCCAACGTTTCAACCGCAGCCCGCAACATCCGGCCTAATTCATATGCATCGTCAACAATCAGCACCCGCTTTACGGACATATTCCCTCGGATTATCAACGTCTGGAGATGAAATGATTATAGCAGAACCTCGGGAGGATGCATTCGCCCGGCAGATCTTATCAAAACTGACAATTGCACTGGTGCGGGATTACGGGCAACCGCTGCCAGTAGCCAGTGCTTCCAGGTTCCAGAACTCGCTGCGAGCGCTGGAATCAACCTGCAATCCGCATAAGTCAGGCCGGGTTGCCGTGATGTGAACCGTGTAATACAACGGTAGAACAGGCAAGGATTGGGCAAACATTTCCTGCACGGCGCGGTTGGCAGCCGTATATGCTTCTGGTTGAGCGGGATCGGCGTCAAGTGCTGCCTGACAGGCAGCGTCGAATGCCGGGTCGCTCCAACCGGTGATGTTTACGCCCAGCCAGCCATTTTCCGCTGAGGGGATTTGCGCGCTGGTGTACAGGAAACAGGGCGATTCGCGCCCGGATTGCCAGGCAAACTGGGCCAGGTCAAAGTTGCGGCCAAATAAAGCACCGGCGGGACCGGGTGAATACAGTGCACCAGGCTCCATGGTCTGCACCGTGACTTTTATCCCGCATTCTCCCAGCATTTTGGCAATGGACGCGGCGGTGGAGACGCGCAGCGCTTCGCCGGTGGTGGCATAGGTGATCGCCAGCGGAGTGCCGTCCAATACATTCGCCACCCCGGCCGCCACCCGCGGCGTCACCGGGTCATTATCCGCATCCAGCCATCCCGCCTGGTCCAACAGCTGAGCACCCGCCGCCGGGTCAAACGCCATTTGGGGTAAATCGGCTGCATATAGCAGATGATCTGGCGGGAAGAAGCCGTTTACCACCTGCGACTGGTTGAATAGTAACTCACTCACCAGCGTTGGGCGGTTTATGCAAGCCTCCACAGCCTGGCGCACGCGGATATCGCTGAAGTAGTCCTGGCGGGTGACCAATGACGGATTAAGACCGGCATCATAGGCAGCCGGTTTCACCCCAAAATCGAGGTGCTCCCATTCCGGACCTAAGCTGACGTGCGTTTTTATGCGTCCGTTGAGCTCAGTGATGCGCACCGATTGCAACTGCTCTTCCAACAAAGTGGTTTCATCCACAATATCGCATTCACCCTCAACCAGAGCCACCAGATTGTTATCGGCCTGCTCGCCAAGGAAACGGTAGGTCAGTTGGTCAAAACGCGGCAGCCCCTCGCTGGCGCGGAAGTAATTCGGGTTGCGCGTCAGTGTGATTGAATCTGCCGGCGTCCAGGATTCGATCACATATGGACCCCAGCCCAGCGGTGTGCGATGTGAGATGTCCGCGGTCAGCAGTTCAGCAGGGGTAAACTCACCATAGGTATGCTGCGGCAATGGGATAAAAAAGTAAGCCGCTGGATCATCCGTGTGGTAGCCTGGCACCCCCGTCCATACCACGGTAGTGTCATCCAGCGCGGTGTAGTCCTCCGTCTGGTCGATCGCCAGGGGATTAATCGGCGTAGCCGGGTCGGAGGCCACCTGGAAGGAATAAACCGAGTCTGCCGCGGTCAATGGCGCACCGTCAGACCAGGTCAACCCCGGGATCAACCGGTAGGTGAGACGCTGCTGGTCCATTTCCAGCGCGCTTGTGCCGTCCCACGCGACCGCACAGCCAGCGTCACTGCAACCCGCAGGCAGGACGATTAATCCGGTGTCCAGCGGCACCAGTTTACCGTCGGCAGTCTGCACCATTTGACCGCGCTGAACGCTCACCGGCGAAATCAACGCGTCGCCATTGCCCAATGAAGGCAGGTCGGTCAGGATCACCGGTTGGTCAACGTAACCCCGCCGGTCGATCGGACCATCATAGATGGCTTCCAGTACGCTCCACTGCGCCCGGGATGACCCGCCGTACAAGTATAAAGTGAGCGGCTCTCGACCCAGGCAGACCGTCAATTCGCTGGGCGGCTCGGTTGTGGCGGTTGGAGTGGCGCTAAGGCTATCGGTTGGCGTTAGCGGCGGGTTGGTTGGGGTGGGTGTTCCATTGCAGGCTGTCAGAAGTACAGCTGCCAGCAGTAGGACAGCGATGATCGAATTGCGTCGAGGCATGCGGAGTATCCTTAATGGGTTGCGGTCAATTATAACCAAGAAATAGGCATAGATTGATGTTATCGTTTGGAGGGGCACGGGGGGTAATTGAAGAGTTATTATTGTCAAAATCCCCGTGCCCTTACATTAAATAAAAAGAGCGGCTGGTGTTCTGCCGCTCAATGATCTTATTAGATGTTCTTTTTACTGTGTGCCTTGCAGACGGGGATCGAGCGCGTCGCGCAGACCGTCACCCAGGAAGGTGAACGCCAGCACCACCAGTGATACCGCGATGGCGGGTGCCAACAGCAGCCAGGGCTGCGCGTTGATGGCGGTCTGACCTTCCAACATCGACGCACCCCAGCTGGTGATGAAGAAATCATTCGGGTTGGTGGATGGGATCAAACCCAGTCCAAGGTACCCCAGAATGGCTTCAGTGATGATGTACCCCGGGATCGACATGGCCGTCAAGATAATGACGGGGCTGAGCGCATTCGGCAGAATATGGCGGAACATAATGCGCGAGTCGGTGGCGCCCATGCAGCGCGCGGCTTCGATGAATTCCTTCTCTTTCAAAGACAGCGTTTGCCCGCGCACAATCCGCGCGAATCCGACCCAGCCGACTATTGCCAGGGCACTAAATAATAAAAATAGTCCATTCAGTAGTTGACCTATATAGGTTTGCCGCAGTGTAACCATGACGATGATAAAGAACAGCAGGTCCGGAAAGGCATAAAACACGTCGGTTAATCGCATTAACAGGTTATCAATTCTACCGCCGCGGTAACCCGCGAACAATCCGACAATTGTTCCGATAATAATCACGATGAAGGTTGGTAAAAATCCGACGGTCATGGACACGCGCGCGCCGTACATTGTGCGGCTGAGTACGTCCCGGCCGAGGGTATCAGTGCCGAAAAAGAAGGACGGATCGCTGGGTTTACCATTCGGGCCAACTTCCAACCAGACCGGCGGCAAAAAGCCCTGACCATCATTGATTTGAAGCGGGTTGTGCGGGGCAATGACACTGGCAAATAGAGCCAAAAGCGTAAAAACGGCGATCACGAACATGCCCACGACCGAGGCTTTATTTTTTATCAAGCGTGACCAGGCATCCATCCACAGACTGCGCGGTTTGACGGACATGTTGGTCAAATCGGCGATATGGGCCTGCGTCTGACCGGTAGAGGGGTGAGAAACTTGGGTTGTCATAGGATACCTATTAATCCAGCCGAATCCGCGGATCCAGGAAGACATAAACGACATCAACGCTAACGTTGGCCAGTGCCACCAAAACCGCATAAATCAAGGTGGTGCCCATAATCATGGAGTAATCACGCTGACCGATGGCAGTCACGTAAGCCCGTCCCATGCCTGGGAAGCCAAACATCGTTTCGATAATAAATGAACCGGTTACCAAACCTGCCAACGCCGGGCCGAGAATGGTAACAACGGGTATGAGCGAGTTCTTAATCATGTGCCGGATGATAACCACACGTTCCGACAGACCTTTCGACCGGGCGGTGCGGATAAAATCCTGGCGCATTGTCTCAAGCATGGAGGCGCGGGTCAGGCGCGCAGTGCGCGCCATGGTATTAAATCCTAAAATCACGGCTGGCAAGATCCATACGCTGACTTCATCCCAACTTCTTGGGACGATACTGACCATGTGCAGTGTAGAGGCGAAAATAATAATCAAGAAGATCGCCATCACAAAATTAGGTACTGAGATGCCGATGGTGACGATAAACAGGCTAATGTAGTCGACCATCGTATTTTGCTTGAGTGCTGAAAGTACACCCGCTGGAATGCCGATGATAACTGCAAACAAAAGTGAATAAAGCCCAAGCCGCATTGAATAACCGAAACGGCTGTAAATGATACTTTTTTCTTCCGGAGGTCTGAACAAAACCTGCTGAATGGACAAACCCCGTTGGCGGTATGATGGGCCAAGATCGCCGCAAATCAGGCCGCAGTCAAATTTTCCTTCAGTGGTTACGTCGCCGATGAGATACGACATGAACTGCCGCCAGAGCGGTTTATCCAGCCCGTAATACTCATTCAGCATCCTTTGGGTCGCGGGGTCCACCTGACGTGCGCTAAGGTCCCGGTCCCATGGGCCGCCGGGGGCAGCGTGCATCAGGACAAATGTGATGGACGAAACAACCAGAATCACCGGGATTAGCCATAACATGCGGCGCAGTAGAAATTTACCCATATCTGTTCGATCCTAATTTCGAGTTTCCGCGTAAGCCAACGCTTGCGGGATTTCGGCCGGTCTGTCCTGTTGTCAGAACAGACCGGCCTAATTTATTTACTATTTCAGGAATGGAATGCTTCGCAGAAATTACGGAAGCATCGTGGTGTCGATGGTGATGGCCAGAGGAGCAATATCGCCAGGCCAACCGGAATCCTGCGGGGTTTGGACAACGCCCTTGACCCACGGTTTTACCAGATAGGAGTTGACGTTGTTCCACATGAAGGCAACCGGGGCGCCATCGGTCAGCATGCGCTGAGCTTCGGCATAGATGGGCATACGGGCTTCTGGGTCAACTGTTGAGTCGGCTTCGGCTAACTTGGCATCCAGTTCAGGATTCGAGTAGCCAATGCGCTCGCCAAAGGCGCCTGTCTTCCAGTACACAGAGAGCCAGTTCTGGGGATCGGGGTAGTCCGCGCACCAACCGAGGATGAACATCTGCGGAGCAGTGCTGATGTCCTTGGTCATGGCGGTGTAGGTGGTGGACTCAACCGGATTGAGAGCGATATCGACGCCCAAAACTTCCTTCCACTTGGCAACCAGCCACTCGTGGCGGACGCGGTTGCGGGGGGTGTCAGAGAAGGTATCGATCATATCGATGGCAGCGCCTGTCGGGTCGAGCAGCGCACCGTTTTCCACGGTGTAACCCGATTCGGCCAGAGCGGCCTGCGCAGCGGCAGGATCGAAGCCCCAGCGGTTTTCTTCAGCGTCATATCCAGGGAATCCAGGGGGAATCCAGGTCAGGGTGGGGGAACCAAGTCCATTAAGGACATCGGAGACCCAGGTTTCGCGGTCCAGTGCCATGGCAAAGGCTTCGCGGACCTTCTGATTGGTGAAGGGTTCCTTGAGCTGGTGGAACATGACAGCGTAGGTGCAGGAGCCGGCATAGATATTGGCTTCAGCATTCAGGGTGGCATCGTTCTGGACAGTCGCCAGGTCTTCAGCAGCCAACGGAACAATGTCGAATTCGTTGTTCTTGTAGGCTTCGAAGGAAACGGCTGAGTCAGTGATGTAGCGGAATTCCAGGTTGTAGGAAGCTACGCCGCCCCAGTAATTGGGATTGGGTTCGAAGAAACCGCGCACATAGGGTTCCAGTGATTTGACCACGAAGGGGCCGTTACCAACATGGAACTTGGAGGACGTCCACCAGATGTCTCCACCTTCCGAAATGAGTTCTTCCTTGGCGGGGAAAGTTACCCACAGGCTCATGACGGTGTGGAAGTAGGGAGCAGCCTGGGCAAGGCCGATCTTGAGGATGCGGCAGTCAGCCTGTTCGTAATCGGTGCAGGCATTGCCAGCCATGTCTAGAGCGGCGACCTGAAGGCCTTCGCGCAGTTCGGGCAGAGTGGTGTCTTCAGCATAGCGCCATTCTTTCGCGCCAGCGATGTCATCGGTGATGGCAGCATACTCGCCAGCTGTGGCGGGATCGACATTGCGGAAGAGTGAATACTCAAAGCGCTTGGCATTCAACAGGGTGCCGTCGGAGTACTTGAGACCTTCGCGCAGGGTGAAGGTCAGCTCGGTGGCGTCGGCATTGTATTCCCAGGATTCTGCAGCACCGGGGACGGTTACAAGATCTTTGTCCAGGGTGGTCAGACCTTCGTACATCATCTTGAGGTGAGCGATTTCGTTCACGAAGGATGATTTCTGCGGGTCGATGATATCAGGCCAGGAGCCTAAGTTGACGCGCAGGGTCGGCGTTTCAGCAGCCACAGGGGCGGGAGTCGCAGTTACGACGACGGTCTCGCCTTCCACCTCGATGACAACAGTCTCCACGACTTTCTCGGGAGTTGGCGCTACAGGCTGGCAGGCTGAAAGAACAAAGCTGGCCAGGATCAAGAGCGACATGAACACGAACAATTTGGATCGCATGTGATTCTCCTCCTTACAGGATAATAGGGAAACAAACAGTGGTCGAAACCAGTTTGGTTTCTTTGACACAGGTCGTGCGATTGCCCTACCGCCTACCACCTCCCTCCAGTAAGTTGCCAGTCAATGCTATCGACAATTAAACCATGTGGCAGGCTACCCAGTGATCCGGGGCAACCTCGCGGAATTCAGGTTTCTTCTCCTTGCAAATTTCGGCTGCCAACGGGCAGCGTGTCCGGAACCGGCAGCCGGATGGGGGATTAACAGGAGAAGGTACGTCGCCGGTGAGGATAATACGCTTACGGTTGGCCTCAATCACCGGGTCCGGGATGGGCACGGCTGAAAGAAGCGCCTGCGTATAAGGATGCAGTGGGTGAGCGTAGAGCTCATCGCGCGTGGTCATTTCAACGATGATTCCCAGGTACATCACGGCTACCCGGTCGCTGATGTGGCGCACCATGGATAAGTCGTGGGCGATGAACAGGTAGGTCAGGCCTAACTGGGCTTGAAGATCCTCAAGCAGGTTTACCACCTGTGCCTGGATGGACACATCCAACGCGGAGATGGGTTCGTCGCAGACGATCAAAGCAGGTTCCAACGCCAGAGCGCGGGCAATGCCAATACGCTGGCGCTGACCGCCGGAGAATTCGTGGGGGTAGCGGCTGGTATAAGCCGGGTTAAGACCAACCAGTTTAAGCAGCCGTTCTGCATGACCCTGAGCATCTTTCTGTGTGGTCATGTCATGAATCAGCATCGGCTCTGTGATGATTTGACCGACGGTCATGCGCGGGTTAAGGCTGGCGTACGGATCCTGGAAAATCATTTGCATGCGGCGGCGCGTTTTGCGCAAGGTCTCGCCTTTCAGTTTGACCAGATCCTTGCCTTCATAAAATACACTGCCAGAGGTCGGGCGGTGCAATTGCAAGATCGCGCGTCCGGTTGTGGATTTACCACATCCTGACTCACCCACCAATCCGAGGGTTTCACCTTTTCGAATATCGAAGTTGACACCGTCCACAGCGTGCACGGCGCCAACCTGCTTCTGAATCAAGACACCCTTCATGATCGGGAAATGCTTGACCAGTTCAACGACGTTTAGCAATACTTCAGCGGCAGCCATTAACGTTCTCTCCCGGTTTCAGGATTTACCCAACAGGCTGCAGTATGATCCGGAGAGACTTGCATCAAAGGCGGATTCTCTTTCCAGCAGCGTTCGACAACAAATTTGCAGCGCGGCGCAAACGGGCAGAAATTGGGTTTTTCCAGCAGCACAGGCGGCAAACCCTCGATCGAAACCAGCCGCCGCTGTCCGGATTCATCCATACGCGGCAAGCTGCCCAACAGGCCAAGGGTATAGGGGTGACTGGGGTGAGCATAAACGTCCCGAATAGGAGCGGTCTCGATAATATACCCGCCGTACATCACCGCCAGGCGGTCGGCCAGACCGGCAATGACGCCTAAATCATGCGTGATCCAGATGATCGCCATACCCAGGTCATCGCGGATGCGCTTAGCCAGTTCAATTATTTGCGCTTGAATGGTAACGTCCAACGCGGTGGTCGGCTCGTCAGCGATCAATATTTGCGGAGTACAAACCAATGCCATGGCGATCATGACACGTTGGCGCATACCACCAGAAAATTGGTGAGGATAATCATTGAGCCGGTCACGCGGGTTGGGAATACCCACCTTGGTGAGCATCTCCACCACCCGGTCTTCTGCCTGCCTGCGGTTCATCCCCATGTGGACTTCAAGCGGCTCAGACACCTGACGGCCGATCGTCAACACAGGGTTGAACGAGGTCATAGGATCCTGGAAAACCATGCTGATTTGAGATCCGCGGATATGGCGAATCTCGTCATCGCTCATTTTGAGCAAGTCTTTTCCCTGGAATAGAGCTTTTCCAGCGCTTACTTTTCCCGGGGGGGATGGAATCAGGCGCAGCATCGACATTACTGTCACGCTTTTACCGCATCCACTCTCCCCCACAATTCCCAGGGTTTCACCTTCTTTTAACCCGAAAGAGACACCATTAACCGCATGGACTGTCCCTTCCCTTGTGCGAAATTGTGTTTCCAGGCCTTGCACATTTAATAATTCTGCCATGCAATTGACCTCTAAGTTGTCGGATGGCTGTTTTGTACAGCGGGAGGGGTAGTACAGAGGGGGATTAGCCTGATTCTAGCAATTAAGGCTAAAAATGATTCTACCTGAATTATTTAAGGATGTCAAACAATGTGAGATGTTCTTCCTGTTAAAAACGGACAAACATTATAATTAGCGAATGGAAATCAAACAAATTATTACTGCATTACAACACCAGGATTTTCAATACGCATTTTTTTTCCGCCATCAGGGACAGGAAGCGGTACAGGAAAGCAATTGCGACCGCTTTCCATCCGCGTCGATCATCAAGCTGCCGTTATTGCTGACCTGGGTCCAGTTGGAGCGGCAAGGTGCTGTCAACCGGGCAGAATTGTGCGATTTGAACGCGGAACCGCAGGTACGCGGCGCCGGTTTTGCCTATCAATTTCTAGGTCGCCAGCTGCCATTTCAGGACGTGCTCTTGATGATGATGGCACTCTCGGATAACCTGTGCACCAATTTGGTTATTCGCCGCATAGGGTTGGAGGAAGTACAGCGCGTGTTTCATACTGATTTAGGCTTGCAGGGCACCGAATTGCAGCGTAAGTTGATGGATTTCAAAGCGCGCGATCAAGGATTGGACAACTGGGTCAGCGCTTCAGACGCGGTGCGTTTATTTGACCTTTTTGACAGGCTGACGCCAGAAGAGAAAGCCTGGGTGGAGCCGATGTTGCTGGTCAACACCGACGATTTACTGCTCAAACGCAATGTCCCGCGCGACCAGCTGGATTTTTATCACAAGACCGGTTCCATACAAGGTGTCTTTCATGATTGGGGCTACACCCGCGATTGCCGAATTTTCCTTTTCACCAATCATGTAAAAGACGCCAAACCTGCCTATGATATTTTTGGCATGGCCGGTGAAATGCTCATTTCGTAGGTCAGCTTGAGGTCATGGTTTAAGTAGGTCGGTTTGAAGGGCGCACAACATCCTTTATTCCTTTGTTACCTTCGCAGCCCCGAAAACCGACAATAATAGACCTTCGTAGGTCGGTTTGAGGGGTGAACAACGTCCAAAAATCCTATATTACCTTCGCAGCTCCGAAAACCGACAATAATAGACCTTCAAAGGTCGGTTTGAGGGGCGACTAAACCCAAATTTCCTATATTACATGGGCAGCCCCGAAAACCGACACTTATAATTTCCTGACGCCAGAAAAATTTTTAATCCTGTGTGTCGGATTTCGGGCTTCCGGTATTTTTGGGCGAGGTGGAATATTTCCTCGCCCTCAATCCGACCTACAAATATTTTGCGCTGCCTGGTTGTCGGATTTCGGCCTGTCGATATTTTGGGCGAGGTGGAATATTTCGTCGCCCTTAATCCGACCTACAACTTCGCGATTAAATGTTGAATCCTTGTCTATAAGGATTTTCAATTAAAACGACCCTGGCTATTTCCTGCGGTTGTACTTCACGTACATGGATGCGCCAGCAATTCCCAAAAAGGTGCCAACCAGTCCAATGATGTATGAAAAAAAATTCAAAAAAATCGTTGACTCGAGCACTTTTACCACCATCAGCAATGGCAATACAACGGAAGCCACTACAAAGATTCCGCCGATGATCAACATGCGGATGGGGGTAAAAAAGCTCATTCGTACAACCAACAGGCTGTCAACTGACCGGGTACCGGTTCAAATTCTGGCGGTACTTTCACATCGCACACGCCTCGGATAATCTTCGGACAGCGCGGGTGGAAGCGGCAACCAGCCGGCGGGTTCACCAGGCTGGGCGGCTCACCTGGCGGCACTTCCTTCATCACCGTCGAATTGTGAGCATCCGGATCCGATGTACCCTGTAATAAGGCATAGGTGTACGGGTGCAGCGGATTATTTACCAGCAAATCCACCTCACCTTTCTCGATCACCTGTCCGGCATACATCACAAAAATACGTTCTGAGAAGTAGCGCACGGTGGAAAGATCATGCGTAACGTAGATCAACGCCAGGTTGTACTTTTCCTGCAACCCGCGCAGCAATTTAAGAATTTCGACGCGCACCGAGGCGTCGAGCATGGACACCGGCTCATCTGCCACCAATAATTTCGGATTGAGGATCATGGCGCGGGCGATTACGATGCGCTGCTGCTGACCACCGCTTAGTTGATGCGGGAATTTTGGCAGGAACTCATTGACCGGCGTCATCTTGACTTCTTCCAGCACCTTGGCAATCCGCTGAGTTCGTTCTGCCGGGTCCTTTACGTCATTGATGATCAGCGGCTCCTCTAAAATGCGCTGCACGGTCATAAATGGGGCCAGCGCACCGTAAGGATCTTGCTGCACATAGCCGACCTCGGAGCGGTATTTCTTAATCTCGCGGCCTTTTAGTGTGCTCAGGTCTTTGCCGTCAAAAATTACATGCCCGGCGGTCGGTTTATATAACGCCAGGATGGTCTTCATCAGGCTGGTCTTTCCGCAGCCGCTTTCACCCACGATAGCGATCGAGGAGCCGCGTTTCAATTCAAAGCTGACGCCGTCGACCGCTTTTACGTACCCAGCGTGACCAAAACCGAACTTGCGCAATTCGAAATGTACCCGTAAATTCTGGACCGACAGCATTGCATCGGTTAGTACCGGTTTATTATTCTCGGGAATGGCAAGCTTTTGCTGTATTTTGTCTTGTTCAAGAGTCATTATTCACCCCGCCTTAGGCGTACAACCAACATTTGACTAAATTGCCATCCAATTGAATCACTGGCGGTTCCTCCACACAACGGGCAAACCGTTTCGGGCAGCGGGCCGCGAAGCGGCAGCCAGTGGGTGGGTTGATCAGGCTGGGTGGTTGACCGACGATGAAATCCGGGATGGCGTTACCACGCAGCTTGGGCACACTGGCCATCAGTTTGGCTGAATAAGGATGATGCGGTTGACTGTAGAAGGTCTTCGCATCGCTGACTTCCACGATTTGGCCAGCGTACATTACAGCAGCCCGGTCAGCCAGCTCGCTGGAAGTGGCGATATCATGGGTGATCAGGATAAAACTGGTGGCCATCTGCGACTTGATGCGTTTGAGTAGGTTAAAGATATTGGCCTGGGTCAACACATCCAACGCCGAAGTCGGCTCGTCCAGGATGATCAGATCTGGCGTGGTTACCAATGACATGGCCAGTGCCACGCGCTGGCGCATGCCGCCGCTCAGCTCAAAGGCATAACGGCCAATGAAATCATCCGGCACACCCACATGTTGGAACATTTTTTGCGCTTGAGCCAGCGCCTCGTCTTTTTTGACGCCAAAGTGCACCATCATCGGTTCAGCTACCTGATCGCCGACTTTGAGCACCGGGTTAAGGGCATTCATAGCAGCCTGCGGTACCATGGCCATTTTGATCCAGCGGATCTGCTGGCGATATTCTTCGTCGGTCAGTTCCATCAACTCCCGGCCATGAAGGTAGACCTTGCCGGAGTATTCCTGCACATTGCGCGGCAACAGGCGCAAAATGGCTTTGGCCAGCGAACTCTTGCCGCAGCCTGATTCGCCAACCACTACGATGGCTTCGTTGGCATTCAGGGTGAAATCAACCCCGTCCACGGCTTGAACCGTGCCGCGGCCGGTTTTGAAGTGTAACTTTAGATTTTCGAGTTGCAGCAGTGTTGTGTCCGCCATGTCGTTAAATTCCTCTCAGTCTCGGGTTGAAAATGCGATCGAGAGCAAAGCCCAACATCGCGAAACCCAGTCCAGTGATCATGAGCAGCACAGCGGGTTCCAAAATCCAGTAGTATTGTCCTTTATACAATGCCCCGTTGGAATAGGCATCATTGATGACTTTACCCCAGGTAGGCAGCACCGGATCGCCCAGGCCCAGCAGCGCCAGCGATGCCTCCAGGAATACGTAGGCTGGCACAGCGGAAACCAGGGTTGGGATGAGCAGCGGGATCATGCGCGGGATCAGGTACAGGAAAATTATGCGGATGTTGCTGGCGCCATAAGCCTTAGCGGCTTCAATATATGTTGATTCCTTTACCTGCAGGAAGACTGCCCGGTAGGATTTGACCGCGCCTGTAAAAATACTGAGTGCAATGGTCACACCCAGAATGGTCCAGATACTGGTGGTATAGAAAGTACCGACCATGATCAAAATTGCCAGGAACGGCAGCACCAGGTTGACTTCGGTGATGCGCTGGATCAATTCGTCCAACCATCCACCGTACCAGGCGCCAATGGCGGCAATAGACATGGAAAGAATGGAGGTAGCCAGAGCAGCCAATAAACCAAAGGCCAGCGCGATCGGTGCGCCCCACAACAGCGCCACCATCAGATCTCGCCGGGCGTGGTCGGTGCCTGCCAGACCGTACGACTGCCCATGCAAAACGAATTCCACATTCAGGTCCGAGTTGGCTTCAAAAGTTTGCGCCTGGACAACCAATTTATAGGTGCCTTTTTGCGGCACTGGCGGTTGGGTTTCTGGAATGGAGAAAATGCCGATCATCGGGTTTTCGTTGCGTTTTTCACGCACCAGACGGCGGATGAATCGCTCTTCTTGAGAAAAACGGAAGGTTTGTCTGGCGCTGACGCCAAAGTCGCCGACCCGGAGCTCCTCGCCTGTCGGTGTAATGAGGTAGATGGATACGAAGGGGTTTTTACTCGCAAAAGTCGAGGTGAAATACAACATCATCTCTTGCGGGTACACATCGTAATCGAACTCAAAAGGGTATTCGAAATCGATGGAAGCTGTGTTATCGGCGCCGGGAGTGACTACCTTGCTAATCTCGCCTTCGCTGCTTTTGACCGCAAACGATTCGGGTAATTTGGTCTTCCGAAATATGTTCATCCAGGCGGGCGGGACGTTTTTCGGGTTCATATACACGACTTCCTCTCCGCCGCGCCACAGACGAATGGCTTCAGAGTAGGGGATCGTCGCTATAGCGTAAACTGCTAATATTACCAGCAATAAAATGATAAAGAGACCAAAAACTGCTGAAGGGTACTGGGAGATTTGCTTGAAAGTTTTATTGATCGTCTTCATTTTACTTTCCACCACCCACTTTCACACGAGGATCCACCAGCACATAAACAAAATCCAGAAGGAAAACGGTAATAGCCAGTAAGTAGGCATAAATAATCGTCGATCCGACAATTACAGGCGTGTCAAATAAACCAATTGCCCGGAAAATGGTACGCCCCAGGCCAGGCCATAGGAATACTGTTTCGGTGATCGTTGCGCCGGTCCATAGACCGATCACCAGCAGTGCAAAGTTGGTGATGATGGTTGGCAGCGTTGGGCGCAAAATGTAGCGGCGTTCGATATCGCGGGATGGCAACCCTTTAGCCTTAGCCATATCCACGTAGTCTTCACTGGAATAGATCAAAAAGAACGTTCGCCAGTTGTAAATGCTGAGGAATAGAGAGCTGATAATGAGTGAACCAGCTGGCAAGATCAGATGCTTTAGGACGTCCAGAATATATCCGAATGTATTATCCGGAACTGGTGCGGTAACCATTCCGCCAAACGGTAGAATCCTGAAGATGGCTGCAAAAATCAATATGAAGAAAATGCCATAAAACCACGGCGGCGCCGCGGAGGTTGGTGAAAGCGTGATGACCATCTTGTCCCAGAAGCTGCCATAGGCTCGCGAAAGGGTTAACGCAATAAGAACGCTAAAAAAGAATAGAAATAATTGCGACGTACCCATAAGCAATAAAGTAGCCGGCAAGCGCTCGAGGATAATGTTGCGCACCTCGCGTGAGCCGTTGTCGCTGACCATGTTGGTCGCCCGACCGAGTTCTAATCGCAGTGAATCCGCCAGATACCGAACAGACCGGATCGCAAATGGCGTATCCAGCCCCTGACGCTTTACTTCCAGGGCGACCATACTGTCCGCCAGCTCACGGCGTTGTTCAGTCGTAATACCGCTTTTGTTGGCGGTCATTTGGGCTACTTGCATATTGACCCGCTCGCGGATGTCGTTGCGCTTAATCTCATCGACATAACCGCCCATGTTGGCGATCATGATGGTGGTGTAAATGCCTATGACCACCGTAAAAAACAGGGTGATCGCCCGGACACCCATGAAGCGGGCAACCCGTGAAACAGCAGAGGTTGTTCCTTTCTTTTTTACGCTAAGAACGCCCGCTTGAGTTTCCTGTTCCATATCTTCTTACCCTCTATATTAGGATGAATAGGGGCAAGTGAAGCACTTGCCCCTATCGTTATACATTTAACGGTCTTTCAAAACTTGCCTTACTGAGCTGTGACGAACTCAATCGACACGAAGGTCGGTTGTGAGACCGTCAACGGAACGACAGCGACCTCGAGTTTGTTCGAACCAGCCGCAAGAGCGCTGGTAGTCGCAGCATCGAGGACGATGCTGAATTGACCATCTTCGACGGCTACCGCTTCGGCAACCTTAACGATCTCATTCGATGCATTGTAAAGCAGGAATTTGACCATCTTGATTTCGTCAGTGGCATACGGTTCGTCATTGAAGGTTATGAACACATCAAAGGTGGCTTCTTCGCCAATTTTCACCTGGCCGGGGCCGTCGAGTTCAACGGCCGCCAGTTTGGGGGTCGACCAGCCAGCCCAGCGATCTGCCAGATCAGGATAATCGGCGAATTGCTTGACGGTGGCGGTCTTTTCGGTCAGGAAGGCCTGATCGATGAAGTAGGGTCCGGTACCAATCTTAAAGTGACCGTGTTCTCCGTACCAGGCTTTGAGCGCTTCGTAGCGGGCAACCGCTTCTTCTGCTGTCAGGTATTCGCCCAGAGTCGGGGCATACGGAATGGTCTGCTCGGCGATGGCGGTATCCAGGTATTTAGCCAGGATCTCGAGGCTCGGGCCGCCAATGTAGCTGGTTTGCTCGACCTCCTGGGCCAGGGCTTTGTCAACCGAGTAAGCCAGTTCGCCGCCGGCTTCAGCGGCGTTCGCGATGGCGATGAAGCCCCAGTCGGATTCTTCGACATTATTGGCGTACACCGGCCAGATCAACGGGATGGTGAGCTCGGCATCCAGGCTGTAAGTGTCGGTGTAATAATCCACTACCAGCGGATCGGTCGAGACGATCTTCATACCCTTGAACTGGCTCATGAAGACATCGAACGTCGGGACAGACTGCTCGTCATAGATGGCGCTTTCGGGCTTGGAGCGGTCGAAGGTCATGATCATAGCCATCACGAAGTCAGCAACGGAAACGTTGGAGCCGTCGTGCCATTTGACCGTTTCGAACAGGTCAGCCGGGTAATGCATGGTGATCTTGGCGTTGGCAGTGGTGCCTTCGGGGAAGCGTGTTTCAGCAGTGATGAAGGTCTGCGCAGTAGCGTCCCAGTCAGCCCAGACATCACCAGGAACCGCGATTTCAGGTTCGAAGGAAAGGTTGACCCAGTCCAAAGTCTTGGCGACGGGTAAGCCTTCCTTGATCACAACATCGGCAGATTCGAGGCGCAGCGGCCATACCAAACCAGTGAAGGGATCGTAAACGACATCGTTACCGGTTACAGCACGAATGACGCCTTTATCGAATGACCAGTTGGAGCCAGCCACCGGGTTCCAGGGTTCAGCGAACAGATCCTGGGTAGCCCAACGAACTGTACCACCTTCCTGATCAGCCCAGCGCATGGTGTGCGGATAGATCTGGGAGCCTTCAACACCGGCAGCCAGATCAGCGGTGGCGACCAGGCCTTCCACGTGCGGGACGTACTGCTTGCCATCGATTAAGAAGACCTGCAGCGAGTCCTGGAGCGAAAGCTCGAGGGCGCGGGCCATCATATCGTGGCGTTCTTCAACGGTCGAGAAGTCAGCGGAAGCCAGTCTGTCACCAAGTTCCTTGAACTCTGGATCGGAGACGTTATCAAGGAACGCCGGGATACCCTGGGCCGAGGAATTCAGGTACATTTCCTGGAAGATGTTGCTCTGGTCTCGGTCTAGAACGGTGGCAGACCAGGCAGCGGTGTACACGTGCCATTGACCCTCGATCGGATCAGAACCAATCCAGATCGGGGAGGCTTCGCCGCCGGTCTTCAGCTGGCGATCAACCGTGAAGCCAAGGGCTTCGAACTGCGAGGCAACATACTCACCCATGGGGATCCGGGTGCGGTCGGAGTCGTTACGGATGACAAGGATCAGGGTAACGGGGGTATCGTTGTATGTCCATTTACCGTCCACCAGAGTTGCGCCTAAGGCTTCCATCTCGGCATCAATGACTTCTTTGGCCTTGTCGAAGTCGTAGGCATAGAAGGACTCTAACTTGCGGGCAACATCGGCCAGGTCGGCATAATCAGGGAACTGGGTGGTGATGGCAAAGTATTTTGGCAGGGCGCCGCCAGCATAAATTTCCTGATTGAGATAATCGCGATCAAACAGCCAGTTGGTGGCTTCGCGGATCTTGCGGCTGGAGAACGGGTTCAAACGACCGTCGCTAAATTCGGGCCCAGCCGGGTTGTAGAGCATGTCATAGTACAGACCACTGGCGGTCTCGTAAGGGATGCCAGCATCATTCATGGCAACCAGGTCTGAGGATGACAGGCCATTGGCATAGATGTCGATGGCGCCGGCTTCAATTTGGGTCAGCGCAGAATCTGCACCAACCACTGAGAAGACGATCTCATCCAGCCAGCCGCCTTTGCGGGTGGTCTGAACCACTTCGGGGGTGGGTACTTCAGTAGGCACCTCAGGTACTGCGGTAGGGGGTACCGCGGTCGGTTCAACAACAGGGGGCGCTTCAGTCGGGGTCGTCTGAGCAGGCTGGCAGGCTGCCAAAACCATGCTGGCGACAATCAAAAGCGCGAAAGCGTACGAGAAACTCTTCTTAAACATTCAAACTCCTCCTAGTACAAATAGTCGGTTGAAAAAGTGACGTTGACTTCATCATCTTGATGGATGTTTGAAAAAACCACCTCCT
>DATMXL010000025.1:0-7454 GCA_035561555.1 Bellilinea sp.
AGCGGCATGCACCCTACAATATCTTAAACTCTCGGCACGCCTCTTCCGTCCAGGGATGGAAAACCTCCAACTTTTCCCGCTGCTCCCATAATCAGCGCAAATACACCCGGCAGCCGTCGTCCAATGACTGTGCAGCGCTTCCCTTAACTCCGGGTGCCAGGGAGCGTCATACGGTTCGTCCCAAGCCAGCTTATCTGCGATGAACACCACTTTGTCCAACGGGTTAGCCCCAGCCTTGAGCGTGGTATGGCAGCCAACCGCCGAGAGCACGCCTGCATCCCTAACCTGAAAAACCTCGCGCGCCAGCACCACCGACAGTTTCTGATGCACAATTTTTGGCCAGGCGCGCTCCACTTCCAGCACCCCCACACCCAGCGCGTCCGCTGCCGCCAGGCGCTGATCGTCCAGCCATACCGCGCTGACGTCGTGCAGCCAGCCGCCGGCTTCCGCTGCCCGGGCATCCACCTTGAAGCGTTCTGCCAGCTTACGTGCCGCCATAGCCACATTCGCACAGTGCGCCGCGGCCCGCGAACTTTCATTTCGCACTAAAAAAGCCGGCACATCCTCTGCCAGCCAGCCGGATGGGTTAAAACCTGTTCGCAGCTCCATCAGTGTGGGCTGATAGGCGGTCAAAACACTCATTCGGCATCCGTATCCATAATGTAGTCTTCCAGGTAATCCATGTCCACGCCGTATTCCGAGATCGCCCGCCCCAACATCGACGCGCCAGCTTTGTGCGGGCCTTTCGGGTCGCCTGTGATTAATGGGTGCCACTCCGGCAGGTCCTGCCCCAATGCCACCCGCCGGTAAGCGCAAGTTTCCGGCAGCCAGGTAAATTCCAGGATGTTTTCCGGCGTTATTTTCAGGCATGAATCAACCAGTTCCAGCCGTTGCAGATATTTGCTGCAGCGGCAGGTTTTGAGGTTCAACAGGCGGCAGGCCACATGGGTGACGTACACCTCGTGCGTCTCATCGTCCTCGATCTTGTGCAGGCAGCACCAGGCGCAGCCGTCACACAGCGATTCCCACTCTTCAGTGGTCATCTCAGTCATTGATTTGGTTTTCCAGAAGGGGGTCACCCCCCGATTATAGCGGATTAACGCCGGCGGCGGCGTCTGCGGGTCAGCAGGGAAAATAACAGCAGCAGCGTCGCCATCGGCCACACGCCTGCCAGGTCGCCGGGTCCGCCCGGTCCGGTGCGTGCTACCGTGCGGTGAATGCGTACTAGAATATATTCCGCCGTCTCTGACGCCAGCATCTCATCGGTCATATTTTTGATCGGGATGCCAAAAACCGGCGCTGCGGCTCCGCTGGCGATCAGCACCTGACGCAGGATCGGCAGGCGCACGTTGGGATCCAGCACCTCTTCAGCCAATCCCGCCCACCAGCCGTTGGGCAGCCAGACTTCCACCTGCGGGTTGGCTTTGACATTTTTAAACCAGTCCGCGGTGCTGCCAAAACCAGCCGCGCAATAAATCTCGCCGTTGACCTCGGCATAATTAAGCGGAGTCTGCAGGCGTTTGCCGGAATTGCGCCCGTAATGGTTGAGCACCATAATCCGTCCGCCCACTTCCGGCCAGGCGTTGATATACGGCCCAAGACCTAATTTCCACATCAGGAGCATGAAACGGTTTAACCATTGAGAATCGGAGCGTTTTACTTTCTGCGGATCAAGCACGTCATCCCTCCTTGCATTTGGTCCAATAGGTATATTGTACATTGATTCGAACCCCGTTCACAACTGGCGGTTGGTATAATTACGCCTATGACCCTCACCCTTACCGAAGTCGAACACATCGCAGAGCTGGCCCGTCTGAAATTGACGCCTGCCGAGAAAGAACTCTACCGCCAGCAGCTTTCCGCCATTTTGGAATACGCTGCCCGCCTGCAAAAGCTGGATACCAGCGGCATCCCGCCGACAGCCAGCGTGCTGCCGCCGCGCAGTGTGCTGCGCGAAGACGAACCGCGTCCTGGTCTGCCGGTCGAGGATGTCTTGCAGAATGCCTCACAAACGGAAAATCAACAATTTCGCGTGCCGCCGGTGCTGGAGTAAGCCCCATGACCGATTTGCACCAGCTCACCGCCATCGAGGCGCTCGAGGGGCTGAACCTCGGCAAATTCTCCAGTCTGGAGTTAACGCGCGCCTGTTTAAAGCAAATTGACGCACTCGAACCGGGTCTGCACACCTTCATCACCCGCACCACCGAACAGGCGCTCAGCCAGGCGCTGGCAGCCGATACCACCCGCGCCGCTGCCCGCCAGGATGGCAGCCCCGTCCCGCCGCTGCTCGGGCTGCCATTGGCAGTCAAAGACATTCTAGCGCTGTCCGGCGTGCGCTGCACCTGCGGCTCAAAGATCCTGGAGCATTTTATGCCGCCCTACACCGCCACCAGCGTGCAGCGTCTGTTAGACGCCGGCGTGGTGGTGCTTGGTAAGACTAACACCGACGAATACGCCATGGGCTCGTCCACCGAAAACTCAGCCTACGGTAGAACCTTCAACCCCTGGGATATTTTGCGCGTGCCTGGCGGTTCCAGCGGCGGCAGCGCGGCTGCAGTAGCTGCCCGTATGACGCCCGTGGCGCTGGGCACTGATACCGGCGGCAGCGTCCGCCAGCCGGCTTCCTATTGCGGCGTCACCGGCATCAAGCCGACGTATGGACGTGTCTCGCGTTACGGGTTGGTGGCATACGGCTCGTCCTTGGACTCGGTCGGCGCCTTTGGCCGCACCGCTGAGGATGTTGCCCTGCTTTTTTCCATCATGGCCGGGCACGACTCGCTGGATGCAACCAGCATGGACGTACCCGTCCCGCAAATTCATTTGAATGGCGAGGCCAGCCTGAAGGGGCTGCGCGTCGGCGTGCCGCGCGAATATTTCATCAGCGGTATGCAGCCGGAAGTCGAGTCGGGGGTCAAGCAGGCGGTACAGCAGCTGGCAGCGTTGGGAGCCTCGGTGCGGGAAGTACACCTGCCGCACACCGAATATGCCCTGCCCGTCTATTACCTGATCGCTCCGGCCGAGGCATCGGCCAACCTGGCGCGCTATGACGGCATCCGCTTTGGCGAGCGTAAAGACGCCGACGCGATGTGGGAGGTTTATTACCGCACCCGCGGCGCAGGTTTTGGCGCGGAGGTCAAACGCCGCATTATGCTCGGCACCTACGCCCTCTCCGCCGGTTATTATGACGCCTATTACGGCCAGGCGCAGAAGGTGCGCACATTGATCAAACGCGACTTCGAAAAAGCCTTCGAGTCGGTGGACGTGATCGCCACCCCGGTAGCGCCGACCACCGCCTTCCGCGCCGGCGAGCACAGCAATGATCCGTTGGCCATGTACCTGGAGGATGTGTTCACTTTGCCGTGTAACCTGGCCGGCGTGCCTGGTCTGGCCTTCCCTGTCGGCTTTGACAAGGCCGGCATGCCGGTTGGCATGCAGTTGATGGGGCCGCACTTCCGCGAGGACATCCTCTTCCGCGCCGCCCACGCCTACCAGAAGGTCACCGACTGGCATAAGCGCATCCCTGGAATTGCGAAATAAAAATTCTCACCACAGAGTTCACAGAGATCACAAAGGAATTCAAAGGTTTCCCTTCACTCGATCCCGAGCCGTAGAGTGTGCTTTCCGAAGGACTCAGAAAGAAACACGCACCATTTCGATTATCGTAGGTTGGGTTGAGGGTGATTCAGGTTTTTGTAGGTTGGATTGAGGGGCGATTCAACTCGATTTACCCATTGCTACCATTGCAGCCCCGAAATCCAACATTACATATTCCATTTTCCTCAGTTACCCCGCTAATAATGCACTCCCGGTCTTGTGGTCACGCTTTCGGTCTTTTCGTAGTTGGGTTGAGCTCTTCGTCGCAGTGGACGCTCCTCAGGATGACAACCCCAAAGATTCTTGCGCGGCAGGGTTAAAATCATAGCGATGCACATTCTCCGCGCCTCCCTTGCAACCTTTGACCCGGACACTGACCTGATCGTCGCAATCGACGTGCTGCGGGCATTCACCACCGCTGCCTACCTGTTCGACCAGGGCGTACCGGAAATTATCCTGGTTTCCGAGGTTGATAATGCCTTCAAACTGCGCGAGACTCTACCGGATTGCCTTATTTCCGGTGAAGTCAATGGCATCAAGGTGCCCGGCTTTGACCTGGGCAACTCGCCTTCAGTCGCCGTCACGCAGAATCTCGCCGGCAGACGCATCATCCAGCGCACCTCCGCCGGCACCCAGGTTGTGAGCCTGCCTTCTCGCGCATCCACCCGCATGGCGGCCTCACTGACCAACCTATCCGCCACTGTGCGCTATATTCAAAAGTTAGCCCCAGCTACCGTGACTCTTTTGCAGACTGGGTATTTTCCCGAGGAAGGCTGGGGGGACGAGGACGTCGCCTGCGCCGAAGCCATCGAGCAAACCCTGATGGGGCAGGCGGTGGATTGGCCTGCCATTTTCCAGCGCGTCCGCGGCTCCCGTTCCGGTCTGCATTTCGACGACACCCGGCCTGATTTTCCACCCGCAGACCTGGAAATGGCTCTGGCGCTTGATTGCTTTGACTTTGCCATGCTGATCCAATCCGAAAACGGGCTGCACGTCATGCGTGCCATCCTTTCCTGATCTAAACTGCGGCTGTTTTTCTATTTCTGCTCCATTTTCATGTCATCCTGAGGGAGCGTTCTTTGCGACTCAAGGATCTCGGAGTCTCTTTTCACTGGCGAGGTTTAAGTGGAAGCAGCAGATTGGCCGGATTGCTCCTACCTCGCCGTTACAACAAAACCGTCCGCGTCACCCGTGACTCTTGACCCGTGACACTTGACACGTGTTTTCCTACTAATATGATAAAATTTATTCATAATGTCCTGCCAACCTGGAGGAATACCTATGGATACGTATATGCGGGCGGCTTATGAAGAGGCCAAAAAGGGCATGCGCGAGGGCGGCATCCCCATCGGCTCGGTTTTGGTTGTTGACGGCAAAATTGTCGGACGCGGGCACAACCGCCGCGTACAGCGCGGCAGTCCCATCCTGCATGCCGAGATGGACGCTTTTGAATCTGCTGGCCGGCTCAAAGCCAGCGATTACCAGCGTGCTGTACTCTATTCCACCCTTTCCCCCTGCGACATGTGCACCGGAGCCACCTTGCTCTACAAGGTGCCGCGCGTGGTGGTGGGTGAAAATTGCACCTTCCACGGCCCTGAACATATGTTAAAGGCTCGCGGCGTGGATGTGGAGGTGCTCAACGATCCGCAATGCATCGAGATGATGGAAGAGTTCATCAATACGCATCCTGAGTTGTGGAACGAAGACATCGGCGAATAATCTTCGCCAAAATCATAAGAAAATCGTCCAAACGGGCTAATAGCCCGTTTTTTGTTGCAACTTTTTCGGTCATTCATCGTTATACAGATGTAAGTAAATTACATGTAACCAGGAAAGGATTGAGAATGACCGAAAATTCGACCCAAACCGTTGTCAACACCCCCGATCAAGGTCCCGGCTGCCTGATTCGCATCCTGTACTTCATCTTTGTCGGACTATGGCTGGGCGGCATCGTCACTATCGCCGCCTGGGTGCTGATCGTCACCATCATCGGGCTGCCGCTCGGGCTGTGGCTGCTGAACCGCCTGCCCCAGATCATGACGCTCAAACCGGTGCCGACGCAGGCGCGCGTGACGGTGGTGGATGGCAAGGTGATCTACCGTGAATCCAACCTGCCGGCGCATCCCTTCCTGCTGCGTGCCGTGTACTTTATCCTGATTGGCTGGTGGTTGAGTGCTGTCTGGCTGGCCCTGGCCTGGCTGCTCACCGGCTTCAGCCTGGGACTTGGTCTGCCTCTGGCCTTCTGGATGTTCGATCAGGTGCCCGCCCTAACCACTCTGGCCCGTTATTAAATCAAAAACCGTCCAGGTGTTTAGCGCCTGGACGGTTTTTCGACTGGTACCCTGAGTTTAGATCCAGCCGCGCAATTGCATCGCTTTGACGACGCGGGCGATGGAAACCATGTAGGCCGCATCGCGCATGTATACTTTTTCCTTAAGGGACATTTCCAGAACCGCGTTGAAGGCTTCGGTCATCTTGGTGTCCAGCTTGCTGAGGACTTCATCCCTGGTCCAGTAGAAATTCATGTCGTTCTGGACGCCTTCGAAGTAGGAAACGGTCACGCCGCCGGCATTGCAGAGGAAATCGGGGATCATGAAGATGCCGCGTTCCTTGATGACCGCATCTGCATCCGGAGTGGTGGGGCCGTTGGCGCCTTCAGCGATCATTTTGACGGTTTTGCTGATCTTGTTCACCGATTCGGCGTTGATCTGCCCGCCCAGCGCTGACGGGATCAACACATCCACGTCCTTGCTGATCCAGGCGTCGCCGTCTTCAATCACATAACCAGCGGCTTTGGCCTTGGCTTTGTCGATAGAGCCGTACTGATCGGTAATGCCCATCAGGAAATGCGGGTCGAGGCCGTCCATCTTGGTGACGGTGTAGGAAGCGCGGTCTTCGCGGTCCCAGTAGGAAACGCACACCACTTTGCCTCCCAACTGCTCGATAAAGCCGATGGCTGCGTATTGCGCCACATTACCAAAGCCCTGAATGGCCGCGGTGCATTTCGTCGAGTCCATCTTGAGGTGCTTCATGGCTTCGCGCACCGTGTAAATCACGCCGTAGCCCGTGGCTTCGGTGCGTCCCAGAGAGCCGCCGCCGCCCACTGGCTTACCGGTGAAAGTGCCAGGCGTATATTGACCCACCAGTTTGGAGTACTCGTCCATCATCCAGCCCATCATTTGCGGGTTGGTGCCTACATCCGGCGCCGGCACGTCCTGGCGCGGACCGATATTTTTCCACATGGCCTGAACCCAGCCGCGTACCAGGCGTTCTTTTTCGCCGGTGGAGAGCGTAGCCGGGTCGACGATGACGCCGCCCTTGCCTCCTCCCAGCGGGATATCGACAACGGCGCATTTCCAGGTCATCCAGGTGGCTAAGGCGCGTACCATATCCAGCGTTTCGGCTGGGTGCATGCGGATACCGCCCTTGTTCGGGCCGCGGACGTCGTTATGCTGTACGCGGAAGCCCTGGAAAACACGGATCGTCCCGTCATCCATGCGCACCGGGATGCGGAAAGAAAACTCCCGCTGCGGCCAGCGCAGGATCTCACGCACCTGCGGGTCGAGTTTGAGCAGTTCAGCGACATGATCGAATTGGCGCTGAGCCATTTCAAATTCGTTGGTGGGTTCAGACATTGATACTTCTCCTATGAAAATTTGAGAGAAAGGATGGGGATGGATCCAGCGTCAGGGGCAGCCTGGAAATCAACGGTGGGTGAAATGCAATGGAATGAGTCGGCCGCCAACACACCGCAGAATTCGCCTGGCTGGGTACCCTATTAGATTAACAAACCTGACCCGTTCGGTCAAGATGATGAACATCGCTAATAGTGGGTGATACAAGTCGTCAATTTGTGAAGA
>DATMXL010000026.1:0-20466 GCA_035561555.1 Bellilinea sp.
TTATTATATTTTGGAGGGACGATCGGTTGGTTTTGCCAGCTATGGCAAGCATTTGAGTGTTACACCGGCAGAACGCGGCGAGCGTCAACTGGGAAAAATTCTGGAGATCTGCGCGTTCCTGCGTCCCGAGGGAACCTTACCGCTGCTCGGCTTGATTGAAGGACAGGCCAGCCAGATCGTGCGCGGCAGCACAGTCGTGATCATCACAGCTTCCAATACGGATAATTTACTGCTGGCTGTGGATATTTTGCTGCGGCGCGATCTTCAGCCGGTGGTCGTGTTAATCGACCCTAAAGGTTTCGGCGCCACTTCTGGCTCGGACGAGCTCGCCGAGCGTATCCGCCAATACAATGTGCTTGTCAGCGTGATCCATCGGGATGATTTGTTGAAAATTGCGCTGGAAAGCCGCGCTATAAACAACGGGTCTGCTATTAAACCGGGAGCAAACGGCGGGGGTTATTAGCCGCTGATTTTTCCGTGGCCACTTTCAGCCTGTGGATCACCTTTTATTAACTCAACCGCATGCGGCAGCACCGGCAGGAGATACTCCAAAATCTCGCGGGCAGCTTTTGGGCTGCCTGGCAAATTGATAATCAGCGTATTCCCGCGGATCCCGGCGGTATTGCGCGAAAGCATGGCATGAGGTGTGATACGTAAACTGAAAGCGCGGGCAGCTTCGGCGATGCCTGGGGCAGGGCGTTGAATCACCGCAATGGTCGCTTCCGGAGTAACATCGCGGGGTGCGAAACCGGTGCCGCCAGTCGTGAGGATGATATCCGTCTCCCCGCTGTCGCACCAGGCGGTCAATTGGTCTGTGATTTCTGTTAACTCATCTGCCACAATAGCCTTTTGCGAGACATTGTGTCCCGCAATTGCGATTTGTGCAGCCAGCGCGGGGCCGGCGAGGTCTTCCCGCTCGCCGCGGGCTGACCGGTCGGAAACGGTGAGAATCGCGAAGCGCACAGCCATTACCCCTCGTCTTCTCCACCGACCAGCAGCTTCCAACCGCCATGGATACCATCGGGAGTAACTCCAAAATAGAAGCGGTATCCGCTTGGGGTGCGTTGTATCAGATCGTAGCGCACTGTAGTTCCCTGTTTATACTGGCGAATGAAGCCAAAGTCACCCTGCCAATGGATCGGAGTCGTTTCCAGTTCCGGCACCAGCTCGTTGTAACGGTTAATGGCATAATGCCAGAGTTTTCGAGCGGAAGCACGGGTCACATTTTTGACCTTGTTCCCGTTGCGTAAATCGCGCATGGTAAAGTACTGTTTTCCCTGCCGCTCCTCAGGATTCATGACCTCGACACCCGTGCGAGGTGCCAGTTCGCCACCACCATACTCTGCCAATGGTGGAGCGACACTCACCGGTTGTTCCGGTTGAACTGCCGGTTGGACTTCCGGCAGCGGCTCACGCTTGTTGCGTAAAACCAGGCTGACAATTTCATCGCGTACTGCTAAGCCGGTTTCGGCTTCATCGCGTACATAAATCTTGTTATCATCCACAGCGTAGGGTGGTTCTGTACCGCGCGGTACCAAAATGCGCACCAATTTCTTACTCATATGCTCGTGCACATCCATCTGGCAGTGCAGCGGCGGACTGATGCGGTTGTTGATCTCTTTTTCGATCTGACGGATCGCCTGTTCCGGTTCGGGGATGCCGATCGGCGGTATTTTTGGATCCTCACTCAAACCCAAATACAATGTGCCGCCGTTGGTGTTGGCAAAGGCACATACATCCGCCAGAACATCATAGAGTTTGCCGCCGCGGATTGTGATGCTCTCGTGGAATTCCTGGATGATGTTCGAGCCTTCCTCGACAGCGGATTGGATGAAATCATACACCGGGACTTCGGTATGGCTGTGCGGACGCGTGCGGGAAAAGTCATTGCCAAGAAAAACTTCCTTGAGAGCCTCAAAGGAGCGTTCATCCATTTGGACATCGGTAACGCGGTCGCCAACCCCAAGATTCTTTTTCCGGACGGGATCCATGGTCAGCCGGTGGGCATCCGAACCCTGAATACAATGCATGCGCCGGGGATATTCCGGTTTGGTGCCGTTGAAGAACGCAGCGGCGCTGCGCGGACCTTTTTGGTCAAGGTCGGTGACCTCGAGCGCATGCAGGTTGATATCCTGAGTGAAGGCAATCTTGGTTTGACCGCCAAAATTGAAGCCGCGCATGGCAACACCGTTGCTCGAATTGGCGTGAGCGGCGATCACCAACCCGCCTGCCTGGTTAATCACCCGGTAAACAGTCAACGCGTCTGACGTTGCGCCAACGGTTTGCGAGCCTTCGTCGATGTGTTCGGGCGGGATGTTGAGCGTGAGCAGCAGGTGTTCCATCTCGCGCACCGGTTTTTCCGGTGGAAAGATACATAAAATGTGAAATCCAAAGGTCGCAGTGAATTCAAACCCGGGTAAAACCAGGACTTTGGCGGTCAGCTTGCGGTATCGGTCTAAACGGGAGCGTTCTTCCGGCAGCAGCCGACCTAACTTCTCCAATAGCTCCAATTGTTGAATCTCATCACTGAACTTGCGATAACCTGCCACGGTATTGTGGTCGGTAAAGGCAATGATGTCCAGTCCGCGAGCTTCGGCTCTTTCTAAAATGTCAATGTAAGTGGTTTCCGGCTGCTGATAGTCAGTTGAAGCCGGAGTATGCAAGTGTAAATCAACGGAATACCATTGATTGCTCGCACGGGATAGTCTACGTCCCATGATATATCTCCTCAAATTCGATTGGAGAGCGATTATTCCTTGGAGCGTAACCAGTTGAGTAAATCCATAGGATTGTAGGGTTTGAGGAAAAAACCATTGGCGCCAGCTTCAAAGCAGGCGTCTTCACAGTCTTCACCGGAAGTCATAACGATTTTCACGTTATCCAGCCGATGGTTTTTTCTCACAGCCGAAAGCAAATCCAATCCATTAACACCGTTCAAATGGACGTCCATTAATAAAAAATCTGAATGGCTGGATTTCAATGCTTCTACAATTTGAATTGGCTCGAACTCGTCAATAACAGTTGTTGTAAAACTTTCCATTTCCAGAAAAACTTGCAGCAAATGCTGCATGGATGGATCATCTTCGACAACCAGAACGTGGCTCATAAGGTCTGTTCGCTCGAATGGGTGGCAGCTGCAGTTGCAGCCTGTGCTGAGACGGGTTGAGGTTCTAATGCCTGGTCGAGGACCTCGTCCATTGTGTCAGCAAAAATAAAATGCATTGCCTGGTGAACCTCTTCAGGTAATTCCTCTAAATCGGGTTCATTATCACGCGGCAATATGATCGTTTTCAGACCAGCGCGGTGCGCCGCTAAAATTTTCTCCTTAATGCCGCCAACCGGTAATACCTGTCCACGGAGGGTAATTTCGCCGGTCATGCCAACATCCGAGCGCACCAATTTACCGGTCATGAGCGACACCAGCGCCGTCGCCATGGTGACGCCAGCCGAGGGTCCGTCTTTGGGTTGAGCACCGGCAGGAATGTGCAAGTGAATGTCAGAACGTTCGAAACTTGCATCATCGATGCCGAGACTGGCAGTGCGTGAGCGGACGTAGGAAAGTGCTGCCTGAGCCGATTCCTGCATAACCTTGCCGACGGAACCGGTGGTCATAAATCCTTTGCCGCCTGGCATGCGGGTCGCTTCTATGAAAAGAATATCGCCGCCAACGGGGGTCCAGGCTAACCCGGTGGCAACGCCTGGGACTTCAAGGCGCCGCTGAATTTCTTCGGTGGCAAAGTATTTGGGTCGACCAAGCAGTTCACGCACCATTTCCGGATCGATCACCACTTTTTCAGTCTTGCCTTCGGTGATGCGCGTGACAATTTTTCGACAAATTCCGCCAATTTCACGCTCCAGGCTGCGCACGCCGGACTCGCGCGTGTAGCTGCGAATGATGGTGCCAATCGCTTTGTCGCTGAATTCGATCTCGTTTGCGCGCAGACTGTTTTCCCGCAGTTGCCGCGGTATGAGATACTGTTTGGCGATTTGCAGCTTCTCATTTTCGGTATAACCGGACAGTTGAATAATTTCCATGCGGTCAAGCAGCGGACCGGGGATGGTTTCCAATTGGTTGGCGGTGGTGATAAACATCACCTGCGACAGGTCGAAAGCTACCTCGATGTAGTTATCGCGGAATTCGACATTTTGTTCCGGATCGAGGACTTCGAGCAGTGCGGAAGCCGGGTCGCCGCGGAAATCGAAGCTCAACTTGTCGATTTCATCCAACATAAAGACCGGGTTGCGGGATTCAATGCGACGCAGGGCTTGAATTATCCTTCCAGGCATCGCGCCGATGTACGTCCGGCGGTGACCGCGGATTTCAGCTTCGTCACGGACGCCGCCAAGCGATAAGCGAATGAATTTTCGACCCATCGCGCGGCTGATCGACATCCCGAGGCTGGTCTTGCCAACCCCCGGAGGACCTATAAAGCATAAAATGACGCCTTCGCGTTCCTTGCGGATTTTATCGTCGCTGGTCTGTCCGGTAAACTCCTCTCGGCGCTCCTGGCGCAGCTTGCGGATTGCCATGTACTCCAGGATGCGTTCCTTGATGTCCTCCAGTCCATAGTGGTCGGCATCCAATACTTCGCGAGCGTGGGAAATGTCCAGGTTATCCGGTGTAATGGTTGACCAGGGGATCGATACCAGCCAATCCAAATAGGTGCGGATGACGCCATATTCGGCGGCAGCGGTTGGCAGCCGCGACAAACGCTCCAATTCGCGCCGGGCTAGTGTGGCAGCTTCTTCCGGCATGGTAACTGCGTCGATCTTCTTGCGGAACTCCTCGACATCGGCAGCCTGTTCATCGACTTCGCCTAATTCGCGCTGAATGGCCTTAAGCTGTTCGCGAAGAAAATATTCGCGCTGAACTTTGTCAATCTCGGAACGGGCTTCCTTTTGTATTTTTTGACTTAGTTCCAATACCTCGCTTTCTCGCGTCAGCAGTGTTACCAATTTGTGCAATTTTGTGCTGACTGAATCGACTTCCAGAATATCCTGAGCGTCAGCAATTTCCATGCGCTGTAAATTGGCGATGGAGTAGACGGTTGCCAGGGGATCCGACAGGCTGGCGATGCTGGCGACCAACTCACGCGGCATGGAGGGAATCATCTCTGCAATGTGACCGAACTGGTCGCGCACATTGCGCGCCAGCGCATCGATTTCCAGGCCTTCTTCTGCGGTTTCGGGATATGCCTCGACTTTTGCCTTTAGGTACGGTTCAAGATCGGTGTATTCGGTTACTTTAAAGCGCGATATGCCTTGCACCAGCAGGCGGATCGTTCCGTCCGGTGCACGGAAGAGGCGGTGGATTAAAGCGGCGGTACCAACTTGATACAGGTTCTCCGGACCGGGATTTTCCAATTCCGGATCCTTTGAGGCGATCAGTCCGATCATGCGGTCAGCGACAACAACGTCATCGACCAGACGGATGGAGCGGGGTTGACCGATGGTCAAGGGTACGCCGGTCTGCGGATACACGACCAGACCGCGCAAGGGCAGGATCGGCAGCGTATCCGGTAATTTTACCGAGGCTTCTTCGACAAATTCCGGTTCGGGACCAGTCGATTCTTCGACCAGACCCTCGAATTCCGAGTCGCTTGGACCGAAATAGATTTCTTCGAAATTTTCTTCTTCGGTTTCGCCTTCATATAACATGTGGTTTAGGTCTACATTCCACCTGGATGCTGGCATGGTTGCTCGTTATTCTCGATTTAGTTCGATGCGTTTGGGTGGTTCTTTCGGTAAAACTATCTTAAGAAACCCGTTATTGTATGTTGCGGACACATGGTCCAGGTCAACTTCCACGGGGAAGATGATTTCAACAGTGAATTCCCCAAAGGGTATTTCCATCTGATGGACCGCCTGGCGTTCTTCGACCGGAGAAGAGCGAACACCCTGGATGGTGAGCACGTTGTGGTCCATGCTGATGGAAAAATCGTTCTCGTTTGATCCAGCAATTTCCACCAACACCATCAGATCGTTTTCGGTCTCGTAGATATCGGTCGCGGGTCGCCAGCTGTGGTTATTTAGGTTTGGGCGGTAATTGCGGTTGCCGGTGAAATAGACCAGCGGATCATCCGATATGGAGTAGCCAGAACGAACGTGTCTGGGCTTGAACATTACAGTGATCATCTTACCTCCACGGTCCACCCGAGAAATGTCAAGTTATACCAATTTCCGGGCAGCATTAAGCACTTCTTCATAATTCGGCTCATCGCCAAGGGCAGGCATATAGGCAGCATAAGCTATGGTATCTTTCTTGTCCACCACAAAAATTGCGCGGCGAAAAACACCCACCTCTTTCAATACAACGCCGTATTTAGCGCCGAAATCTTTGGACAGGGCATCGGAGACGACTGTCACCTGATCGATGCCGGCGGCACCGCACCAGCGCTTTTGAGTGTACGGCAGATCTGTGCTGACGACCAGGATGGCGATATCTTTGCTCAAATTCGCAGCTTCCTGGTTGAAACGCCGCGTTTCACGGTCGCAAACAGAGGTTTCCAGAGACGGGACTGCGGCGATAATGCGCACTTTGCCAGCCGTTCCCTCCAAACCTTTGAAGGGCATAAAATCCTGATCTAGCACTTCAAATTCAGCGGCGATATTGCCAGGTTTGACATCTTCGCCAATCACAGTCATTTCGCGGTTACGGAAAGTGAATGCGCCTTTTCTTTCAATCATGATTTACTCCTTAGCGTGAAAATGCAGCGCCCCTGGTGAGACTCGAACTCACAACCATCGGATTAGAAGTCCGGTGCTCTGTCCATTGAGCTACAGGGGCGTACGAAAACGGATTCGACGCCTGAAAATGATTATAGCACATGTGCCTGAGGCTAAATTTCATCACCAATTTACCCCTTGCACGCTGCTGATTAACCGAGCCGCTAGGAATGGGCTGGCCGGATCCCCTGGTATACCCGCGGACCGGACAGGGTCTGCAGAATTGTGTTGGCAGATTTACCAATTCGTTCCGACAGGTCGGCCGGACTGATGGCTGTATTTCCGTTCGAGAGTAGTACCCGAAAAACTGCGTCCACCAGGGTAGTATGTGAATTCACGAACTCCGGCTGTGCGGCGCAATGGGTCATCAAAATATGCTGCAACCCGTCCACTTGGCTGACTTCTGCCGTCTCCGGATCAATCCAGTCGATATACAGCTGGTTTTCAACCTTTTCAAACATGGCCTGATGTTCAGCACATAGGAAGCTGAACAGGTAAACCCGCCAATTGTGGTCGTGGGTTTTCCACCATTCGAAATCAATTTTAAAAGGAGTTTGAATGGTGGGTTTTACCAGGCTAAATTTGCTGGTTGCGATCATGACCTTACTCCTCGGATGCCGTCTCGTTCAATTTGAAATGGAGATCTCCCAGGTGGGAAACCTCTGGATGGTGGGCGAGAACCTGCAAGATGGCGCCAGGAGGGCAGCGGCGAATAATGTTAACACCCGCGTACAATTCCTGAGCATGGACATGTCCCTGCGGTGACAGCTTGATCAGTTCACGCATAATGCTGATAACTGAATTTTCCAGGGTACCGCGAGCTCTGCCGGTAACCTCCCATAATTTATCGACAGCTTCGGGGTCCGGTACCATTACCGTCATGCGGTCGTCTAACTCATTGCTGACCTGTTGTTTCAGCATCATAAAGCGGACTCCGCCGTCAACGCCAACCAGTACGGTGCGGATCCAATCTTTGGTCGGGCGTTTTTTAAGCGCCTGGACCATTACTTCCCCGGGTTTCTTGCCTTGTTTTATGACGAACAGGCTGCCAGGGATCAACGATTTCTCCTCGTACCAGGCTTTCAGACCATAAACATACCGGTGCGGCCGAACGACCCACCCGTTATAGCGTTTACCGGTTTCCTCGTCCACGAAGGTAAAGTTGACCCGCGGTGACTCGTAGGCCGTGGGAAAGAGCCGGGCAATGCTGCTGGAAAGGGGAATGGTGCCGCTGCGCCAATGCGGGTAGATCAAGCTTACGGTGATGTGATTAGCCTTGGAGGGCTGATCAACTTCTGGTTCGAGCTCGTCGAAAACCAGGGCGTTGAGTTCGTCGATCTGTTCAGGTTTATCATGATCCGCTTCGCTAGATGCTTGATATCGCAGGTGGAAAGGCGGGGTTTGCACTTCTTCGGGTTCAAGCCGGTTCAGAAACCACAGGGTTTCACCGGAAGGACCAACCTCGTCGAAGCGTTCATCTTCCTGCAGTGCCAGGTTCATTGAAAACTCGGTCAATTTTAGATTGACGTCGGTCGGCAGTTCAATTTGCTCTAGAATGTTGCGGGTCGGCAGCGGTCCGCCGTTTTCCACTTCCAATACGGCCTCAGCCAGGTTGAGGTGTCCCTGAGACACATCTACCAATAATGAGCGTGGAAACCAGGCGCCGGCGATTTGAACCAGGTCTGGTACCTGTTTAAATTTTTCGGTCAGCCGAGCCTGTATGGTCTTGGTATGCGACTGAAGCACCGCCTCGTAATTGAAGGTCGGGTCATCAGTGTTCATGCCGACGGGGGCATTCAGCTTATGGTTTTCAACACCCATGGCAAACGACTTAGCGCCAAGTCTCTTGAATTCTACATCGATGACTTCGAAGGGTGGATATTCCGGGTTGGTACCGGTCCGTACGCCGATAACCCTTCCTTCTTCCCATTGAAGAGCAGGGAAGCGGATTTTATCCCCCGGTTTGTAATGTTCTTTTGGAAAATAGGTTGCGCCGCTGCCGATCTGGTGTTCGATCGATTCTTTCTCAAGCCGGATGCGTTCTTTTACCAGAACTTCCGCCAACTCGCGGGCGGTTAGCGGCGTTTCAATTTCGAGCAAATGATTGTAAAGGTATTCCAGGTCTTCGTCCCGGAGTTCAAAGTTTTCCCAATAGTTTGCCAGCAAAGTTAATGGAGCAATCGACATCTTAAAAAATTTCTCGCCTTGGTGAACGATTCAGCCGTTAAATTGGCTGTTGAAAAGATACGCGCATATTATACTCTACCTTCACTCCTCCGGGAGGAAGTTTTCCGGATACAAGTTATCGAGCCAATCCAATGGTTCCACCTGAACGCCATTTGCCCAAATTTCCCAATGAAGATGTGGACCAGTGACCCGCCCGGTGCCGCCAATTTCACCAATAGGCTGACCTTCCTCGATAAAATCGCCGACGTTGACCAGAGTCTTGGATTGGTGCCAAATCCCCGAGTACACGCCCCAACCGTGATCAATGATTGTGGCGATGCCGCGGACAGTGACCTCTTCACTGAACACCACACGCCCTGGTGCTGGCGCGTAAATATTAAGGTTGGCGCATACGCCGTAATCTACACCCGTGTGGAAATAATCAAACGGACCGCCGTTATAGCTGCGCCGATTGCCAAACCAGGATTTGATACAGGCTGGCTCGTCGACTGGCTGCTTAAAAATCTCGGTCCAATAACGTTCGGGATTGACTGGAGTAATGATGGCGCGGACGCGGTCGTCTTCCGGTTTGGTAAAGGCTTCATCGATGGTGGCAGGATCTACATACAACGCCGGGTCTTGCGGATAATAGCCCGACTCGATCAAGATGGACTGCTCAATAGTGAATGAATCGCTGGTGGCTGCCTGCGCCTCCACCTTTATACCGGTCAGACCGGTTGGAGTCAATGCGTGGACGCCTTGGATGGCTGCATATTCGTTTTCGGTTACCTGGAAGAACTGTAAGGTTTTGCCATTGAGTTCACCACTCAAGGTAACAGGGCCGATGGTTTTTACTGTAATGACTTCGGTTTTTCCCTGCCGCAGCGGCAGCGGGCTGATATCCACGGATTGGACCAGATCAGAGCCAAAAACGCTGGCAGGTTCGGCTTCCGAGGTTGTGTAAACCGGTTCCTGCGGCAGCAAGGCAGAGGATCCGCGCGCTGAATTGATTTCAAGAACAGTCCAGGGGTTCGCATTTTGGCGTACGGCGGTTTCTAACAGGGATACCCCGGTCTGAATGGGTGCAGTTGGACGAAGAGAGGTCGTGTCTTCCAGGCTGGGCAGTACCAGCGTTGAGCCGACATAAATTTCCGCCGGGCTGGTAATGCGGTTTAGACGCACAATCTGATCGGCGGAAAATTGGTACAAACGACTTAATCCGCTCAACGTTGCGCCTAGACCAGCCACATCCGTCGTCAGAGTGCCGGAAAATCCCTCAAGTCCGGGGATTTTTAAGGCTGTGCCAACATTCAGAATATTCGGATCAGCGATGTCATTGGCTGCGATCAAATCATTCGCGGAAATGCCAAAGCGAATCGCGATGACGTTAATTGTGTCGCCGGATTGGACGATATACACCGGCAGGTCCGTAGTCGATTGTGCTGCAGCCGGTTGCAAAATGAAAATGAATTGTGCTGCGATGACGAAGAAAGAGATCAGGAATCTAATCATGGGAAATCGTGATGTGGTCGCCGATTCGAAAATTTTCAGCCTGGGTAACATGCGTTTCAAGGATATACCGAGCTGGCTGGGCGGGCAGGTAAGCCAGACGCCAGCGTTTGGCAATCTGAACATCCACCACTCTATTCTCGCTATTGATCCAGATGGCAGCGATATCGAAGCGCATGAATAACATATGGATGGAAGCATTCAGGCGGCTGTCGCTCTCTTCAACCAGCAACGCTCCGCCGTTGACAGTCACTTTGTCTTGCAGCATTAAACCGCGGAATTTTGTCCAAAAATCAGCGCAGTACCGCACCCGGAGGGGATGAGGTAGTGTGCGGCTGGTGTTCTGAAGGGTTATGGTACCGGTCATAGCCCAGCGGGAGGTAATTCTTCCCCGACCGGTCCAAGGACCTTGCTGACACTGTCGAGCAGTTCCTGCGGTCGGAAAGGTTTGCAAATATAATCATTGGCTTTAGCGATATGCAGCCCAAGGACCTTGTCAATCGGCTGCGCTTTGGCGGTAATGATAATGATGGGAATGTTACGTGTATCTTCTCGAGCACGAATTTGCTGGAAAATATCCCATCCATCTACATCCGGCATCATCAGATCCAGCAGGATCAGGTCTGGTTTTTCAGTGAGGATCAAATCCAGTCCGACCCGCCCTCCCTGGACACCCTTTACTTCAAACCCACGCCGGCTTAAAATCATTCCTACCAGATCGATCATTTCTTGATCATCTTCGATGTATACAATCGTGCGTGGATCAGTCTGCTGCATTTTTTATCCTGAAGAAACTTAGCCTGCCAGTGAATTTACAAGCCTGTGACTAAGTTTACCACAGCAGGGGAGAGACCTCACTCTACAAAGATGAAAATAACAACCTGGAACGTCAATGGCTACCGAGCAGTATTGAAAAAGGGATTTGGCGATTGGCTAAAGCAGGATATGTCGGATGTGATCTGTTTGCAGGAAATCAAATCCCGTCCGGAACAGGTCGAAGAGGTTTATCGATCCTGGGAGGGCTATACTTCCTATTGGAACCCGGCACAGCGGCCGGGGTACAGCGGCGTGGCGGTTTTTAGCCGTGCAACACCGCTGGATTTTGGATTTGGCCTGGATGACGACCGGTTCGATGATGAGGGACGTGTTATCTGGCTGCGCTTCCCAAACCTGACGCTGTATAACATCTATTTCCCGAACGGTCAGCGCGGACAGGAACGGGTCACGTATAAGCTGGATTTTTATGCCAGGTTATTGGAAATATGTCAGGAGCAGCATCTTCAAGGGCAGAACATCGTCATCACTGGTGATTTCAACACTGCCCACCAGGCGATCGACCTGGCTAATCCCAAGGCAAACAGCACAACTTCTGGTTTCCTGCCTGAAGAACGCGTCTGGGTAAGCCGTTACCTGGAAAACGGGTTTAGTGATGCCTTCCGCATGCTGTATCCAGATAAGGTGCAATATACCTGGTGGACGTATATCACCAATGCGCGTACCCGCAATGTTGGCTGGCGTTTGGATTACTTCCTGGTTACCCAATCTATGATGGATCGTGTGCGCAGCGTGACTATTCAAGATCAGATCACGGGCTCGGATCACTGCCCGGTAACCCTTGAACTTGATTAAATTGCGTGTAGTATAATGTTTAGGCATTGATTTCTATTCTTATTGGAATTCTCTGATATACTCGCCCGTGGAGGCAGCAAAATGGCAAAACAGCGCATCGTTCTGGTCGATGATCACGAGGTCGTTCGTTTAGGATTAAAGGCCTTACTCGAGCACCATCCAAACTTTGAGGTGGTGGGTGAGGCTGGCGCTGCCAAAGAAGCGCTGGAGCAGGTCTCGCTGCTGCGCCCGGATGTGGTTTTAATGGACATTCGCCTGCCAGGGACTTCCGGAATTGAAGCCTGCGAGGAAATTACAGCGAATTACCCGGACACAAAAGTCATCATGTTGACATCGTATGCCGAGGATGAAATGCTGTTCTCAGCAATTCGTGCGGGAGCGTCCGGCTATGTGCTCAAGCAAATTGGGGGAGAAGACCTGGTGCGCGCCATCGAAGCTGTCGGGCGGGGAGAAGCCATGCTCGACCCCGGCGTAACCCAACGGGTGTTTCAGGAAGTTCGGCGAGCAGTCAAAGAAGAAGAAGCCTCAGCCTTTGCCAACCTCAGCCAGCAGGAAAAACACGTTCTGCTTTTGGTGTCTGAGGGCAAAACCAACCGCGAGATTGCCAAAGCGCTCTTTTTAGGCGAAGGCACCGTCCGCAACTATGTGAGCAGCATTTTATCCAAGTTGGGCGTCAGCAACCGGGCTGAAGCCGCGGCATATGCTGTCGAACATAACCTGCGTGAATATCTTTAGCTAAAATAAACCGAAATTTTACAGGTCTTCCCAGACCTGTTTCATGTAAAGCGCATCTTCTTCCATAATCGGGCTTTCACACAGGATGCGCCCGGCGCATCCAGCCTTGGAGAGTGCTGAAAAAAGGCCTTTCAGATCGAAATCCGATTCGGCCATTGGCAAATGTTTTTTCTCGCCTTTTTCCCCGTAGTCAATACCGGACAAATGAATATGCAGCCGCTGCAAGGCTCCGTTGCCTAAAACTTTGGCATAACGAGCCAGAACTTCTGCCCACTCAGCCTCTGAATTCATACTGCCATCACCGGCGCGGGCGTGCAGGTGGGCAAAATCGATGCAGGGTGCAACGCCTGGGATCTCTTTGCTCATGGCCAGGGTATCTTCCATTGAGCCTAAAAAAGCAGATTTCCCCATAGTTTCCGGTCTAAGTGTCACTGGATTGCCGTTCGCTCTAATTTCGGCAACACAATCTTTCATACGCGGGATGGCAATTAAAAGGACCTGCTCGGGCGGGAGGGCAAAATATGACCCAGGGTGAAAAATAATATCGGTGGCACCCGCCAGGTTGCCGTAATGCGCAGCATCCATCAAGCGCTTGCGGCTTTTTGGCCATTCTTCATCAGTCGCATTTAAATTAATGAAATAAGGTGCATGCACACTGATAACGACGCCGGTTTCACTGCCTGCAGCTCGGATTGCTGCACAGGTTTCCTCGCTGACGCGGACCGATTGGACCCAACCCAGTTCCAGTGCGCCTAACCCGAGTGCCGAAATCTGTTGAACGGCACCAACACTGCCGCCAGGTTTCTTGGGGGTTGTGATGGGAGAGCCGACGGTGCCGAACGCGAAATGGGACATGGCTACCTCAAGAGGATATTAGTTTACAGAATCGACCGGATCCAGCCAATAAGAGGTGGCAGCAGGATCACCAGGCCGATGAGCACACTGGCAATGGCACTGAACAGCACAGCTGCTGCACTGGTATCCTTGGCAATTTTTGCCAGCGGGTGGATATCCGGGCTGGCCAAATCCACCAGCGCTTCCAAAGCAGTATTGAAAATCTCTGCCGTCCAAACCAGGCCAATCGCGAGGAGTAATATTCCCCATTCGATCGGGGTAATTTTTAAAAGCACGGCTATTAGTAAAACAAAAATCGTGATTCCGGCATGGATCCAGGCATTTTGCTGTGATCGGACCACATAGCGCAGGCCCGAAAAGGCGTATTTGAATGAAAACATTCGACCGCGTGTGAAATTGCGCATCATTATTCCGGTAACTTGAGAATGCTGACACCCAGAGAGGTCAGGATCTCTGACTGAGCCTGCCACATCCGGGATTTTTCTGCTGGATCGGCATGGTCATAACCCAGGAGGTGCAGCACTCCATGGACTACCAATAGTTGGATCTCATTGCCAACCGGATGGCCGGCTGCCTGAGCCTGGGTCAAAGCACGTGGATACGAAATAATGATGTCGCCGATGTATTCAGCCTGCTCATCTGGGTCGAATTCTTCCGACGGGAAGGACAGCACGTCGGTGGGTGCATCGATCCCTAAAAATTCTCTGTTGAGCTGCTGCAATTTTTCATCCGAATCGATCACAACGCTTAACTCGGCAGCCAGATCGTGAGACTGATGTCGCAGCGTTTCCAATGCAGCTCTTTCTAGCACTTCGGGTGCAATCAAGCCTTCGAATGGTTCTTCGATCTGGATATGGATCATTTCTCTTCCGTTTGTGGACTAACAACCGGAGGATTAATCGGAGTGGTATTGATGTTAGAGCTGGCTTCTCCGGCTGCATCGACTGGCCTTAATTCCGGGTAGCGGATGCGTGGATGGTAGGTGGTGAGAAGCGTTTTGACGAAACTCTCCACGATAATATTCAAATCGCGCAAGGTAAGATTTGTCTGGTCAAGTTGTTGTTCGCGCTGACAATAATCGACAACCTTACGGGCGATGATGCGCAGCTCATTTTCATCTTTCGGAAGTTCTGACCGTGATCGCGCTTCCATGCCATCTGCCAGCATTAACAGTGCTGTTTCGCGGGAACGCGGACTGGGACCGGGATAACGAAATTGCTCCATATCCACTGCACTGGCATCGCCTCCGGCAGCCTCCACCGCCTGGGTGTATTGGTAGCGGGTGAGCATTGTGCCGTGATGTTCACGCACAAAGTCCTGAATGCGCGGTGGCAGGCGATATTTTTTACACAGGGCGACGCCATCATAGATATGCTGGATGATGGTGGCGGCTGCCTTGGCTGGCTCAAGCTCATCATGCGAGTCAAGTTTCCCGGCCACCTGGTTTTCGATGAAGAAGGATGGGTTCATGCCTTTGCCGGCATCATGGAAGATAGCTCCGGCACGGGTTAACAACGGGTCAGCGCCGAGGGTTTCGGCAGCCTGTTCAGCCAGGTTGGCCACCTGCAGCGAATGTTGGTAAGACCCCGGCATATTGCGCAGCATAAATTGCAATAGGGGGTGATCAGGCCGCATCAAATCCATCAGCTGAAGCGCGGTGGTCACACCTAAAAGGTGCGATAACAGGAACTGCAGCAGAAGGGACAACCCTGCAGAAGCCAGACCATTGATGAAGGCTGCCCCGAGCAAGGTTGCAAGGCCAACCCAATCGGTGATGGCATCTGACAATCTGTACGCCAGGATGACTGCACTTCCGGCAACACCGATTGCCAGGCCTGCCCAGAAATAATTGGCAATTCGGCGTCCCTTGCCAAGGATTAATACCCCAACCATGCCAGTGATGATATAGAAAATGGTTAAATCCAGGCTGTTAGGCAGTCCATACCCGGCCAATATACTCAGAACCAGGGGGAAGATCAGGCCAGCTTCCAGGTTGTACAAACTGGTAAGGGTTAAGGCGAAGGCTGCGATCGGGAAAACGTACGGCATGATGGTTCGATTGGGAATGATAATTCTCGAGCCGTAAAGAAAAATCAAAAATGTGATCGACAGGACCACCAGTGCACGGAAGTTCTCAACGGGCGACATTCTGCGTCGGTAGAAATACAGTGCAAGAAATACAGACATCAAACCAACCAGAGCGACAGCTGCATAAATTTCTTCGCGGCGGTTGTCGGTATCGATAAGGTTGTAGGCGTTCAGCGCTTCCCATACGACTGGTGTGATCACTTGACCGCGGCGCGTAATCGTTTCACCAGCGATAAAGGTGCGCGAGACAGATTCAACGGCTGCTGCGGCTTCTTCACGGGCTTTATCCGTCAATTCCTGGCTATACAGGCTGTTGGCTTCGACAAATGGCTCAACAACGGCAATAACTACCAGTGCGTGGTCCTCTGGTAAGGAGAAATTAATCAGTGTGGGAATGCTGCGCCGGGCTTCGGCGACCTGGTCGGATCGAATGGTGCGGCGCATGGCTTGTTCCAACACCGAAAGCGATTCTTGTTGGACGGTTTGCCAGCGTCCGTCGCTCAAATTCAGAATGCTGACGATCGTTTCCGGCTCAAAAGCCACGCCATCGAGCGCATTCAAATCCGCGATTTTTTGGTCAAGCGTTGCAAAAGAGTCGTATCGCACGACGGTGATGTAATTCAGCGCCACTCTCAGTTTTTCAATTTGTGTCCGCGTAATGGCGGGGTCAGTAGGCAGGAAAATCGGCTGAACGCGATTGCGGGCATCGTCTTTGGCCTGTTTGCTCAAAATTTCGCTGGTATACGTGAGCGTGCGCGGTGCCTGGACGTCCTGGACAGATACATCCCCCGTTGTAATATTGATCGCGCTCGGGCGAATCGCAATGGGCAGCACCAGAGCACCCAATGCCAGCACACTGCAGACAGCCAATAAACCCAGGCGGGGAAGGGTCCGGGTGAAGCGGTACCAGAGTTTTCCCCAGAATCCTTTTGGTATCATGAAAGTTTCTGCAGCACCTGTCTTACGATCTGGCTGACTTTATCGCCGGCAGCTCGTCCCGCCACCTTCGGCATGATTGCCTTCATCACTTTACCGGTGTCGGAAGGCGAGGTCGCGCCAACTTCTGCCACCGCACCCTCAGCCAAGAGCAGCAATTCGGCTTCGCTCAATTGTTTTGGCAGTAATTCTTCCAGAATCGCAATTTCCCGTAAGGCAGCAGCTTCCAGGTCCTCACGGTGCGCCGATTGAGCACCCTCAATGGCTTCCCGGCGAATCTTGACTTCTTTTTGGATGATGGCAAGCAAGCTGCTGTCATCCATATCGCTGCCTTTTTCGACCTCAGCAAGCTTGACCGCTGCCAGAATCAACCGTAAAACTCGTTTACGGTCAGCCTTTCCGGCTTTCATCGCGGCTTTCAAATTGGCTTCGATGGTTTCTTTGAGCGTCATTTATACCTTACCTGGGGGTCAAGACCCGCCAGAAACCGAAATGAGATTTCGAATAGCTTCAAATGTGGCTGGTCCAATGCCGGACACATTCTGGATATCCTCTATTCTATCAAATGCGCCGTTCTTTTGGCGGTATGTGATGATGTCGCTGGCTTTAGTCGGTCCGATCCCCGGCAAAGTGTCAAGTTGTTCGGCCGTGGCGGTGTTGATGTCAATCAGACCGTTCACCTCGATCGGGATTGACCGTTCGATTCCGTCTGAGGCCACAGGCAGCTGACCTTCAGTCTTCACAATAATCTTTTGACCATCGGACAATTCGGCTGCCATATTGAGTGTGTTGACGTCGGCGTCAACCCGCAGTCCACCGGCAGCCTGGATGGCATCCAGTACATGGCTGTTAGGCGGTAATTGGTAAACCCCTGGTTTGACAATTGCACCAGTTATGTCGATGGTCAAGTTGGTCGGTGCCGGTGTTGGCAGGAGCATGACCGGACTGGAGCGGGGTTTTCCGGCAGCTAGCATAATCCCAGCCGCCGCCAGTAATCCAAGCACAAGTCCATATCCTAAATGAATTAAGAAATTGCGCATAGCCAAAACTAACTCCGGATATACCATGAGTATATAGGAGCACTCAAGGGTGTCAAGCGATCCGGGGGGAGGTCGGAATTAGGAGGGCGATTTTATAAAGGAAAAACCGCGGAAACTCCGCGGCTCACTTATTGGAATAGTCAAAATCCATTACACCGCTTCCGGTGTTGGCTCCTCGACTTGAACGAAGGCGAAAGGGGAGGGTGCTGCAAGGCGTTTTTCCTGCGCCATCATGGCATTGAAGGCTGCGATGCCAACCTCGATGATCTCCAGTGATGGCTCACGGGTTGTCAGCCGTTGCAGCGCCAGGTTAGGCTTGATCATCCAGCGGATGACGGGCGAATCCATGTGATTGGCAGTGAAATGGATGTATTCATACGCCAGCATGGCGATCAGGGGTAAAAAGATGATGCGGCTGAGCAGCAACCACACGGTCGGCAGCGACCCGAGCAAAGCAAATACCAGGATCGAAATGACCATCAGCGTCAATAAAAACGCCGTTCCACAGCGGGGGTGTTCCAACGGATAAGTTTTGACGACTTCCGGTGTCAGCACAGCGCCGGCTTCGAAGGCATTAATGGTTTTATGCTCAGCGCCATGGTAGGCAAACACGCGTTCGATGTCCTTCATTTTACCGATTGCCCAGATATACAGCACGATCCCTGCCAGGCGAATCACACCCTCAATCACGTTCATGGCGAAAGTCGAAATGCCGGTCCAATTCTGGATCAGTTTACCTAAAGCTGCTGGACCCACGAAAAAGAGCAGTACAGCCACAGTCAGCGAGGCCGCCAAAGTCAGATAAAGTGTTGGACCTTCGATTTTTTCTTCTTCGCCGCCCTGTAAATTTGCGGATTTTGTCAGATAGCGAGTCCCCAGCCCCAGCGCATCCCACAGCAGCACCAATCCGCGCAGGAAAGGTATTTTTGTCAGCTTGCTGCCGTAAATACCAGTTAATGGTTCTTCTTCGATGGCGATTGAGCCGTCTGGAACGCGGAAAGCCGCAGCCAGCCCAAGTTTGCCGCGCATCAAAACCCCTTCGATCAACGCCTGTCCGCCATAAGACGGCATTTTCAGTTTATCTGTGCTCATTAATATCCTTTCTCGTTACCGTTAAGCTTTTCCGTAGTTATAGAAGAAATGGATCAACGAGTCAATGCCCTTGTACCAGGTGGGCAGGTGAAGTTTCTCGTTGGGTGCATGAATATTGTCGTCCGAAAGTCCAAAACCCGTCAATACCGATTCGACCCCCAGCAGACGCTGCATGTCGCCAACAATCGGCACGCTGCCGCCTTCGCGTTTGTAAAGCGGTGCTTTGCCCCAGGCTGCTTCCAGACCTTTGACCAGCGACTCAACCGCAGGGTGATGGATGTCTGAGATAGAAGCTTTGTTCAGGCTGAAATTGTTCATTTCCCAGCGCACAGTTTTAGGTGCATTCGCAGTCAAATAGGATTTCAACTGTTCTTCGACTTCAACAGGATCCTGGTCGGGTACCAGGCGCATGGAGATTTTTGCCATCGCGTAGGAGGGTAATACTGTTTTTGATCCGATACCAATGAAGCCGGAATAAAAACCGTTGACATCCAGGGTTGGGCGGGCGCCGACAAGTTCCACCGGACTGAATCCCTTTTCACCGTACAAGGCTGGAACACCGGTCATTGCCAGGAAATGGGCCCCATCGGTTGGCAGCCGTGCCAGCTCAGCTTTCTCCTCTGCCGAGATCGGCCGCACCCGGTCGTAGAAACCCGGTAGCGTAATGTGGCCGTTCTCATCATGCATTCCTGCGATCAATTCTGCCAGGACAATTGCAGGGTTGTGCACCACGCCGCCATAAAGACCGGAATGCAGATCATGTGCCGGACCGAAAACGCGCACTTCGAAGTAGGCTAAACCACGGAGAGCATAGGTGATCGTAGGGGCGTCCGCGCTGATCATGCCGCAGTCCGGATTAAGTGCCACGTCACAGGCTAAAAGCTCCGTATGGGTCTTGATAAATGGTACCAGGTTCGGCGACCCGATTTCTTCCTCGCCTTCCAGGATGAATTTGATGTTTACGGGCGGTTCACCCGCCAGCATGACTGCTTCAACAGCGTTGATGCTGGCCATGACCTGACCTTTCATATCCGAAGCACCGCGGGCGAATAAGTTTTCACCGCGTTGGTCGGGGTTAAAAGGCTGGGTGGTCCACAATTCCAATGGATCAGCCGGCTGCACATCATAATGTCCGTAAATCAAAACGGTTACCGCCTCTGGTCGAGCACATAAACATTCGCCATAAACGACCGGGTGACCCCCGGTTGGCAGGATTTGCACATTTTTCATGCCGATCTGGGTGAGTTTGGCTGCCAACCACTCCGCAGTTTTCTGCACATCGGCATTATTTTCCGGAGCCGTCGAAATGGAAGGGATACGGATCAAATCTTTGAGTTGATCGAGATACTCGGTCTGATGGGAATGAGCATATGCAAGTGCCAGGCTGCGTGAATCCACATTTTCCTCCGGGAACCAAAAGTAGGAATGATTATATGCCAAAATAAATGATTTTCCAGGTGTACGATAAATCGGCAATTAAGTTGGACACGTCATAGCAAGTGTATTATGCTAAAATAATCGCAGGGTTCGGTGGTCAGTTCAAGCGTATGCTTGGCTGGCGTCGGGCCGGACGAGAAGAGCCCGTCGAAAAGCGCCGCCTTCCTACTCCACCGATCCTATGGTCAATCCATTTTCCCTGAAACGCACTCCAAACAAAGACATGCAATTTCGCATTGGTGCGAAAGAGGGA
>DATMXL010000027.1:0-3133 GCA_035561555.1 Bellilinea sp.
ATCAGCTACCACCACCTCCAGCACCGGCGGATTGGCGCCTTCTTTCGAAGAATAATCCGCCCCATTGGTCGAGGTGCTCATCACCCTGAGCGAATACGTCCCGTCCGCAGTGATCAAAGAGGTCAAATCCACCGAATACCAGTTCCCTATGGCAACAGCTCCCAGCGCCGCAATCTCCGTGGCGTCAGCTGCAGGCACGTTATTCCAGTTGACCGTTTCCTCGGTCCAACTCTGGTCGTTCACCCGGTAGAAGTACCCGCCGATGTCCGAACTGCTGACGTTATGCAGCTTCAGCGTTGCGTGTGTGACCGTGCGCCCGGCCAGTCCGTCCACCTGGAATTTGATCAGGAAATTTTGCACCGGGGAGTTATCCACCACCACGCTGGTGGCCGAACCGGCATTGGTGTCCGGCGCGGCGCTCTGGATGGTGGCGTCATCCAGCGGGGCAAAGGTCAGGGTGGCAGCCGGCAGAGACGTTGGCGTTTCGGTTGGGGTTGTGGTCTCGGTGGAGGTTTGGGTCACCGTGGCTGTCAGTGTGGCCGATTCCGTGACCGTTGCGGTCGCTGTGTCTATCGCCGTGGCTGTGGGTGGTGCGATAGGCGTCGCAGTCGCGGATGCTGTGGGCGTATAAGATGTAGTGGGTGTCGGCGTCATGGACGCTGTGGAAGTACGCGTTGGAGTAGCAGTGGGGGTACGCGTCAGAGTGGCAGTGGGCGTGTAAGTAGGGAAATAAGTTGGGCAGTTATTTCTCCCATTTACTCATGGGTATCTCCAGGCAGTTGCCGGCATCGTTCTCCAAAATGAAGGTGGTAAATTCCTTCTGATTCATCCCGATCACCGTTTCAAGAAGAAGGTAATTTTCAATACTTTCATATTGAATGAAGACATCCTTAAATTCTAATTTCAACTCTGGCGACCAAAATACCAGACCCCTTGCATCCGTTTTAAAATCTGACTGGCAGATTAATGCAAAATCCTCTCCATTACGATGGATGACCTTTGCATCACGGCCACCACCGGCTATGATCCCGTGCTTTGAATAAATAAGGTTATAGTCATAAGCAGCAGGCCCTGTAACAGGAATCCCATCAGCATTGATCAAAATTTCATCAGGAGCCCCATAGGTATCCAGAATGAATAGAAGATCATAAGGCTGGCCGGATACAATCCATTCAATTTCCAATGTCTCTTTTTCCAAAACAAAGATAACCATTAGTGAATTTATCAACGTGGGCTCATCATCAAACGCGAAATAAAACTCGCGCGTGACTTTATCTTTGTAAACCGGATGGTTTTTGAGGCTGCTCATTCTCCAGGCAATTGGTTGAAGCATATCTAAAACTTCATTCCAGGAGGTTTTCCCCGGAGTGATCCCCCACCAACAGGGGAACGCGCAACCACCGTTCGTCTCGAGCAATTCCTCTACCTTTTCGAAAGCCTCGGCTGGCGGCAGTGTGGGTAGTGGTTCGCGGGTACCGGTGGCTGTGGGTCTGGCCATTCGCGTCTGTGTGGGGCTTAAGGTAGGGGATGGCGTGAGGGATGGTTCTGGTGCAGCGGTCTCGTTGATACCGGGAGTTGGAGATGGCGATGGCAAACATCCAGCCAGATAAATAGCGCCGATCAGTATAGCCGCGATAAGTGAGCATGTGAACGGTTTCATCCATTTTCTCCTTGGGCTTCCAATTTACCATCCGCCAAGAAAGCCAGACATATGCGAAGTCATGAACTGTGATCGATCTGTTGCCATATCTGTTGTTCCCCATGTTCCATATATCCAGCCAACAAACATGTCCGCGAATTCCTCGCTTCCGGAATGGCCTGAATACCCAAACTGCCAATCATCGAATCCGTCTGCATAGCCATAGAAATCACTTCGAATATTGCCCCAATCAATAACGCCGTTTTCTCCCATCGGCCTAATTAAATTACTTGGGACGTTTTGAGCCAATTTGTTGGTGGCATTGTTGAAAGCGTGCCCGAGTTCATGTGCAATCACCCGGGAATGATTGAGAAAATAGTTTTGTGACGCATTGGCGTAAATTGTAATGGCGTTTTTACTCATCGTCTCTGCCGCACAACCGCCACCGTTGCCATTGCATGATTCTGCTACTCTTGTAAAGGTGACCGGTCCATCATGAATCTCCAAGAAAAGACTCTCAGGGTTTGCCGATCGGAATCCATCGATCTCCCCTGAGCGTTTTTGGTTTAGCAGGTTTTGGGTGGCCTCCCTTGCATAAGCATTGGCTACAGTGCGAGAGATCCTCTCAAAGGTCTTCTTCTCCTCTGTCCCCCAACCTTGGTCGGAAAATTTTACGAGACTTAGTTCCTTCTCTCGGGAGAAACCATGAGGTTCAAGAAATGCATGCCCAGTAGGATCTGCATAGCGAATCGGATTGTTGTTTACATACGCATACCTATCCCAGGCCACTGGATTGCCCACTCCAGGCACAATACTATCCGCGCTGATGAACCGTCCCAGCGCCGGATCGTAGAATCTGGCCACGTAATAATACAACCCAATCTCGGCTTCGATACGCTGACCGGTGTAGCGATAATCCGTTGTAGTCGTCCCACCGGCCGCCCGCACCTCGCCGAAGGCAGTGTAGCGCAGGGAACTGAGCAAATTCCCGCTGGCGTCCGTGGTCACGCTGGTGGAACCCAGGTGGTCGGTCAGCAGCCAGGTGAGGGTACCGTTTTCGCGCATGGCAATGCGGCTGGCCGTTGGCGGTGTAGTACTTGCGGAAGGTCTCGGTGACACCATCCACCTGCTTCTCGTAGTGCTTGCCGACGTAGTAGGTGACGACCCCATAGACCTCGCTCTTGACCATGTTGCCCCTCTCACCGCTACGCGGCTCGGGGGTGCACAGACCGCGACCATCGCCGTCATACCAATAGTACGCGGCTTCCAGGGTCTCCACCCCACCTGACAGCAGGCTGGGCTCCAGATCGGGTCACGCTGTAGTTCATTGTTTCTATTGATTTTTAAGGTTCAATTCGAAAAAGCAACCCCTACTTGCGTTGTTTTAGTATGATGCTGCTTAAATGTTTATTTGCATGTGATCGGTTGGAAGAGTCACCTGCTTTCATAACACCTAATGATGTAAAGCTTTTGGCTATCTTGTTCGATATAAGC
>DATMXL010000028.1:0-11340 GCA_035561555.1 Bellilinea sp.
GTTTGTAAAGTGTTACTCTCGGTGGTCCTTTGTGCCGTAATGATTTCGGCATGCAATCTTCCGGTGAATTTCGCTATTGATTCGATAGACGTCACTGCGGTCGACCAAACGGCAAAGGCGTTCGTCAGCCAAAAATTTGAAACGCCGCAGCCAGAGCCAAGCCAAATGCCGTCACCGACGGCGCGTGTCATCACACCCACAAGACCTGCAGTCACCCAAGGCGCTGAACCATCAACCAGCTCTCCCAGTACGCCGCGTCTTTGTGATCAGGCTGGCGCTGGAAATCCGTTGGATGTTACCATCCCGGATGATACCCGCCTCTTGCCCGACGAAGAATTTACCAAGGTCTGGCGCCTCGCCAACCTTGGCACCTGTGATTGGTCTACCGATTATGCAGTCGTCTTTTTTTCCGGAGATGATCTGAGCGGCGTTCGGGAACAGCCATTTTTATCCTCCGTGGCTTCTGGCAGTACTGCTGAATTTGCGGTGGATATGACTGCTCCGACCGCGCCTGGTATATATTCCAGTTACTGGATGCTACGGAACAACGCCGGGGAACTTTTTGGCATCGGCCCAAATGGAAATTCACCGTTCTGGGTGCGCATCCAGGTGGTTGCTGTAGAAACCGCTACTCCGACCGTGACAGCTACCCTGGAGCCAACTTCGATCGTATTGGCGACCGGTTCAGCCAGTCTGCTCCCTGGTCAGTCCTTTGACCTGGATTCCGGGGAGGATTCTGCGGAAAATCAGGTTGATACAAAATTGGAACAATCGGGCGCTGACACACTCCAATGGAAGCCAGAGAACAGCGCTCGTTTTGCGGTTTTTGGCCTGACCCAACCTTCCGAGTTGGAATGCCAATATGCCACTTTATCCGATCAGCCGCAGGCACTTAGTGCCTTCGAAACTGGGGTATATCTGTGCTACCGTACCAGTAAAGGCTTGCCAGGTCGGTTACAAATCGTTACCCTGCCAGCCGGTGGTACTCCGCTGCAAATGAACTTTACAACTTGGGCCATTCCCTGACTTCACTCAGATTACCAAGGAGATTTCCGCATGAACCTGGACGACACCAGCCGGATTAAAACACTCGATTCCCTGAATATGCTGGCAGAGATTGACGGTTTACCCGATCAACTGGAAAAAGCCTGGAGGTTGGGATTTGAACAAAGCCTCCCAGACATGCCAGGGATTACACAGGTACTTGTAGCTGGAATGGGCGGTTCCGCTATTGGTGCAGACCTGCTGGCAGCTTATGTTGAACCTTTGAGCAGCGTCCCGTTGATCGTTCAGCGGGATTACACTCTGCCAACCTGGGCGAACGGCAGTCATACCCTGGTTGTCGCATCCTCACATTCCGGCAACACGGAAGAAACCCTTTCTGTGTTTGAACAGGCGCAAAAAGCGGGCTGCCGGTTAGTGGTGATCACCACCGGAGGCAGATTAGCCACATTAGCAGCTGAAGCTGGCATACCGGTGTGGAAATTTGAACACCATGCCCAACCACGGGCAGCGGTAGGATTTTCCTTCGGATTGCTGCTGGCTTTATTTGTGCGTCTCGGCTTTATCCCGTCACAAGACGGCGAAATGACGGATGCTTTGGCCGCGTTGCGAGAGCAGCAAGCCGCATTGCAGGCTGATGTCCCCGCCGTGAAGAATCCGGCAAAACGGCAGGCAGGTCAGATGATGGGACGCGGCGTAGTGGTATTGGGATCCGGGCTGTTGGCGCCTGTGGCGCGCCGCTGGAAGGGTCAGATCAGCGAGTTGGCTAAAGCCTGGGGGCAGTTCGAAGCCTTGCCGGAAGCGGATCATAATACCCTGGCAGGAATCGAAAATCCTGAAGCCATGCTGACCAATACACTGGTCATTTTTCTGCGAACTGGATCGGATCACCCGCGCAATCAGTTGCGCAGCGAACTGACCCAAAGGTCATTCATGGTGGCTGGCCTGGGTACCGATTTTTACGTTGCGGCAGGCAGCACCCGGATGGCGCAATTATGGACGACGCTACATTTTGGCGATTACACAGCCTATTACCTGGCTATTGCCTATGGAGTGGATCCCACCCCCATTCCCGCCATCAGCGGGCTCAAAGCTGCCATGTCCTAGTATTTTCTCTCATCGTCCATGAATTTCGACCGCGATTTGCTGCAGGCAGCCCGCCGTGAATGGCGTTTACTGGCACTAACCATCCTGCTTGGGGCTGCCGGCGGGATTGCGGTGATTTTGCAAGCACGTCAATTAAGCTCAATCCTGGCTGCTGTCTTCATTGGTGGTCAATCGCGCGATACTGTCGCGTGGATGTTTACTCCCCTTCTGGCGATTCTGGCCGGGCGAGCGCTGGTTTCCTGGGGTGCGGATGCTGCTGCCGGTCACCTGGCAGTAACGGTGAAGGAAAACTTGCGCAGCTTGCTGGTTAATCACCTGTTTCGGCTAGGACCAGCATACACACGCAGCGAAAATAGCGGTGAACTAACCAACACCGCCATCCAGGGTGTTGAGACTCTGGATGCCTATTTCAGTCAATATCTACCGCAGGTTGTGCTGGCAGGTCTGGTGCCATTGATCATCCTTGTGGCAGTTTTCCCGGTGGATTGGCTCTCCGGTCTCATATTGGTGTTGACCGCGCCGCTTATTCCGATTTTTATGGTCTTGATCGGTAAAGCTGCGGAAGCTGCCACCCGGCGTCAGTGGAGTGGTCTCAGCCGATTGAGTGCTTATTTTTTGGACACACTGCAAGGCTTGCATGAATTGAAATTGCTCGGCCAAAGCCAGCGTCAGGTTGAGCGCGTGGCGCAGGCGTCAGAGCAATACCGCCTGACTACCATGACCGTCTTGCGTGTTACCTTTTTATCGGCGTTGGTACTCGAAATTGTGGGTACCATCAGCACAGCGGTTATCGCTGTTCAGATTGGCTTGCGTTTGCTATATGGTGGCATAATTTTTGAACAAGCTTTTTTCATTCTGCTTCTCGCGCCGGAATTCTATCAGCCGCTGCGTTTGTTGGGTCTACGCTTCCACGCCGGCGCCAATGGGATTCAAGCTGCACGCCGCATTTTCACTATTTTAAATACACCCGGACTTCCCGAACCGTCTGACTTTGCTCAAACCTCGGTGGAGAAAGTGCCTGCACCTTCGCTCATTCGATTTGAGCATGTTACATATACTTATCCCGGTCAAACCCGTCCGGCGGTTGCAGAGATTAATTTTCAACTACAGCGCGGTCAAATGACCGCTTTGGTAGGCTCGACTGGAGCCGGGAAAAGCACAGTCGCAAACCTGTTGATGCGTTTTTCGCTCCCAACCGAGGGACAAATCCTGGTAGACGGGATTTCACTCAACTCCATCTCTTCAACATCCTGGCACCGGAGGGTTGCCTGGGTACCGCAGCAACCGGTCATTTTTCAAAAATCAATCGCGGAAAATATCGCACTGGGAAATCCCAACGCGCAATTGCAGGAAATTCAGGCTGCTGCTCGATTAGCATTGCTGCATGAGCGCATCCTTTCTCTGCCAGCCGGCTATGACACCGTTCTTGGTGAAGGCGGCGCGCGTCTGAGCGGCGGCGAGATGCAGCGTCTGGCATTAGCTCGTGCTTTTCTGCTGGATGCGCCGCTGTTGGTTCTCGACGAGCCAACTGCCCACCTGGATCTGACCCAGGAGGAGCTCCTGCAAGCGAGCGTGCAGCGCTTGTGCGCCGGGCGAACAGTTTTAGTCATTGCCCACCGCCTGCCGACCGTTTTCCATGCGGACCAGATACTAGTGTTGGTGCACGGCAGTATCGTTGAGTCCGGCTCGCATCAATCGCTGTCAACTGCCAATGGGGTCTACGCGCGCCTGTTACAGGTCTATCGCGGAGTTCAGGTATGAAGACCACCTGGCGGTTGCTTCAATTTCTCAAGCCCTTCACTGGCTGGGTGGTGCTTTCTGTACTCCTCTCCAGTGCCACCATCGCCAGCGGGATCGGTTTGTTGGGCACTTCCGCCTATTTGATATCACGTGCAGCCCTGCAACCATCCATCGCACTGCTGCAGGTTGCCATTGTCGGTGTTCGTTTTTTTGGTATTTCCCGCGGAATTTTTCGCTACCTGGAACGGCTCACCGCGCATTCGGTCAACTTCCGATTGCTGGCCAGGTTGCGCACCTGGATCTATCGCACCATCGAACCACTGGCCCCGGCCCGACTGCAGGATTATTCTTCAGGCGATTTACTAAATCGCATTTTGACGGATGTTGACACACTGGAAAACTTTTACGTGCGCGTCGTTGCACCGTACGTAGCTGCTGGTTTGACGATCCTGGGCATGGGACTTTTCATTGGCCGGTTTTACGGACTCTTGGGCCTGGTGTTAGGTGGCGGACTAATCCTGAGCGGTTTTGTAATTCCAGCGTTGGCTTATTTGTTGAGTCGAGCTGCTGGACGCGCTGTAGTGGCGTTGAAAGCCAGCCTGAGTACCGCTCTTGTAGCCGACCTTCAGGGAATGAGTGATCTGACAGCCTATAATCGTGCTTCCGACTCCAGTCAGCATTTGGTCGGGCTCACCAAGAGCTTGGGAGGTGCTCAGCGTAGATTGGTTTGGGTAAGCGCCTGGATCAATGCCTCCAATGGTCTACTCACCAACTTGACCATGGTGGCAGTTCTGTGGCTGGCAATTCCACTGGTGTCAAGCGGCAAGCTGGAAGGATTTATGTTGCCGGTTATCACCATGCTGGTGATGGCTTCTTTTGAAGCCGTAACACCCCTGGCGACTGCGGCTCAATTTCACGCGAGCAGCCAGGAATCGGGTGCACGTCTATTCCAATTGGAGAGTCTGACCCCGGCGATTGTACAATCTGCGCACCCTTTGGAAATTCCACCTCCGCCGCTTGAACTGGAATTAAGTCATGTTTCCTTCCTGTACGAACCTGGCGCCGACGCTGCTTTGCAAGATATTTCTCTCAAGCTCTCTCCGGGCAAGAAGATCGCGTTAATTGGACCCAGTGGGGCTGGTAAAACCTCCCTGGCAAACATTCTTCTCCGGTTATGGGAATTCGACTCGGGTGAAATTTCATTAAATGGTCTTGACCTGCGCCGATTTCAACCCGCTCAGGTTCGCAATCAATTTTCAGTGATTTCGCAGGTGACATATCTTTTTAACGCAACATTAGGGCAAAATTTAAGGCTGGCCCAGCCAGGCGCAACCGACGACACCTTGTTGGAAGCTCTCAGGCAGGCCGGGTTATCCGAGGAGATTGCGGCTCTGCCGCATGGATTGGATACCTGGCTGGGCGAGCATGGGACGCGGTTGAGCGGCGGGGAGCGTCAACGGGTGGCGATTGCCCGTGCCCTGTTGCAGAACACCCCGCTGGTCATCCTGGACGAGCCTACCGCCAATCTGGATGTACTCACCGAAGCCGCCATCATCGACGAACTTCACACGGCTCTGGCAGATAAATGTGTTTTATGGATTACGCATCGATTGGTTAGCTTGGAGTGGATGGATGAAATTATCGTTCTTGACTCCGGCGGTATAGCTGAGCGCGGCACGCATACCGAATTAATAAAAGCAGACGGGCTCTATGCCCGCCTGCTGGAATTGCAAAAGCAAACGATCCCGCTTACTTTTTCATCGCCGCCATCATAGAGATGCGCACGGCAATGCGATTAATTTCCTTGAGTTTGTTAACCAGATCTTCCGGCTGCTTCTGAGCTTCGCTCTGAGCGATCAAGCCGCTTAACATCTGGGTGAATTCTGGCGTAATCATCTCAGCTTTTGATTGCATATACGCCATGCGTTCGTCATAATTCTCCATGCCAAGCAACTTCTCGATAAGTTCCAGTTCGGGTGGGGGAGCGGTGGCTTCTTCGATCACGGAAGAAATTTTTTGCAGTTTACCGATTCGATTCAAATCAGCGGCGGCGCGAGCATTCTTCAATTCCTGATCGACCAGTTCCATAAAATACTCATCGATTTCCTGCAGGTGTTCCTTAACCGCCTCGCCTGGATTGGCTGTAGCCAGAATAGCATCCAGCAGTTTTTTCGTTTGCTGCATCTGCCCCTGGCGCTGGTCATCGATTACCTTGATGTATCCCAGCACCTTTTCCCGCATAGCCTCAAGTTCGGCTTTTTTATCGCCTTCAAAGGTGTTGATTTTTTCGGTTAGCAGGGTAAAGAAGGTGTAATCCAGACCGTTGCGCACCAGGCTGACCAGGGTGGTCAGGCGTACTTCACTGTCAACGGAATCGATGAAGATATCTACCAGCTTTTCACGGGTCAAGCCGGACTTACTGGCTTCGTTCAGGGTTGTGATGACTTCCTGTGCTTCCCGTGACTGCTCCTGGATTTTCTTGCCGATGGCAGTGTTTTGCACCAGTTCCTGTTGCAGATCGGCCAGAGCGCGAGCCGAGCGTTCGTCACCTTGCGCCATGGTCGCTTCCATCAAGCGGGAAAACATGCTGAAGAAGTTTTCGTCGATCAGCGCCTCTTCCTGTTTGATGACTTCCAGCCGCGATTCAGCGGACGGGATGGTTAATAAACGCTGCAGCAGCGCCAACCGTTTTTGCTGGTCATCGATCATCTGTCGGCTGATGCCATCACCTTCCAATATCCGTTCAATCATGGTCTGGAATGTCAGCATGGATTGCGGACGCAGAATGTAAGCTTTACGCTTTTCCAGCGGCAGACGGTTGACGACCTGGTTAATCAGCGGCCCAATCATACGTTCCTGCTCGTTCAGCGGCAACCCCATTTCGGAGGGGAAAAAGGTCAGCAGTAATTCTTTTTCGGGGTCGTGATAGATTACAGGTGTGCCAACCATGCCTTCGTAACCACAATTAGGACAGTGCAAAACGTTGACCTGACCCGAGAGCAGCCGTTGTTTGGCCTGCGGGTCTTGGTTTAGATCAAAAACTTGCTCGACTTCGGTGGCTACCAGAGTTTTACAACGGGGACAGCTGGTTTGAACTTTTGCCATGGTTGATTCTCGCGATTCTAATGAAGGTGGACTTGAAACGCCTAAAAGCAGGCGCACTTTTTACTTTGAACAGCCCGCTATGTGCAAGCTGCATCCCTTCGCCGCGCTGGTTCGCTGGCGAAGCCAAAATTATACCATTATTCAGTCCGCCGTCAGGTCAGGAGGAAGGGTCCTGACGCGGCATCAGGAAGCAGAATCGCGCACCTTTACCGACCTCAGAATCGACCCAAATCTTGCCGCCGTGTGCTTCTATGATCGCCCGCGTCAGATACAGCCCCAGCCCAACGCCTTTGGTTGTTCGAACTGCATCTGTAGAGCGGTAAAAGCGGTCGAAGACGTGCGGAATGTCAGATTGCGCGATGCCTGACCCCTCGTCGGTGACACATACGATCACAAAATCCGGCCGAACCTGACCGGTGATTTTGATTTGCCCGCCCGGCGAATACTTGATGGCATTGCTGATCAGGTTTGTCAGCACTTGATTCATTCGGTTTTCATCCGCCAGGATGACGGGGAAGTCAGGTGGGAAGTCGCACACAATGGTGTGTTGGCTGGTCTGGGTTTCCATCCTCTCCGCTGTGCGGCGTGCCAGATCGGGAAGAAGCACATCTGAGCGTTTGATCGCCAGGCTGTTGGCCTGAAGTCGGGAGGCGTCCAACAGGTTTTCCACCAGTTCCGCCAGGCGGTCGGTCTCATCTTCAATCACCGCCAGGCTCTCTTTAACGATGGCGCGATCCCAGCGTGCATCCTCACGCCTGAGCGTGCTCACGTAGCCTTTGATTAAAGCCAGCGGCGTTTTCAACTCGTGGCTGATCACCGAGACGAAGGTGCTTTTAAGTTCATCAGCCTGACGGAAATGGGTGATATCCCGTACGGTGGCAATAATATTCAGCAGGACATCATCACTGGACAACAGCGGCGCGTAGGTAATCCCAACCGGCAGCGGCGGCAGCGCATCGTCAATCTTCAGATCGCCTTCGACATACAGGTAGGCATGCGGAGTCAGTGGCCAACCGCCTGCCACCGCCTGTTCTAGAGTAAGGTCGGTGGTGCGTTTGGCCCAGCGGATCACTTCGTCGTGGGATTTGCCTTGAATTTCCCTGCCGTCGATCATCAGCAAGCGGTCGAGTGCCGGATTGGAGCGTTCCACCTGTTGACTGGAGGAGAGGATCAATATTCCATCCGCCACAGAATCCAATAAGGCGTCCAGCCGCTGCCGGCTGCGCACCGATTGAGAATACAATTGCGCATTGCGCACTGCGATGGCTGCCTGGTCGGCAAAACTACGTAAAAGCGCCCGGTCATTGTTCGAGAACTGGTCAGGGTAGGAGCGGAACAGAAAAATGACGCCAACGATTGTCTGATGAGTCACCAACGGCAGAACGACGCCGTTTGCTAGCCCGCGCGAGGACTTACGCGCCAGCTCCATCAGGCGCCGGTTGATTTCCAGCATTTCAAACTGATCAGCGTCCTCGGCTTTGGAAATTTCAGCCAGGTACGGCACCAGATATTTCAAGAATGGATCTGGCAGTCCGCTGGCAACCGGAATGCTCCAATTCTCTTCCTCGTTGCGCAGCGCGATTAAACCAGCCTGCCCGGCAAGCATTTCAAGTGAAATGGCCAGGATGCGCCCAAGGAGTTTTTCCAGATCCAATTCACGCGTGATGGCGCGTGAAATTTCGAGCATATAGTCGCGCTGACGCACTCGAAAATCTGGAAGCAGCATGCTGTGCCCTGCTTATGCCTTTTCTATATCGGCCTGGCTGACCGTCAGGAGTTCTTCCTCAGCGCGGGTGATCACCTTGTCGAAAATCTCCAATGCCTCTTCCATTTCACCATAAGTGATGCATAAAGGCGGAGACACCCTGATAACACTCCGCCCGCAGCCCAGGGTAAGCAAGCCTTCTTCGAATGCCAGGTCAACGATCCGGTCGCGCAGTTTGGCGGCTGGAGTGCGTGACTCAAGATCGCTAACGAATTCAACGCCAATCATTAACCCAATGCCGCGGACATCGCCAATCGACGGGTGGCGTGTTTGCATCTGTTGAAGTTTGTCCAGCGCGAACGCGCCAACTGCCGTGGCGTTATGCATATATTCTTTTTCAATCAGGTCAAGAGTGGCTAGCGCGGCTGCGCAGGAAATCGGGTTGCCGCCGTAGGTATTGCCATGTGACCCGCGCGGCCAGGTTGCCACACTCTTACGCGCCACCATCAAACCCAACGGCATACCAGAGGCAATACCCTTGGCGGTGCAGAAAATGTCTGGCTCGACGCCAAATTGCTCGATCGACCACCACTTGCCGGTGCGGCCGTTACCAGCCTGGACTTCATCGGCAATCAAGAGAATGCCGTAGCGGTCGCACAGTGCGCGCAGCGCAGGGAAGAAACCGGCTGGCGGAATCACATAACCGCCTTCGCCTTGAATGGGCTCTACCAATATGCCGGCGATAGAATCGGATGGCAGGATGCGTCCCATTATCTCGGATTCGATGTAGCGAACCACGGTTTCGCCATAGTCCTCGCCGGGGTTGCTGGCGAGCAGCGGATGGTAGGGATCGGGAAAGGGTGCATGAACAACCCCGTTCATCAGGGGGAAAAAGCCGCGGTGATACGAAGCTTTACTGGCGGTGAAGGTAACCGCACCCATGGTGCGTCCGTGAAATCCGCCCAGAAACCCGATGAATTCCGTCCGCTTGCTATGATAGCGCGCCAGTTTAATCGCCGATTCAACCGCTTCAGTCCCGGAATTGGTCATAAAACTGACCGCGTCTTCTTTGAAAGGCGCGATCTCATCGATTTTTTCGGCCAGTTCAATCCATTTGGTGTGGTAAAAATCCGAAGAAATGTGAATAAATTTCTCTGCCTGTTCCTGAATAGCCTTAACCACCTGCGGATGACTGTGCCCGGTGGAAACCACTGCGATGCCCGCCGAAAAATCAAGGAACCGGTTGCCATCTACGTCCCAGACTTCAACGCCGCGTCCATGATCCATCACAAAAGGATACCCGCGAGGGTAGGACGGTGAGATGACGGCTTGATCACGTTCGATCAATCGATTGGCGTTCGGTCCAGGCAAGATAGTGTTCCGCATAGTTTCCTCCGTTGAATGATTATGGATAGATTGGTGAATCGATTCACCGAAAATGATTAATTTGTTAACATTGATTATAGCATCGGGCCAATTCAGGTTGGAAGTGAGCAGTGTATTTCAAAGCGCATAGCCACTGCAACCTATGCTAGGAGGAGCACCCCTTTTTTAGCAGCCTTACCCAAAATCGGTCGTCTCAGCCAGAGCCAACGCGCCAATCAAGCCGGCATTGTCACCCAGGGAAGCGGTCACAATTTGCATCTGGTCGAGGTAGGAATGCCCGAGAATGTATTCAGGCATCGCTTTTTTGATGGGATCGAGAATCAAGTCGCCGGAGGCCATAACACCGCCGCCGAGAATCACGATGGAGGGATTGAACAGGTGGATAAAGTCCGCCAGAGTGTGACCGATGTAGGTCCCAGCCCGGGTGATGGCTTGAATGGCCAGAGCGTCACCCGCCTGGGCTGCCTGACTGACTTCTGCTGCGGTCAGATTATTGACAGTTTCCAGCGAGGATTTTGCGCCTAATGCGATGCGTTCCGAAACGTATCTGGCGATAGCCGGACCGGCTGCCACGGCTTCCAGGTGACCGCGATGCCCGCAGCCGCACAGCGGTCCATCGGGGATGACTGTAAAATGCCCAAATTCTCCTGCCAGACCGCGGTGACCTTCCATCAGCCGGCCATTCACCAGCGCTCCGCCACCGATTCCGGTGCTGATTGTCAAGTAGAGCAGGTTATTATGCCCTTTTCCGACCCCGTAGCGCCATTCGCCCATGGCTGCCAGGTTGGCGTCATTGCCCAATAAGATGGGGACATGAAATTGATCCGCCAGCAGCTTGCGCAGCGGCAGGTCGATCCAACCGGGAACGTTGGGTGCCTCGAAGACGATACCCTCATTTTTATCCAGATACCCGGGAACCGCAACCACGATGGCCTTGACCTTTTGTTCGCTAGGCCAAATCTCCTTAAAAAGTCCAATCAAACGCTCCGTTGGCGTTTGCAGTTTATCTTTGGTCCGGATTTTCTTGACGACAATCGGATTTGGATTCCCCGTCTGGAAGACCGCTGCCCGGATCTGCGTCCCGCCTATGTCGGCAACAACGAAAGTATCCATAAGCGAGATTATAGCATACGAGCGCTGTTCTGGTCAGGCCTCCGCATTGCCTCAAATCAAAAGTTACTTTAGTGGGATTCGTTGGCTCAAAATAGATGTTACCCTAACGCGGAATTCTCGATCCGCAGAGGGAGCCTATGATGAGTCAAAAGAGTAAACGGGAGTTGGTCGATTCCATTCGC
>DATMXL010000029.1:0-8783 GCA_035561555.1 Bellilinea sp.
GACCTCAGCCTGCAGCGTCACAATGCGCTGACCGGCGCCAGCGAACACCTGCCCAGGCAGCGGGTATGGAATGCGTACCACGGGCGGGGTGTTGTCAACTGTGACCTGCAGATAAGCCAGCTGCACGCGCTGACCTTCATACACCGTCATCAACCGCACGATATACAATCCGTTCAAACCGGTCGTATCTAACTCGCCTAACAATCCCTCTGCAACCGGGGTCATCACCGGTTGGTTGATATTCTGCCAGGCGGTCGGGTTGATGCCGCGACCGAGCTGCAGACGGTACGACACAAATCCGTCGCCGGAAGCCGTGCCGCGCAAGGTCACTTTACCACGGGCAAAAGAAAATTGTGCCGGACTGGTGAAGCGTGTGGTCGGGATAATTTCAACGGGTTGAATGTTGTCGTACTCGACTGGCGGGAGCGGCAAATTGACCTGGCGGCTCCATTCCTGGGCTTCCGGCGGCACCACCAGGAAAGTACTGGCTTCCACCAATTCAAGCGGCGTGAATATGGTTGCCAGCCGTCCGGTCTCACGATTGATCGCAAAGCGTTGGTACAAATTGTCCGCGACGACCGGCAGGTTTGCATCCAGGAATACCTCGGTGACCACATTCGGGCAATCGGCGGTCGGCAGCAAGCCGGACGGATCGCATACCTCGATCAGACTGACTCCGGTCGGCATCTCCCATCCCAATGCGGGCTGACCTGCGGAAGCAAACTGGGTCAACGCAGACCAGATACCGGCAGCAGCCTCAACCTGCAAGGCAGGCAAACCTTCCGCAGGGTTGGCGTAACCCAGCCAGACCGCTGTGACTGTTTGGCGAGTATATCCCACCGCCCAGGTGGACTGCACCCCGACTGCGGTGCCTATCTTGACACCAGCTGGACGGTCGAGCTGGAAGGGATTGCGCTGCTGATTGGACCAGCGCGAGAGCCCGTCTGCCAGAATATCCTGCACCAGGAACGCCAGCTGTGGGCTGACCACCGGCCGGGTTAGATAATTTATCTGGCTGGGGACCTCATCACTGGCAGCGTTTTCGACGGATAAAACCAGCTGGGGCGATATCTCCGCACTATCCGGTTGTTGAATTCCGGACACGTTGCCTGAAGTGCTGAATACGCTGAAGGCTTGTGCCAGTTCCAATGGGTTGAGTGCCGGACCCGCATCCAGAATCTCCCGCGGGTCTTCGGTCAAAGCGAAATCCGTCAGTCCAAGGGAATGCGCGGTGGCGGTGACTCCGGCGCTGCCAACCTGCCGGTAAATTGTGGTCAACGCAGCCTGAAAGTCATTGGTCAGGGCAGTGCGCAGCCGCAGGGGTCCGTGAAAAACCTCAGCCGGATCGAGGGCTTCAGTGCCATCGGCCGGAATGTCCCAGACCAGGCTGGCAGGACTTAAGCCGCGGGCAAAACCAGCCAGCGCCAGTACAGGCGTCTGCACCGTTCCGGCCGGGTGACGACTCAAAATTCCCTCCCCGCCTGGCAGAGTGGTATCGCCGGCCAGCGCCAACACCTGCCCGGTGAGCGGGTCCAGGATCACTGCACTGGCTGCCACAGGAGCTGGCGCAGCGGTTAATAGCGGCGCGGCTGGCAGCAACTCAGCTGCCTGGCACAATACGCCGTCGAGCGCGCTGGTTTGACTTTCCAACCGCGCCAACTGGCTGCGCAGAGTGCAGGTTAATTGTTGCTGCAGCTCATAATCCAGCGTAGTCAGGATGCGCATCCCGCCTCGTTCCAGGCGCGCACGATCCTCCGTCTGCGACATCTGCTCAAGCATCAGCGCGATAAAGGCATGGGCTGCGGAAGTTTCGGCAGGCAAAGGCGGCGGGTTGACTGCTGGCCAGGCGCGGGCAGCTTCCAGATCTGACAGGGTGATCAAACCGCCCGCTGCCATCTGCGCCAGCACCTCTAATTGGAGTTCGTGTGCCGCAGCAGGCGCATCCAGCGGGTTGAGTGCCGGAGCATCCAGCAGCGCCACCAGTTGTGCTGCATCGTACCAGTCCAGTTGACTGGCTGGTTTCCCCAAATACAGGCGGGCTGCGCTGTCGGCTCCAAACGCCAGGTGACCGTATGAGGCGCTGTTCAAATACCACTCCAGCACCTGCGGCCGTCCGTAACGTTCCAGCACCCGGTTGGCCAGTAATTGCAGCCGCAGCCGGTAGACCGGATCGGTAAGTTCACCTGGCAGCAATAAATCCCGTGTTAACCGCTCGGCAATCGTCAGCGGACGCTCTTCACTCCAATTTGGCCAGGTCAGCGCCGGATCATTCCAATAATCCGGTTCAAGGACCAGCACCGCAGCCTGAGCCAGCGCCGGACTGAGTGCGTCCGGCAGGGCGGCGTTCAAGGGCAAAAAACGCCGCTGAGTGCCAGGGTTTTCCAGGACAGCCAGTTGGTGCACTCCGCTGCGGTCATAAATGCGGGTGGGTTGCAGCAAACTTCCGCTGCGCGGATCCAGCATCACCGGTAAGGTGTCCACCTCCGGCAGGCTGGAACTGATCGAACCGTAAGCTATGCCAAGACCCAAGACCCCCAGCAAAACCAGGGTGACAAGCAGCAGCGCAGCTCCCCACGACCCCCAGCCAAGGCGGCGTTTGACGCGCATGAGGCGCTCGGTCCTTCGGCGGCGGCGACGCCGAACCAACTGGGTCTGCTGAGACGAATGCAAGCGGAAAGCTCCAGCCAGAGAAAAGTTAACCCGGCGCAGCGTATAGGGAACACCGCACGGTGGATTACTCTCCTTATTTTAACCGCACTTGGCTAATCGCTAAGGCGTGGGGGTCACCAGACCTGCATCAGCCGGAGGAGCCGGCGTGACAAAAGCAGCTACATGCTGGCGCGCGAATTCGAAGCGGGTTGCCGGGGCGGCATTCTCCGGTAGGGAGAGGAACAGCTGCCAGTCTGCCAGCGCCGCATTGGTGTCGAGTGGTTCGAGCGCCTGAGCCCGCCAGTACAGCAGCATGGCGCGTTGGACGTCATTTTCGGCGCGTTCGGCCGCCTGGTTAAGCTGATCAACTGCTCCCTGATAATCAGCCAGGACAAACCTGGCCTGTCCAACCGCCACCAGAGCCTCAAAAAAGTCCGGGCTGAGATTTAAAGCAGCGTTGATGTCTTCCAGCCCGCGGTTCGGGTCGCCAGTTTCAATATACAGTAAGCCGCGCTCAAGCAAGGCTGGCGCACTTTCCGGCACCAGAGAAAGGGCGGTATTGAATTCTTCCAGGGCCTGCGGGAAGTTTCCGGCGTTGCGATACGCCCGCCCCATTTTGACATGGACAGCCGGATCGGGGTTGTTGGTATACCGCAGGTAAATTTCGTATGGCACGATCGAATCAGTCGGTCGTTGATTAGCCTGCAGAGCGTCGCCCAGTACTTGATAGGCTGGTACAAAAGTCAAGTCCAGTTGAACCGCTCGATCGGCATCGGCCAAGGCTGCCGCTGGGTTATTTTGACTGAGGTAAGCCTGCGCCCGATAAAAATACACCTGGGGGGCATTGGGATTCTGTTCCGCCGCGGCATTCAGGTAATCCAGCGCCGCCTGAACTTCGCCATTTTCCATGTAGAACCGTCCAAACAAGGTGAGGGTTTCTGGCATTCCGGGGTCAGCTGACCGGGCAGAGTTTAAATCGGACTGAATCTGGTCGATCTGGCTGGGATCCACCAACCAGCGAGCTTGAGCCCGTCCGAGGAATGCCGGCCCAAAATTAGTGTTGAGGGCTAACGACTGGTCATAGGCTGTCAGTGCGTGAGCATTATTGCCGCTCAGGCGGTAAGCTTCACCCAAAAGGAAGGGCAAATCCGGGGAACTTGGCTCGGATTGAATGGATTGATTGAGATACAAAATTACTTTTTCCCAGTCGCCCCGTTGATAGGCTCGGATCGCCAAACTGTAGGCTTCGATGATGGGATGGGGTGTGTTGACGTACAATGGAGTCGGTGTATACGTCGCCACCAGCGCCTGCCAGGGTGGAGTGGGACCAGAAGGAATAGGGGTGGCGGTCGGAATGAGCGTGGGCGCCGATGTGGCTGTTGGATACGGCGAGGGCACGAAGGATGCCTGCTGGCGGCGGCCAAAACCATTTGGCCCGAAAATGCCGATGCCAATTAAGATCAGAACAAGGATCCCGGCTCCGCCGTAGATTAATACCTTCTTGTTGGGTAATTTGAACGGCGGGCGTTCGGCTTTATCTAACTGAGCCTGCCAGTTACGGTGCGGCAGGTGCTGTGGTTGGACGATCTGCTGTTCGGGAGGCAGCTCGCCCATCATCGCCAGACCGCGTTTGGCTGCGCGGTGCTCGGGATCAATGCGCAGGACTTCGCGCAGACAATAGGCACGTTCTTTAGGCGTATCGACGACCGCGCTCATCCATAACCAAACATCGGGGTTATCTGGATCACGGCGCAACTGGCGGGTGAGCAAATCTTTCGCGCGTGCTCGATCGCCTTGTTCAATGGCCTTGCGGGCTTCTTTTAAGATTGAGTCGTCGACGGGCATGGTATCAGTTTAGCATAGGGAATAGGTCAGAACAAGGAAAATCAATTTGCAGTCACATTACGGTTTTGAAAAGATTGTTAAGTCGACGGATACCCTGTTTTACCCATATCCGGCGGCTCGCATAAACCCAGTTCAACAGCGCGGCGGACAGCCTCAGCTGTGCTGATCGCGCTGAAGCTGCGGCGGATGGCAGCCAAATGCATATACACCGTCCGCCGCGACATCCCCAGTCTGACGGCAACCTGTTTGGTGGACATTCCTTCTGCCACACATTGCAGCACATCCATTCCCCTGGAACCCAGTGGTTCGACGGGAGTCTGCACCGGTTGAATCTGTTCCAGGTCCAGTTGTCGATAGATCAGGATGGTACTGCGGCCCAATCGAACAGCGCGCAGTGTCCGAATAGCTCTTTCCTCGTGGGGTATGTTAGCCGGTGGCAGCCATTTCCCGCTGTTGACAGCCATCATCAACCGGGCGGGTGGAAGGGGCGAGTCCAGTGTATAGAAAGCACTTTCAGAGGGGAGGTACAGAATGCGGGTCATAAATGTAGAATGTATGTTCTATTATTGTTCTATTAATTACGCCTGTCAAGGTGGAAAAAGGGGGTAGCCCCAGGGAGAGTCGAGTCCCATGGACCTGAGTGTCAGACGTGCGTGGGGTATAATCGCCAGAATGAGGAAAATTCTTTTCTGCTTAGCGTTGCCAGCGCTGATCCTGCTCCTGGCTGCCTGTTCACCTGACCCGGGGTCGATTACGCAGACAGCCACCGCCACCCGGTCCGGCACGCTGAAGGCCTACACTGGACCCGAACCTTCGGTCACACCCTCACCCACCAACGCCGCCACCGTCACACCGCTGCCAAGCGCCACCCCCACGCCGCGCACCCACGTCGTGCGAGCTAAGGAAGACCTGTGGGGTATTGCACTGCGCTACGGATTGACTCTTGAAGATTTGCTAACTGCCAATCCAACCGTAGATCCGCGGTTTTTGTCGATTGGCGCCAATTTAAGTATCCCCGCACCGTTGCACACCCCCACACCGGATGCCAGTCACCCGCCGCTGCCTACGCCGGTCAGCATGGAATTGGCTGTACCCGATTGTTATCCCACCCGGGAGGGTGGATTGTGGTGTTTCACCACTGCCGCCAATCAGCAAGAATACAGCATCGAGGCGCTTTCCGCAGTCATCCGTCTCTATGACCGCACCAGCGGGGAAATAATTTCGCTAACTGCCTTCGCACCGCTCAGCCTGGTGCCGCCGAGTGGGACGATGGTGCTCTCAGCCTATTTCACCAGCCCTGCACCGCTTGATTATGCTGCCACGGCTGAACTGCTGACCGCCCTGCCAGTCCCGCCAGCTTCCGGCCGGTTCCTAACCGTGCAGCAGACGGGTACGCAAATCGAGATCGCTGCACAGGGTTTGAGCGCCACAGCCAGCGGGACGTTCCAATTGAGCGATACCCAGGCGACCGCCAGTCGCCTTCAGGCTGCTGCGATTGCCTATGACGCCCAGGGGAAGGTCACCGGGGTACGGCGTTGGGAATACCTTGAACCGCTGAGCGGTTCCTCTGCACTGGATTTTGACCTCACCGTGTATGCCGCCGGCTCCCCCATCGACCGGGTTGTGGTGCTGGTGGAGGCGTATCCGTAACGGTTATTACTGGAAATTCCAGATCAAATAGCTGTCCGATGTGCAAACCGAGGGATCGGCTGGAACGTTCAGACACACCTTGAAAGAAATCACGGTGCCGTTGACCAGCGCCGGCTCAATCGGTGCGATGGTCAGGCTGGCACGCCCTCGCGTATCCGTCGGCGGCAGCGGATAGCGGGTTTCAACACCATCCGGCAGGCTTAGCGTTAACACGGCTTCGACATTCGGCACCGGTTGATTATCCTCCGCCCGCACCACGAACAGGTCAAAGCGCTGCGACTGGTCAGCCGGAATACGCGGCGTTCCCGGATTGGCTACCATGCGAACTGCGCCCGTCTGCACGGTAAATGGCGTGACCTCTTCCACCGGTTCAGCCTGGGTCAGATTCAGATATTCCAGACCGAGCGGCGCCATCCGCACCTGTAAACTTTCCGCGGCACTGCTGTCATACACCAGACAATAGTTTTCGAAGCATTGGCGGAACAGGCTGGCGCTGATGGTTGTAATTTCCCCCAAAGGATTACCCGAGATCTCGCGCCCGCCATGTTGCGCGATGAAATGGTCAAATAGAACTGGCACGTGAAAGCCTAATATTCCGTCCGTCCGATAAAAAATCACGCCATCGGCCTCGCCATGCAGCTCCATACCGGGAGGTGTGACCGGTTTGCCAAGCAGCAGCGCCACCGGACGCAATCCCAGGGTACTGGTATCTTCCTGGTCCGAGAACAGCACCACGTTCTCATAAATTTGCTCCTGTTTGCCGTCCGTCGCCAGGTAGGGATCGGTCAGCGGCATGCCGAAAACATTCAACCCACCCAACCGCGCCACCTGTGACAGATACGGCTGCGCGGCAGCATCCAGGTTGGCCGTCACAACAGTAGATTGCGGTGCTGAGAAACGGCAGTCACTGGAGCAGGCAAACACGCCGTAAGCCAGCAAATGAACGTCGCCAGGTTGGTCATCGATATTGCGGTAAAACCCCACGTTCTGGAAAAACTGCTCGATGCGGTTGCCATTGGCATTGAAGCGCGGCTGGGTCAATGGCTTGCCAACGTACAGCGGTCCGTACAGGCGGTGATAAATCTCCTCGAACTCCTCGTAAATTGGGTAACCGTCCACCACCAGGTTGCCGGAAGCAGCCATATCCGGTTCTTCATAAATGCCGAGCATATCGCCCAATGGATTGAGGTTGAAACGCGCAATCCCCTGCGCTAAAGGGTCAAAACACATCATCACATTCTGGACATACTGGCACTGCTGATTTCGGTAATTAAATATGGCGCTGATGGCTGGTCCGAGCGTCTCGCGCCCACCCAGCGAGGTATAAAACTCGCGAAAGACCGTGTCAACCGGGTAGGTCCCGACCTCCGGTGCTGGTGTGGTTTCCACGGAGGTGCAGCCCGCCAGAATCAACAACACCGGCAGTAAGATGCCGAAGATGAACAGGTTGCGTGGTGATTTTGCCAGCATGAGCAGCGGAATTGACCCTGATTAACGACCGGAATTAATTAATAACTCGAAATTGCGTATAGAATAATTATACACGTTTGCCACTATAAGTATAGTAGCAGCGAACACGCGACCCTATGAACACCATGGCTCGCTATATTTTTACGGTTACCGCACCCGGAGACGGGTATCGCGTTCCAGTGTCAGCCGCAGACCAGTTTCGAGCGGGATGCTCGGCTTAAAGTTGAGTTTGTTAGCTGCCAGGGTCAGGTCCGCACATAGACGCGACGTGCCGCGGTCGGAGCGCGGATTGTAAACCACCTCGGGTTCGCTGCCGGTAACCGAGATGACCAGTTTGGTCAGGTCGCGCACGCTGGTCTCGCGGCCGCTGCCAACGTTGATCGTCAGCTGGTTGACCTCCGGCGCCGTGGAGGCAGCCAGCATGGCATTGACCACATCGTCCACGTAGATATAATCGCGCGTCTGGTTGCCGTCGCCGTGCACCACCAGTGTGCCGTTGTTGAGCGCCTGGCGCAGGAACGCCAGCACCACCGGCGCGTGCACCGGCGGAAAATTCTGGCCCGGCCCATAGGCGTTGAAGACCCGCAGGCACAGCGTTTCAATCCCCCACAGCCCGCCAATGGTCTTGACATAATATTCCGCTGCCAGCTTGGAAACCGCATATGGCGAGCGCGGATTCGGCAAGGCGTCCTCGTTGACCGGCTGCTGCTGCTGGTCGCCGTAGACCGCGCCGGATGAGACAAACACCACCCGCCGTACACCCACATCCCGCATGGCTTCCATCAAGCTGACAGTGCCGCCCACGTTGGTATTGTTGTATTCACGCGGGTACAACACCGATTCAGGCACCAGCACGCGCGCTGCCAGGTGATAAACGCAATCCACCTCCTGCAACAGCGTCCACAGCTTGGGACGGTCATTGACGTCGCCGCGGGTGAAATGCACTTCGGAAGAAAGCACTGCCGGGTCGCCGGTGGACAGGTCGTCCAGACCGCGCACCGAGTGCCCTTCACGCACCAGGCGGTTGGCTAACGACGAGCCGAGGAAACCGGCAGCGCCGGTGATGAGAAATCGCATGGAATAAATTAATTTCTACGAAACGAGGTATGGGGATTATAGCATAGGGAGTGCAGCGATCAGATTGGTATTATCCAATTATTCTTCAAGGC
>DATMXL010000030.1:0-19585 GCA_035561555.1 Bellilinea sp.
CACCATGGATGTCACCGGCAACATCAAGCTGCCCGAAGGCGTGGAAATGGTCATGCCGGGTGATAACATCAACATGGAAGTGGAGTTGATTATTAAAGTGGCGCTTGAACAGGGTTCGAAATTCGCCATTCGCGAAGGCGGTCTGACCGTCGGCGCTGGCGTTATTACCAAGATTTTGGGTTAAGGAAAAATATGGCTAAGCAACGCATTCGCATCCGCCTTAAAGCATACGATCATCGTGTGTTGGATCAATCCGCCAAGCGGATTGTTGAAACCGCTGAACGCAGTGGGGCACAAGTTGTTGGTCCTGTACCGCTGCCCACCAGCATTGAGCGTTTCACCGTTCGTCGTTCGACCTTCATTGACAAGGACTCGCACGAGCACTTCGAAATCCGCACCCACAACCGTCTGATCGACGTTTTGGACCCGGATTCAAAAACCATCGACATGCTCATGCGCCTCAATCTTCCAGCTGGCGTCGACATCGAAATCAAGATCTAATTGACCTTTGAAAAGTGTGAATAACCGGCTCGCGAATGCGCGCCGTGATCGTACGGCGCATCTCTGACACCCAAATAAAAATGAAATGGCTGCAATGACTTCAGCCGAAACAAAATCGGTTGAAGTCATTGTGCTGAAATCAGCAGATTGCACCAAAATGTTAGACAACCCTGTTCAAATGAGCAGTGTTGCTTTATAATCATAAGGTTTTGGGTATAAACCCAACCGAGAGTTGGAAAAGAGCTGATCTGTGGGCGCATTACAAACCCCACAATGACGCAGCAGATAGCTGACTATCCAACGGCAGGGATGATGCAGCCAAGCCCAGGCTGACAGTCCCGGGAATTCTGAACGTCAAGGAGAACAATCGAGATGTTTAAAGGGCTGATCGGGAAGAAAATCGGCATGACTCAGATTTTCGATGAAAATGGTGCGGCTATTCCAGTCACCGTTATCGAAGCTGGGCCATGTTTCGTTACCCAGATTAGACGACCAGAAGACGACGGCTATTCAGCCGTCCAGTTGGGTTTTGCAGAAGTCAAGCCCAAGCGTCTGACCGGCGGCCAGCTTGGCCACCTCAAACGTGAAGGGTTAAATCTGCCTCCGCTGCGCTTTTTGCGCGAATTCCGTGCCAAATCCCCGGAAGTCAAAGAAGGGGATCAATTAACCGTTGAAGCGTTCTCGGTGGGGGAGCGCGTGGATGTTGTCGGTACCAGCAAAGGTAAGGGTTTCGCTGGAGCTGTAAAACGCTACCATTTCGCCGGTGGTCCGAAGACCCATGGTCAATCGGATCGACACCGTGGACCTGGTTCCCGCGGCTCTGGTACCACACCCGGTCGTGTCTACAAAGGATCGCGTGGCCCCGGTCATATGGGCGATGAACGTGTCACTGCACAGCACCTTAAGGTGGTCCTGGTAGATGTTGAGCGCAACCTGTTGGGTGTGCGCGGTGCGATTCCTGGTCCTCGTGGAGGCCTGGTCATCATTCGTGAGGCCCGCAAGCAATAGGCCTGCGACGCCGGATCATACCTGGACTACGGGAGCAACTAGAAATGTTAGCTGATGTTTACAACATGGAGGGCAAGAAGGTCAATCAGGTTGAACTACCTGAAATGATCTTTGGCGCCCCAGTCAATATCGATCTTATGCACCAGGCTTATGTTCGCCAGATGGCGAATGCACATCTGGGCACCCACGACACCAAAGTCCGTAATGAAGTGGCTGGCGGCGGTCGCAAACCCTGGAAGCAGAAGGGTACCGGCCGGGCGCGTCAGGGTTCCATTCGAGCAGCGCAATGGAAGGGCGGCGGTCGTATCTTTACACCCCATCCCCGTTCCTATAATCAGGACATGCCCCGCAAAATGCGCCGGGCTGCTCTGCGCTCCGCCCTCTCGGTGAAAGCTGCCGAGGCTTCAATTGTCGTCGTGGACGACCTTAAAATTGCCGAACCGCGTACCCGCCTGATGGCCAATGCACTTAATTTACTGGTCGGCGAGTCCAGCGCTCTGGTTCTTATTCCAGAAAAATCCAACTACGACAACGTCATCCTGTCCAGCAGCAATCTGCCGGCTACCAAGGTGATGCTCGCGGGTTACCTCAACATTCGCGATCTATTGACGTTTGACAAAGTTGTCCTGCCCCTGGCAGCTCTGGAAATTATTCAAAGCAACCTGGGATAGGAGGAAAACATGACAAACATATTTGATGTTCTCCGCCGCCCGTTGGTGACTGAAAAAACGAACTATCAGGTCAATCGCCTGCACCAGTACGTGTTCGAAGTGGCTGACAAGGTCACCAAAACGCAGGTGAAAGATGCTGTTGAGACCATCTTTGATGTAAAAGTGCTGCGCGTGAACATTCTCAATGTTCCCGCCAAACGCACCCGTCGGGCGCGCAGTCGCCGCCTTATGGTTCGTAACGCTGCTTACAAAAAAGCCATCGTCACCCTGGCGCCTGAAGATAGAATTCCCATCTTTGAAGGGGTTGAATAATGGCGATTAAAGTTTACAAACCCATTACCCCCGGTCTGCGCAATATGACCGGCTATAGCTTTGAAGAAATCACCAAGTCGACCCCCGAGCGCTCCTTGCTCGTGCTGCGCACCGCGCATGCCGGCCGTAACAACACCGGCCGCATTACGGTCCGTCATCAGGGTGGCGGTAACCGCCAGTACATCCGGCTGGTGGACTTCAAACGCAACAAATTGGACATTCCTGCCAGAGTTTCGGCTATCGAGTACGACCCGAACCGCACGGCTCGCCTGGCATTGCTGGTGTTTGCTGATGGTGAAAAACGCTACATCATCGCACCAGTCGGGCTGAAAGTTGGCGACACTGTAGTTTCTGGCAAAAATGCCGATATCCGCCCAGGCAACAATTTGCCCATTTCCAACATCCCGGTTGGCACGATGATCCATAACATCGAGCTCAAGGAAGGCCGCGGCGGTCAGATGGTTCGTTCCGCTGGCACTGCTGCCCAACTACTGGCCAAAGAAGGCGATTACGCCCAGGTGCGTTTACCCTCCGGTGAGGTTCGCCTCATCCGCCAGGTGTGCTTCGCCACTATCGGTCAGGTCGGTAATCTGGATCACAGCAATATCAAGCTGGGAAAAGCTGGCCGCAAGATCCACATGGGTATCCGCCCCACGGTGCGTGGTACTGCCATGTCCCCCCGTGACCATCCGCATGGTGGTGGTGAAGGTCGCCAGCCTGCCGGTATGGCAGGACCCAAGAGTCCCTGGGGCCGCCCCACTCGTGGGTATCGGACCCGCCGCAATAAGACCAGCGACAAGTACATCGTACGCCGTCGCACGGCCAAGCGGTAATCGGCCCAGGTTGATAGGTTGAAACCGAGAAAGAAGGACGAGATATGTCACGTTCATTAAAGAAGGGTCCGTATTTTGACCCGAAGTTGCTGAAAAAAATTGAGCAGATGAACACTCGCGGTGATAAAAAGGTTGTTCGCACCTGGAGCCGGGCTTCTGTGATCTTCCCCCAAATGGTGGGTCACACGGTTGCAGTGCACGACGGCCGCCGGCACGTGCCGATTTACATCACCGAGAATATGGTTGGTCATCGCCTGGGCGAGTTCGCACCGACCCGCCACTTCCGCGGTCACATGGCGGAAAAGTCCACGAAGAGGTAGAAAAATGGCTTCTGATATTCGTGCTGAACTGAAAAATCTGACCGTTTCCGCTCAAAAAGTGCGCCTGGTGATTGACCTGGTGCGCGGCAAGCGGGCTAATGATGCCCTCGACATTCTGGCGTTTACCAACAAAGGCTCCGCGTCCGACGTGCGCAAGCTGGTTGCCTCGGCAGTCTCCAACGCAGAAGAGAACTTTGGCGTCAATCGCGATGACCTGTTTATTTATAAGATCACAGCCGATGAAGCCCCCACCCGAAAGTGGCGCCGCTTTGGAGCTCGTGGCCGTTTCAAGCCGTTGCTGCGGCGGTCGTCGCACGTGGTCGTAATCTTGCGGGAGCAAGAGTAAGAATCGGGCTGGCTGGCAGACCTCCTATCAGGAGGGCAGCTGGCAAGCTAGAGACAGACACCAGGAGAGATTATGGGTCGTAAAGTACATCCGATTGGGTTTCGTCTGGGCGTTCACCAACCATGGGAAGGCCGCTGGTTCGCTGACGGCGCCGAATATACCGATCAACTGCACCAGGATTTCGCGATCCGCAAGTTGATCTTCGCCAGCGCCGACAAAGCTGGCATCGCCAAGGTTGAAATCGAGCGTTTCCCGGGCAAAGTGAAAGTCATCGTTCACACCGCTAAACCCGGTATATTGATTGGTCGTAAAGGTGAAACCGTCAAAAAGGTCCGCACCGACCTTGAGGCGCTCACTAAAAAGAAAATCGATCTTGACATTAAAGAAATCAAAACACCAGACTGCAATGCTTATCTGGTCGCGGTGAATATCGCAGGGCAGATTCAGCGCCGGGTAGCCTATCGCCGCGCCATGAAACGCGCACTGCAACAGGCTATGCGCCAGGGTGCTCTGGGAATCAAGATCGAGGTAGCTGGCCGCTTGAGCGGCGCAGAAATGGCCCGCAGCGTCTGGCTGCGCGAGGGGCGTGTGCCTCTGCAGACAATCCGTGCGAATATTGATTTCGCCCGCGCCGAAGCTTTGACCCAATACGGCAAAATCGGCATCAAAGTCTGGGTATATGTAGGCAACGTCTTGCCAGGTGTGGAAGAGAAAGCCGAATCCACCGAAGGCGTTTATGTTAGTGAATAAACCTTGCGCTGGGTCATTCCCAAAGCGTGATGAGAGAGGTTAGCAGCTATGTTGATGCCAAAACGTGTAAAGTGGCGCAAGCAGCAGCGCGGTAACATGCGGGGTCTGGCTTTGCGTGGTGCAGAACTCTTGTATGGAGAGTTCGGCCTGCAGGCAATGGAACCGGGTTGGGTAACCGCCCGCCAGATCGAAGCCGCCCGCCGCGCCGTTGTACGCCAGATGAAACGCCGTGGAAAGGTCTGGATTCGGATCTTCCCGGACCATCCCTATACTCAAAAACCCCCGGAAACTCGTATGGGTAAAGGTAAAGGGAATGTGGAATACTGGGTGTCGGTGGTAAAACCCGGACGCATTATGTTCGAAGTGGGTGGTTTACCCGCTGACCAGGCGCTCGAAGCCCTGCACCAGGCTTCCTATAAATTATCGATCAAGACCAAAGTCATTGCTCGACAACAAGGTCCCTCAGGAGAATCGATATGAACAACGAACAGATTCGCCTGATGTCGATTGACGAGCTGAAATTAAAACTGGCGGATACCCGTCAGGAGTTGATGAACCTGCGTTTCCAGGTCGTTACCGGGCAGTTGACTGATACCAGCAGGTTGAAGGTCACCCGCCGCTTAATCGCTCGTTACATGTCCGTTCTGCACGAGCGTGAACTATCACAAGAGCGGGAAGGTGGAAAATGAACACTCGGCGTCGTTTAACCGGTGTTGTTACCAGCAACAAAATGCAGAAGACGGTTGTGGTGGAGATCACCCGTACCTATTCTCACCCTTTGTATAAAAAAGTGGTGCACGCGTCCTCCAAGATCAAAGCCCACGACACACTCGGTTGCCAAATTGGCGACCAGGTTGTGATTGTGGAAACTGCCCCTATCTCTAAAGAGAAAGCCTGGGCGGTCGAATCGATCGTGAAGCACCAGTATGTTGAGATCGAGCCACCTGGCGAAGGAGCATAAGCATGATCCAGCAGGAGTCTCGTATAAAAGTTGCTGACAATACCGGCGCCCGTGAATTGCTGGTGATCCATGTGACGGGTGGTTCCACTCGCCGTTATGGCTCCATCGGTGATATTGTGGTCGCCACCGTGAAATCGGCAACTCCCCAGGGCTCGGTCAAGAAGAGCGAAATTGTAAAAGCCGTCATCGTGCGCTGTTCCAAGGAATGGCGTCGTGAAGATGGTTCCTCCATTCGCTTTGACGACAATGCCGCGGTGATCCTGGATACTGATGGTGTCAACCCCAAGGGCACTCGAATCTTCGGACCGGTCGCTCGTGAGCTCCGTGAAAAGGGCTTCATGAAAATCGTCTCCCTTGCACCGGAAGTTATCTAGGCAGGGAGCAGGAGCGAAACGATGAATTTGAAAATCCATAAAGGCGATACGGTCGAGGTTATGAGCGGCCGTTTGGAAGACAAAGGCAAGCGTGGCGAAGTTATTCGCGTGCTGCCTAAGGATGAACGGGTTGTGGTTCAGGGCGTGAACTTGCGCACCAAGCATCAACGCCAGGTCCAATCACAGGGCCGCACCATTTCTCCGGGAAAAGTGCGCTTCGAGGCGCCGCTCGACATCTCCAATGTCATGCTGGTTTGCCCCAAGTGCAGCAAAGCAACCCGTGTGGGGCTCTCCCGCTCGGAAGATGGCAAATCTGTGCGGGTTTGCAAACACTGCGAATCCATCATCGACGAATAGGCCATCGGGGAGCTAATTTATGAACATCATGAAAGAGCGTTATCAGAAAGAAGTGGCACCGGCGTTGTTCAAGGAATTGAACCTGACCAACGTCATGGAAGTGCCGCGTATCACCAAAGTTGTCGTCAATATCGGTTTAGGCGAAGCGTTGGACAACCCCAAAGCATTAGAAGCAGCCGCAGGTGACCTGGCCAAGATTACCGGCCAAAAACCGGTCATCACCAAGGCTCGCACCAGTATTGCTGCCTTCAAACTGCGCGAAGGTCGTGCCATTGGCACCATGGTCACCCTGAGAGGCGACCGCATGTGGGCCTTCCTCGACCGCTTGATGAATATTGTTTTGCCGCGCGTGCGCGACTTCCGCGGAGTTTCCGCTGAAGCCTTTGACGGCCGCGGCAACTACACCCTGGGCTTACGGGAGCAGATCATCTTCCCGGAAATCGAATACGACAAGGTCGATAAGGTCCGTGGTATGGAAATTACCGTCGTTACGACGGCACCGTCGGATGATCAGGCTGCCAAATTGCTGCAGCTGCTTGGTATGCCTTTCAGGAAGGACTAGTATGGCCAAGAAATGCATGGAATATCGTGAAAAACGGCGTGAATTCAAGGTCCAAATTCGCAACCGCTGCCGCCTGTGCGGCCGCCCACGTGGATATATGCGTCGTTTTGGTCTTTGCCGCATTTGCTTCCGGGAACTTGCTCTCTCAGGTAAGATCCCCGGCGTGACCAAGTCATCCTGGTAGCCCCAGGCCGGAGGTAGGCATGAGTGTAAATGATCCAATTGCTGATATGTTGACCCGCGTACGGAATGGCATGATGATTGGCCAGCCCGTTATCGCGATGCCGAATTCAAAAATTAAGGCAGAAATCGCCCGTGTCCTCAAAGAAGAGGGCTTCATCGATGGCTACGAAGTCGTTGATGGCGACAAAACGTTCGAGCGTGTCCTGCGCGTCCGCCTCAAGTACGTCGGCGAGCGCCGCCAGCGGCAGCCGGTCATTACCGGAATCGTTCGTGTCAGCCGCCCCGGGCGCCGCGTCTATACCCGTAAACAGGAAATTCCCTGGATCCTTTCCGGTCTGGGAATTGCTATCCTGTCCACCCCCAAGGGCGTCATGACCGGGCAGCGAGCTCGCCAGCTGAATGTTGGTGGCGAGATCATCTGCAAGGTTTGGTAGCCCGGAAAGCCCATAGGAGGATAAATCGTGTCCCGAATTGGTCGCTTACCGGTGGTTATCCCCGCAGGCGTGCAGGTGGACCTGGATGGTTCGCTGGTGAACATCAAAGGCCCCAGGGGCGAATTGAAACGTGAATTTTCCCAGGCGATTTCGATTGCCTATGAAAATGGAGAAATTGCTGTTTCTCGCAGCTCTGAAGCCGCCAATGTGCGCGCGCTGCACGGGATGACCCGGGCATTAATTCAAAATATGGTGACCGGCGTAAGCCAGGGTTTCACCAAGGTGCTGGAAATCGATGGCGTGGGTTACCGTGCCGAGATGGATGGCAAAAACCTGAAATTGTTTGTTGGTTACTCTCACCCTGTAATTGTGGAACCGGATGCCGGTATCGTCTTCGAGGTTGATACCAAGACCCGTCAGGTCAAAGTGACCGGTTACGACCGCGAGGTCGTTGGTCAGGTGTCGGCGGACATCCGCAAGGTCCGTCCCCCGGAACCTTACCATGGCAAGGGTATCCACTATCTGGGTGAAAAGATCCGCCGTAAAGCTGGTAAGGCCGGCAAGGCTAAGAAGTAGGTGATGGCGAATGTCTAAATTAAGTCGTTCTGAAGCAAGAATCCGCAGACACCGCCGCGTGCGCAAGTTCATCACTGGCACGCCGGCCCGGCCGCGACTGGCTGTTTTCCGCAGCCTGTCGGAAACCTATGCTCAGGTCATCGATGACCAGGCTGGTCGCACACTGGCTGCCGCGTCCACCATCGATCACGAACTGAATGGTAAATTGGACGGCAAAACTAAAACTGAGCAGGCTCGTCTGGTGGGTGAACTCGTCGCCCGGCGTGCCAAAGACAAGGGTGTCTCCGAAGTCGTGTTCGACCGCGGTGGTTTCCGCTATGTAGGTCGTGTAAAAGCACTGGCCGATGGCGCCCGCGAGTCTGGCCTGGTTTTCTAGGCTGATCAGTGAGCAAAGATAAAGGGCCTGACTATGGAAATGACTAATTTCTCAAGTATGGAACAGCAATTCGAAGAGCGTGTTATCGAGATCGCTCGGGTGGCCAAAGTCGTCAAAGGCGGCCGCCGCTTCCAGTTCCGCGTGACTGTTGTCATTGGCGATGGCCGTGGCAACATTGGACTGGGAATTGGCAAAGCCAATGCCGTACCGGATGCCATGCGCAAAGCGACGGAGCGTGCTCATAAAACTGTCCGCGGCATCCCGATGATGGGCACTACCATCCCGCATGAGGTTACCGGTCGTACGGCTGGCGCCAAGGTGCTGCTCAAACCGGCTTCGGCTGGTACAGGCGTCATCGCTGCGGGCGGCGTTCGCGCCGTTCTCGAAGCCGCCGGATTTCATGACATTCTGACCAAATCGATGGGCAGCGCCAATGTCCTCAACGTGGTGAAAGCCACTTTCGAGGCACTGGATCAGCTCAAATCACCGGAAGAACAAGCAATTCGCCGCGGTAAACCCGCCAGCGAAATGCTGCCCTTCTGGGAGCGGAGGAAGAATGGCTAAGAAAAAAGAAACCAAAAAGATGCTGCGCATCACTTTGGTTAAGAGCTCCATTGGTTACTCGGAGCGGCATAAAGCGACCGTTCGGGCGCTTGGCTTGCACCGTATGAACCAGAGCGTGGTGCAAGAAGATACCCCGGTGGTGCGTGGCATGCTGCGCAAAGTTAACCACCTGGTATTAATTGAAGAGCAGGGTGCGGAATGAAACTGAATGATCTCGTGCCAAATGAAGGCGCAAAAAAAGAACGCAAACGCGTTGGCCGTGGTATCTCCGCTGGGCAAGGTAAAACCAGTGGTAAGGGTACCAAGGGTCAATCGTCGCGCTCGGGTGAGGGCGGACATCTTTACCGCCAGGGTGGTAATCTGCCTTTCTACCGCCGCTTACCTTTCATCCGTGGTGAGGGTTTTACCCCGCCCAATCAGGTTGAATACAACGAAGTCAATCTGACCCAGCTTGCGGCGAAATTTGCTGCCAAAAGCGTTGTGACTCCGGAAACTCTGGCTGAAGCAAATCTGCTTCACAAGCCAGCCAATCCGGTTGTAATCCTAGGCCGCGGTGAACTTACCGTAGCGCTGACCGTTCGTGTCCAGCGTATCAGCAAAGGCGCCCAGGCCAAAATCGAAGCTGCCGGTGGCAAGGTTGAAATCATCGCCTAGCACCAGGTATAAGGAGAACCACGCATGAAGCGGTCAGCATGGCGCTATCTCTGGAAATCGGAAGATATCCGAACAAAGCTACTCATCACCCTGATGCTGTTGGTGCTTTACCGACTGGCAGCCAACATCCCTGTCCCCGGGATTAACCGCGAGGTAATTCAGAGTGTTGTCTCATCGACGGGTGCAGCGGGAACGCTGTTTGGCCTGCTCGACATGCTTTCTGGTGGAACCATCTCTAACTTCTCCATTCTGGCGATGGGGGTGTACCCCTACATCACCGCGCAGATTATCTTGCAGCTGCTGGTGCCGATCATTCCGGCGCTGGAGCGGCGGATGAAGGAAGATCCGCGTGAAGGCCGGAAATGGATGGAAAAATGGACCATCATCTTGACCGTGCCAATGGGCTTGCTCTCGGCTATCGGTCAGATTAACATTTTTAACTCGCTGGCTGGTCAAACCGGTCAAACTGTGTTGAACTTCACCTACGGGTTCACCGGTGCCAGCTTGCTGCCAACCCTGACGATTTTATTCTCTATGGTCGCCGGCACCATGCTCGGCATCTGGCTGGGACAGTTGATCTCTGAATACGGTATCCCGAATCAGGGTCTTTCGTTGATCATTTTTTCGGGTATCGTTTCTCAAATGCCGCAGCAGTTGATCAGTCTGTGGAGTGACAGGGCCAACGGTTGGTGGCTTACCATTGTGATCCTGGCCATCATGGCGCTCACCATTTTTGCCATCGTCTACGTCCAACAGGGACGCCGCAACGTGCCGGTGCTCTTCCCAGGCCGCCGCGTTGGCAACCGTATGTCCATGCCCGTCCGCAGCAACCTGCCGCTGATGGTCAACATGGCCGGCATGATCCCGTTGATCTTTGCCCAATCCCTGCTGTTATTCCCAGCCATCATTGCCAGTTACTTTATCAACTCGCAAACTCCCTGGGTGGCCAACCTATCCTCCGGCATTTACAACATCTTCGGCGGTCAAAGCGGATGGTACGCCATCCTCTACTTTGTGATGGTCGTGGCATTCACCTTCTTCTATACCGATGTCCTCTTTGGTCAGCAGAACTATGGTGAAACGCTCAAGCGGCAAGGCGCCCAGATCCCTGGCGTACTGCGCGGTCTGCCTACCCAAAAATACCTGACCAAAGTGCAGCGGCGTATTACCTTCCCGGGTGCCTTCTTCCTGGGTTTCGTAGCGGTGCTGCCGTTCATCCTGAACCTCTTCCTGCCAGCTTCAGCCCGCAATGCCGGTCTATTAATCACGGCTGCTGGTCTGCTGATTGTGGTCGGTGTGGTTCGCGATACCTTTACCATCATCGAAACCGAGCTTAAGCTGCACGGTTACGACGAAAGCCTGATCAAGGGGTAAGCCGCGTTATGGGTAAATACATTGTCCTGCTTGGTCCTCCAGGCGCAGGGAAAGGTACTCAGGCTGAGGTTCTCTCCGAAAAGACCGGTCTGGCGCACATTTCCTCGGGTGATATCTTCCGCGAAAACTTGAAAGCCCAAACTGAGCTGGGAAAACTGGCTCAAGGCTTCATGAACCGCGGTGAGCTGGTGCCGGACGATGTAACTATTGCGATGATCCGCGAACGTCTCAGCCGCCCGGATTGCGCTGCCGGAGCCATTTTGGATGGCTTCCCGCGCACCCCGGCACAGGCTCAGGCATTAGCTGAGATGCTGGGGCAGATGGATGGCAAAGTGGTAAGTGTTCCCTACATCTCGGTTCCTGCTCAGGTCCTCATCGAACGCTTGAGCGGACGTTGGACCTGTCGTGCCCAGGGACATATCTATCACAGCCAGTACAACCCACCGCTCAAGGCGGGTGTTTGCGACGAAGACGGCTCGGAACTCTACCAACGGGAAGATGATCAACCCGCGACCGTTGAGCGCCGCATCCGCGTCTATCTTGACCAGACCAGCCCCCTCATCGAGCACTACCGCCAAACCGGATTGTTGGTTGAGGTTGACGGCACACAATCCATCGATCAGGTTACCAGTGCATTGCTGGCAGCTGTAGCTTAATTAAGGAATCGCCTGAATGTCCTGGGAACGCCAAATCACACTCAAATCGGCTGCTGAGCTGGAGCTTATGCGGCAGGCTGGCCGGATCAACGCGGAAGCGTTGGTGGCTGCGCGCGATGCGGCCCATCCCGGTGCCTCTACCGCGGACTTGAACGCTGCGGCTGAGGCAGTGCTTCAGAAATACGGTGTGTACTCACCGTTCAAAAATTACCCAGGTCCTTACCCGTACCCCGCCAGCACCAATGTCAGCATCAATGAAGAACTGGTGCACGGCATCCCCAACCCCAAGCGCAAGCTGCGTGAAGGGGACATCGTTTCCATCGATTGCGGTACGGTTTATGAAGGGTTCGTGGCTGACTCGGCGATTACAGTGCCAGTCGGCAAGGTCTCAGACCAGGTTGCCAACCTGCTCGAAGTCACCGAAGGCTCGCTCTACGCTGCGATCGACCAGATGGTGGCTGGCAATCATATCGGCGATGTTTCTGCCGCGGTGCAGAAATTCGTGGAAGATCGCGGGTTGCAAGTGACCCGTGAATACACCGGTCACGGTGTCGGACGCGAAATGCATGAAGGCCCGCAGCTTCCCAACTACGGCATCGCCGGACGGGGTATGCAACTGCGCGTTGGCATGACCATCGCCATCGAACCCATGGTGTTAATCGGCTCGCCTTTTACCCGCGTGCTGGCTGACCAATGGACAGTCGTTTCACGCAACGGCTTGCCAACTGCCCACTATGAGCACACGGTCGCGGTCACCGAAAACGGCCCGCGCATCCTGACTCTAATGGCTAATGGAGCAAGTCCTGGACGAATCCAAGGTCCTCAGGTATAATTGACCCTTTGGTTGTCCTTGTAGCAATTATGTGAGGAGTATCTGATTATGAAAGTATCACCATCCATCCGAAAACGCTGCGCGAAATGCAAAGTCGTTAAGCGTGCCGGAACCTTGTATATCATTTGCGAAAACCCAAAGCACAAACAGCGACAGGGATAAGGAAATATGGCGAGAATTGAAGGTGTCGACCTACCGCGCAATAAGCGGATTGAAACTGCTCTGACCTATATTTTTGGGATCGGCCCAACCCGGGCACATAAGATCCTGTCGGGTACCAAGGTCAATCCGGAAATCCGGGTTAAAGACCTGAGTGAAACAGATGTTAATCTGATTCGCGAATACATTGGTCAAAACTTCGAGGTAGAAGGCGATCTGCGCCGTAAGGTGCAGATGAACATCAAGCGCTTGATCGAAATCGGCTGCTACCGCGGCCTGCGCCACCGCCGCAATCTACCCGTGCATGGCCAACGCACCCGCACGAATTCACGCACGCGCAAAGGCCCAAAGAAGACCGTTGCTGGTCGCGGCCGCCGTCGTGGAGCTACCAAGAAATAATCTGGTGCAAAGCGCCGGCTTGTTTTGGGGTCCTTCCCTCCCCAGCGGCCAACTGGCTGGCGCAGCCCGGTTTATGGATTACGCTGTACTCTGATGTAAATTGAGGTTGATAGCGAGGAAATATGGCACAAAATGTTCGATCAGCGCGCCGTACGAGCGCGCCGCGTAAAGTAAAACGTACTTTGTCCTCCGGACAAGTGCACATTTACGCGTCATTTAACAATACCATCATCACCGTGACAGATCAGCAAGGCAATGCCGTTTGTTGGGCAAGCGCTGGATCCGCCGGCTTCAAGGGTTCTCGCAAGAGCACCCCGTTTGCCGCCCGTCTGGCTGCCGAACAAGCGCTCAAGGCCGCTCAGGCCATGGGTCTGCAGGAAGTCGATATGATTGTCAAAGGACCTGGTCCCGGACGCGAATCTGCTATTCGGGCTATCCAGGGCATGGGCATTAAAGTGCGCTCAATTTCGGATATCACCCCGGTTGCTCACAACGGCTGCCGGCCTCCGAAGAAACGCCGCGTCTAATTTTTACGAGAGAGGGAAGGTATGGCTAGATATATTGGGCCGGTTTGCAAACTTTGCCGGCGTGAAGGTTTCAAAATGTTTTTGAAAGGCGAGCGCTGCTTTACCGCTAAGTGCGCTTTCGAACGTCGCGCTTTCGCCCCTGGTGAGCACGGACGTGCCGGCGCTGGCCGTGGTGGTTCAGACCGCGCCTCCGACTATGCTCGTCAACTGCGCGCCAAGCAACAGGCCCGCCGCACCTACGGCGTGCTCGAAGCTCAATTCCGCCGCTATTTCGGCGTTGCTCGACGCACAAAAGGCATGACTGGCTTCACATTACTGCAGATGCTTGAACAACGGTTGGACAATGTCGTTTATCGCATGGGCTATGCCGTCAACCGGGCGGAAGCCCGTCAGCTGGTTAATCATGGTCATTTCAATGTCAATGGCCATCGCACGAATATCCCATCCATGCTGGTAAAACCGAACGATGTGGTTGAGGTCCGTGAGAGCTCCCGCCGTAAACCATTCTTCAAAGAACTAACTGACTATGCCGAAAAAAGGGCTTGCGCAAGCTGGCTCGACCGCGATCTGAAGAAAATGAGCGGCAAGGTCCTGCGCCTGCCCGAACGTGCCGAGATCGACGGTAACCTTAACGAACAGCTGATCGTCGAGTATTACTCTCGGTAGTCCTGTCGGAGTGCAAATGTATGATTTACATGCATCGGAAAGGGGTCTAATTTGTGTGCCTTGAGTAATATGGTCAAGCCGAAAGTTGAGCGAGACGGAGAGGCCCGTAACTACGGGAAGTTTGTAATCAGTCCCCTCGAACGGGGATTTGGCGACACCCTTGGTAATGCACTTCGTCGGGTTTTGCTTTCATCCTTGGACGGCGCGGCAGTAACGTCAGTGCGTATCACTGACGTTCTCCATGAGTTCAGTGAAATCCCCGGTGTCCGGGAAGATGTTATCCAGGTACAACTGCAAATCAAGCAGCTGCGTCTGGTGCTCCACGATGTGGAATCTTCTCACCTGCACCTGGACGTGCGCGGCGAAGGTACGGTGACTGGTGCCGATATTCAGGTTCCCGCCGAGGTTGAAATTGTCAACCCCGACCTGTACCTGTTTACGGTCGATGACAGCCGCACCCGCTTCGAAATTGACATGGTGGTGGAACGCGGACGCGGATATTCTCCCGCTGCCGACCGCTCCGGCCGCCTGCCAATTGGCGAGCTGCCCGTAGACGCCATCTACAGTCCGGTAACCCGCGTCAACTTCAACGTTGCCGCTGCCCGTGTTGGTCAAAATACCAATTATGAAAAATTGGTTTTGGAAATCTGGACCGATGGAACCATCAGCCCCGAAAAGGCACTGGGAACAGCTTCCAAGGTTCTCATCGATCACTTGCGCATGGTGTCTGGCATTAGCGAAGACACAATCATGCTTGCCGCCGAAAAAGAAATCTCCGGCAGCCGCCTGACGAGTGAAGCCGCTGAAACCCCCATCGAAAACCTGGACCTGTCTGTGCGCGTCTTCAACTCGTTGAAACGCACCGGTATTACCACGGTTGGCGATGTGCTTGAGCTGCTCGAGAAGGGCGACGAAGCAGTTATGTCCATCCGTAACTTCGGTGAGAAGAGTCTGGACGAACTGCGCCAAAAGATGCAGGAAAAAGGTTTCCTACAGAACGAAAATGAGACGGAGTAAGAGTTATGCGTCACAAGATTGCTGGCTATAGACTGAGTCGGACCAAGGATCAGCGCATTGGTTTGCGCCGGACTTTGATCAATCAGCTTTTTGAACATGAACGCATGCAAACCACCCGCGCCAAAGCTATGGCCATCCGCGGCGAAGCCGAAAAGATGATCACCATTGCCAAAAATAGCGCGAACGGCAGCGATATCGAGAAAGTCAACGCTCGCCGTCTGGTGGCTGCCCGCCTGGGCAGCGCTGCCACAGTCAAAAAACTGTTCGACGACATCGGACCGCGGTTTGCAAACCGCCCCGGTGGTTATACCCGTGTATTCAAACTGGGCCCTCGGCTGGGAGATTCGGCCGATATGGTTCTGATTGAGTTGGTTGAAGCGTAAGAACCTTCCGGGTAAGGTTACCGGAATGGAATGGCACATTACCAGGTTATCATAGCCTACGACGGCACAAACTTCCAGGGCTTTCAACGGCAGGGAAGCAGCCGAACGGTTCAGGCAGAAATAGAAGCCGCGTTACACCACCTGAAATGGCAGGGTGACGCCATTTTCTATGCGGGACGCACCGACAGCGGTGTGCACGCCTCAGGTCAGGTCATTGCCTTCGATCTGGAGTGGGCGCACCCGCCAGAGGCGCTGGGACAGGCACTTAATGCCCACCTCCCGGCAGACATCGTAGCTCGCGAAGTGAGTCTGGCAGCAGCGGATTTTCACCCCCGCTTCAAAGCAACCGCCCGCCGCTACCAGTATCACCTTTTCTGCCAACCCAACCGCGACCCGCTGCGTGAACGGTATGCCTGGCGTGTCTGGCCGCAAGTGGAAAGCAGCCTGCTCATTCAGGCAGCTGCCTCCTTGCCCGGAACGCATGATTTTGCGGCATTCGGTTCACCCCTTAAGCCGGGAGGCACCACCACCCGCACCATTTTTGCTGCGGAATGGGCGGCGGAAGCCGATGGCTGGTCATTCACTGTGACCGCCAACGCATTCCTCTACCGCATGGTGCGGCGTCTGGTGTTTTTGCAAGTTCTGGTAGGGCAGCAACAGCTCTCCTTAGAGACTTTTGCCGCTGCCCTCCAGTCTCCCAGCCCCCTGACACCAGGGCTTGCAAAACCATCTGGACTTGTTTTGGAACGTGTGCTTTATACGAATGATTGGCTAATAACTAAAGGGTCATACCAAACCCTAATTGCAAGTGGAGATAAAGACAGTGGAAAAGACGTACGTCATTAAAGGAAAACCAGAGTCGGATTGGTTGCTGGTGGACGCCACGGGCCAGAACCTGGGCCGTTTTGCCACTCAAATCGCTGCCTACCTGTTGGGAAAACACAAACCCACCTTTACCCCCGGTGTTGCCGTGGGCGATCATGTGATTGTGGTGAATGCCTCAAAACTGGGTCTGAGTGAAAAACGCCTGGACACCAAGACCTATTACAAGCATTCCGGTTACCCCGGTGGTCTGAAAACAGTCGGTTTGCGCGAGCAGATCGCTACCCACCCGGATCGTGTTATTCGGGCAGCGGTGTGGGGTATGTTGCCCCATAACAAACTGGGCCGCCAGCTGATCAAGCGTTTGAAGGTCTACGGTGGTGCTGAGCACCCCCATACAGCGCAAACACCGGAACCGGTCGCCAAATAAGGAGCAAGGAAACAAATGTCAGTTCAGTATATTGAAGGTATTGGACGCCGGAAAGAAGCTACCGCCCGCGTGCGCCTCATGAGCGGGTCGGGCAAGTTCATCGTCAACCAGAAACTGGTGGAAGAATATTTCCCTCGTCTGGGAGACCGCGAAGCCATTCTCAAACCCTTTGAAGTCACCGGACAGGACGGCGCCACCTTCGACGTGACTGTACTGGTCAACGGCGGCGGTATCACCGGTCAAACGGATGCCGTCACCTTGGGTTTGGCCCGCGCTCTGGTCAAGTTAAACCCGGAATTCATTCCTGGTTTACGCAAGTTCGGCTTGCTGACGCGCGACCCACGCATCAAGGAACGCAAGAAGCCAGGTCTCAAGCGCGCCCGCAAGGCACCTACCTACACCAAACGTTAAACCTTTCAGCGATCGGAATCCTCCGATTCTGGTAAACGCCGGGGCATGCGCAGGCAGTTTCTATGTCTGCGCATGTCTCGTATGTTAACTGCAAGAGGAAATGTCATGACAGACTCCACCCGCGGCATCACCATACTTGGCCTAGGTCCCGGCGACCCGGCTCAACTAACCCGCCAGGCCTGGGATTGGCTTAACCGCATCCCGGAAGTGTACCTGCGCACCGCTCAACACCCGGTGATCGCCGGTTTTCCGCCAACCTTGAAGGTCCAAACTTTCGACGCGCTGTATGAAAAAGCGGATAAATTCGAGGAAGTGTACGCTGCCATTGTGGAGCAGGTACTGGAATTGGGTCGGCGCGCAGAAGGTGTCACCTACGGGGTGCCCGGTCACCCGTTCGTAGCTGAAGCGACGGCTCCGGAAATTGCCCGGCGTGCCCGCGCTGAAGGCTTGCCTGTGCGGGTCATCGAGGGATTGAGCTTTCTCGAACCGGTTTTTTCAGCCCTGGGTATTGATCCGTTCCCGCGAATGGCCTTGGTGGACGCTTTCGAATTAGGTGCGCTGCATCACCCCAACTTCCCGCCTGACTCCCCGGTGCTCATCACACAGATCTTTGACACCTTTAGCGCCTCGGCGGTCAAACTGGTGCTGACCGTTGTCTACCCGGATGAACATCCGGTGCAGCTGGTGCACGCTGCCGGGACGGCTGAACAGGTGGTCGAAGCCTGCAAACTCTACGAAATTGATCGCAGCCCGCACATTGGCCTGATGACGGCGCTGTATGTGCCGCCGCTGGCGGCCGATACTTCGTTGGAGTCCTTCCAGGAGGTGGTTGCCCGCTTGCGCGCTCCCGATGGCTGCCCGTGGGATATGGAGCAGACCCACACCAGCCTGCGCAAATATTTGTTGGAGGAAACCTACGAAGCTCTGGAAGCACTGGATGCGGCTGACCCCGACGCTTTGCGCGAGGAACTGGGTGATTTGATGCTGCAAATCGTGCTGCATACTCAGATCGCGGTGGAAGAGGGTGAATTCAGCATGGTGGATGTGCTGCAGGGGATTAACCAAAAAATTGTCCGGCGTCATCCGCACGTCTTCGCTGAAACCAGTGTTTCTGGCGTGGACGGGGTGCTGCAGAACTGGCAGAAGCTGAAGGAACAGGAACGCTCCGATCAAGGGGTGGGGGAGACGAAAGGGATGTTGGACGGTGTGCCGAAAATTCTGCCGGCGCTGTCGCAATCCCAGGAAATTCAAGACCGTGCCGCTCGCGTTGGTTTTGATTGGCCCAATATCGAACCGGTCTATGCCAAGCTGTTCGAAGAGATTGAAGAAGTGCGCCAGGCTGACGGCGACGAGCACCGTGCCGCTGAACTGGGTGATTTGTTATTCGCGGTGGTTAATCTGGTGCGCTGGTACAAAGTGGATGCCGAAAGTGTGCTGCGCGCAGCCAATACCAAATTCCGCCGCCGCTTTGCTCATATTGAAAAAAGTGCCCGCGCGGCTGGCCGTGAACTGACCGGTATGACCCTGGCTGAAATGGATAAATGGTGGGACGAAGCCAAAGGCTTGGAGGATTAAGGTCCGCGCAGTTCCGGCGAGTCGAACCATAAACCTGAGATCAGGTGAGGCTCTTCCAGCTCGAACACCACCCGCATGCTGACTTCATTATCCTTTTCATAGGTCAGTCGGTAAACCACCGTCGAAAAACTGTCATCCTGCAGCACGGTCACCAGATCGCTAAATTGAAACGTGCCTAGTTTGCTGTCCAGCATGGTCAGCAGCTCGTCGAAGGCTGCCTCATCCATGCCTGTTTTCATTTCCGCCGAAAAATCGCGGGAAAATTGCGCGTAATCACGTGCCGCCAACCCTGCCAGCACGTTTTCGCTGGCCGGCTGGCCGTATTCGAGTACCGCATCGCGCTCCGGCGTTTCCAGTACCCGCGGCTCCATCAGCGGCGCTTGAATCAACGAACAACCGCTGGTAACAATCAATAGGATGAGGATGATTAACTTCGATATTGGCGTGAAATTGACTTTCATACACTCCGCCTTGAAATGGCTTTGGGATTGCCTTGCAGACATCTTAAAACCCATTATACCCCGTTGGCGATCCCTTCAAGCAAACTAATGG
>DATMXL010000031.1:0-5166 GCA_035561555.1 Bellilinea sp.
ATCTTGGTTTGGATCCGTTTGCATCAGGTTGCCCAGGAAACGCAACAGACCATTTATCAGGTGAAGCATGGTCTATTGGACGATTACTTACGTCAACAGTTGAAATCACCGGCTATCCGGATGTTGCTTGCGTAAGTCCTAGATATAAATCAGCGTTACTATTGACGTTCGGCCGGCTTCCGACTAAAATACAGGGTCGCTGGGACTGCCAGCACTTCCCCTCAGGCGATTGCCTGAACCAACCACATAGAGCGAAGGTAACCAGTTTGATGGTGAGAGGCGCTCGAAGGATGATGAAATGGAAAAATTGAACATCGAAGCAACCCGGCGTACGGTCACTGGGAAACAGGTTGGCAACCTGCGCCGCTCAGGTAAATTGCCTGGCGTTATGTATGGCCACAATTTTGAGCCAACCCCTATCACCATGGATTTCCGGAGTGCTTCCCGCATTCTACACGGCGTTTCGAGCTCACAAATCGTTAACATCATACTGGATGGCAAAGAAATAGCCGTCCTGGTACGCGAACGCCAGAAAGATTACTTGCGGAATGAATTCCTGCATGTTGACTTTCAGGTTGTTTCCTTGACCGAAACAATCCGCACCAAAGTTGGCATTGAACTGGTCGGCCTTTCACCGGCTGTAAAGGACTTCAATGGTGTTGTCGTCCATCAATTGGAACAGGTTGATGTTGAAGGCTTTCCCCAGGATCTACCTGAGAAACTTGTCGCAGATGTGTCTACGTTGACCGAAATCGGTCAATCCATTCTGCTGAGCGCTTTAGACATCAGTGACAAATTGACCGTCTTCACAGATTTAGACAGTGTTGTGGTGGTTATCACCGCCGGTGCAACCGAGGTTGAGGAAGAGGTCACCGAAGTTGTGGCTGAACCCGAAGTCATCGAACGTGGCAAGAAGGAAGAAGAAGCCGAAGAATAATCTTCGCGACAATCAAAAAGAGGTCGTCCAATTGGACGATCTCTTTTTTCATCAATCTGGTTAAACCGTATTGTCCAGGTAGCCCAGCACTTTGAGTAATCGCACTGTTATCCGTGCCGTAATGCCCCAGACCAATTCACCATCATATGGCTCGAAATAAAACACCCTGGTTCGGGTTTTGTCTTTGAAGGTATAGCTGCGGGTCTCGATATGCTTCGGGTCACCCAGAAAATTGAGCGGGACCGAAAATACTCTTCCAACTTCTTCCGGATTGGTTTGAAATTCCAATGGCCAGTTGATACGCGCGACGACTGGTGAAATAACGAAATCTGAAATGGTTTGATAATCTTTCAACCGCCCTAAAATTTCAACATCTTTTGGCTGTATGCCAATTTCTTCATAAGCTTCACGTAAAGCTGCCTGATACACATTTTTGTCGTCTGCTTCAATCGCCCCGCCTGGAAAGGAAACTTGCCCCTTGTGGTCGTTCACACCTTCGGAACGCCGGGTGAACAGAATATTCCATTCGCCTTCATACCAGAAAAGCGGGATTAAGACTGCCGCTTCACGTCCAACAATCGACTCGCTCCGGTGAGTCTGACCCCGGCAGTAGTCCTCAAGACGCTTGCGGATTTCTTCAATCGTAATAAGTTGGGTTGGCGTAGTGGAATCATCCATGGCGGGCTAGCTTTCCTCTTCCACAACCTCGTCAATCTCATCAACCTCGTCGCGAACCGCAACCTCTGTCATAAGCGGCACCGACCGGTCCTTGCGTCCTTCGATTGCCAGCAGCGTAGCCTCATCTTCAGCCCGGTCGATCAACACCGGCCTCGCAAACAATAAATATCCGGTGTGCGCGATCATGCGATCGACCGGTCGGAAGCGTTCAGGCTCGGCCTTGTAGTACCGCAGCAATATTTCACAAATGTCGATAAAAGCAAAATTATTCTGGCGCAGCGCCAATACCAATTTGGATACCTGGTTCGCTGTCGGCAGGATACTCCCAAAGAAACCGCCAAATTTCAACGCAGTTTTGACCTGAGCAATGTAATCATAGGGATTTTGGACGTCGAGGAATAAGGCGTCAACCCCTGTTTCGTCAAATCCTTCGCCAATATCCCGCAGCTTGAACTCCACCCGGTCAATCAGTCCCAGGCGGTTCAGGTTTTTTATAGCCAACGCCTGCATATCTGCCCGGTATTCATAAGAAACCACCCGTCCGGTATTCCCGACCGCAAATGCCAATGCGCAGGTTAGTGCTCCGGAACCGGTACCAGCTTCCACAACCAGCTGCCCTTCCCCGATTCCCATAGTCACCAGGGTAAAACCGATCTCCTTGGGGTACATAATTTGAGTTGTTCGCGGCATTTCTTTGAGCAAATCGCCCAACGCCGGCTGCAGGATGAAAAACGGGTTGCCCAGGTGACTGGTGACTTTGGTGCCCCAAGGTTTGCCGATCAAATCGTCATGCTTGATCACGCCGCGGTGTGATTCCATTTTTCCCCCGGCTGCCACCCGGAAGATGAAACTCTTATGCCGCAGGCCAACCAATTGAACCAAATCGCCAGCTTCAACGTGAGTGCCGTGCAAATTCCAACTCAACGGCGCACGCTCCGGGTAGCTTTTTTGGGTCGGGGAGCTTCCGGCTCCGGTCGTTTGTTGCTCAACCAGTAGCCGACAGCCAAAAACAGGACTGCACCAAGAATGCCGACACCCATCTGTAATGACCCGACCTTGAGAAACTCTGATTCAAGGTTGCTGCCAGCCAGGTGACCCATCCAGAATCCGGCAAACGCCAGTATGATATACAACCCGAGCCGCCAGATCGCTCCGCCGCGCCACAGATGAAAAACTGCCCCAAGGAAAATCGGGGTAACAATGCCCAATAATGCCGCTTGAATGGTCATGCCTGCTCCCTGATGGGATTAAAAGTTGATTGAATCGTGCCCCCGCCCAGCACCACATCCCCATTATAGATAACAACGCGCTGTCCGACGGTGATATCGCGGAGGGGATTCTTGAACTCGATGCGAATGTTGCTCTCACCTTCCGGCGTAACAATCGCGGCCGCCAGGTCTGCCCGGTAGCGGATCTTGACTTGCGCTTCAAAAGGTTCTGCTGGAGCCGCGCCCGAAATCCAATTGACGTCGCTGCTGGCAAGTCCATTAAGGCCTAATTCAGTTTCATCCCCAATGATCAGTTGGTTCGCGGTAACGTCCTTGTCTAGCACATATAAAGGCCGCGGCGCTGCGATCCCGAGCCCTTTGCGCTGACCAATGGTATAGAAAGCCAGGCCTCGGTGTTCGCCAACCTGACTGCCATCCCGGCGGAACATTTTTCCCGGCTGGGTGACCTCGGGTACATATCGCGCCAGGAATTCGCGGTAATCCTGACCGGCCAAAAAACATAAATCCTGGCTGTCAGCCCGTTCGGCTAGAGAAAAACCAAATCGCCTGGCATGTGCCCGTACCTCCGATTTCGGTAATTCGCCCACTGGAAACAAGGTGTGGCGCAGCTTTTCCTGCGGCAGAACGCTCATCACATACGATTGATCTTTAGCCGGGTCACGCCCGCGCAGCAATTGAACGCTGCCATCGAGTTGGTGCACTACTCGTGCGTAATGACCAGTCGCCATGTACTGAGCACCCATTTCAAGTGCAGCTTCATACATGAATCCCCAGCGGATGTGCGAATTGCACAAAATGCATGGGTTTGGTGTAATCCCGTTGCGATAGCCGTCCATGAACGCCTGTACCACAGTACTGTGGAACAGATTTTGCGCATTTAGTGCGTAAAAAGGAATGCCTAATTGAGATGCCACACGCCTGGCTCCAGCCATTGCATCTGGGGTGCAGCAGCGGTTGCTCTCCTCTTTGCCTGGTTCACTCCACAGGCGCAGCATCACGCCGGTGACATCGTACCCCTGCTCCACCAACAGAGCAGCTGCCACCGAACTATCCACGCCGCCGCTCATGGCGACAATAACTTTCACTCCATCAGCCATTCTGAACCTGCCTCACGAATGACTGCGAACTTTTCGTGCCAGATCTGGCAAAATCGCGACAAAGGCGTCGATATCATCGGTTGTGGTGGTAGCGCCAAGCGTCACCCGCAGCGATCCGAGGGTCCAGGCTGGAGCCAGACCAATCGCTTTTAGCACTTCGGATGGTTTTGGATCTCCGACTTTGCAAGCAGACCCTGAGGAACAGGCAAACCCAGCCGCATCCAGCAGCGTTAACAGATGATTTCCATCCAGGTTTTCAAAGGCAAAACTGGCATGGTTGGGTAAGCGCTCAGTTGGATGCCCGGTCAGGCGTGAACCTGGGACATTCTCCAGCACACCCGCGATTAATCGGTCGCGGTTATGGATGTAACGCGCATTTCGATTCGGCATTTCTGCCACGGTTAGCTTCAATGCCTCAGCCAGCCCGACAATATAGGGTATGTTCTGGGTTCCGGCACGCCGGCCGTCTTCCTGACCGCCGCCCGTCTGTGACGGGTGCAATTGAATACCTTTGCGGATCGCCAACGCACCAACGCCCTTGGGCCCGTAAAATTTGTGCGCACCTATAGCCAGTAAATCGATCTTGTCACGACTGACATCCATTGGTAGGTGCGCTGCAGCTTGAACCGCATCTGAGTGCAAGGGAACTCCGTGCGTGCTGCATAGCTGGCCAATTTCCGCCATCGGATTGATGGTGCCAATTTCATTATTGGCATACATAATACTGACCAAGGCTACGTCCTCGCGCAGCGCATGGCGCAAATCCTCCGGATCGACCCGGCCATAGGAGTCGACTGGCAGTAATTCCGCGGTAAATCCGTGCAGTTCAGCCAGTTGTTCAACCGTATGCAGAACAGCGTGATGTTCAATTGGAGTGGTCAGGATGCGCTGCGCCCCGGTTTGGTCCCGCCGGGTGAACGCCATGCCCCGAATTGCCAGGTTATCACTCTCGGTGCCGCAGCTGGTAAACACAATTTCATTAGCGCGAGCACCCAGAGCGGCAGCTACCGATTCGCGTGCAGATTCCAACGAGGCTTCAGCCTGTTGACCGTACCAGTGAACCGATGAAGGGTTGCCAAATGTACCAGTAAAGTAAGGCAGCATCCTTTCCAACACCCGAGGATCAACTGGAGTGGTTGCTGCGTAATCTAAATAAACACGTTCGCTCACTTCGTCTCTCACCCTTTCAATTCAGACCGTAATGGTAAATTATAGCATGCTATTC
>DATMXL010000032.1:0-5946 GCA_035561555.1 Bellilinea sp.
CAGAGTCTTGTATATGGCCACTCTCAATGCCACAAGGAATAACTTTGCTATCCGATCTTTCTATAACCGCTTATTGGCAGACAACAAAGAGAAAAAGGTTGCTCTTGTCGCGTGTATGCGAAAATTATTGACTTTCCTCAATGCGATGATCCGAGACAACAGCTTGTGGCGTCCGTTGCCCGCTTGACATTTCTCACAGTTGCTCTGTGGTGAGTGATTTTATTTTACCTCGCCACCGACCGAACGCGGCGGTTCAGGCTGGTTACGGCCCAAACCACCAGGAAGACCGTTGTGCAGGTAAGCACGATGGCGGCGCCGGAAGCTACGTTGAGGTAATACGACAGATACAGTCCGACCACTGCCGAGAAGGCGGCGATCAACGCTGCCAGTCCCATCATCTTCCACAGGCGGCGGGTGAGCAAAAAGGCGGCAGCAGCCGGGGTGACCAGCATGGCGACCATCAGCGCCACCCCCACGGTCTGCAGCGACACCACAATCGCTACCGCGATCAATACAATCAAAATATTATCCAGCAGGCGTGCCGGCAGGCGCAGGGTGGCAGCCAACACCGGGTCGAAAGCCAGCACCATAAATTCTTTGTAAAACAGGAAGACCACCAACAAGACCAGGCCGCCAAAGATGGCGGTCAATAATAAATCCTGCGAGCCGACACCCAGCACGTCGCCAAATAGAAAGTGCGCCAGATCGACCGTGTAGCTGCGCACCGACGAGATCAGCGCGATGCCCAGCGCAAACATGCCGGCAAAAATGATGCCTATGGAGGTATCCTCTTTGATGCGGGCGTTACGGCTGACCGCGCCAATGCCCAGCGATGTCACCACGGCAGTGCCCAGTGCCCACCAAAACAGCGGCTGGCGCGCTCCGCCGCCCACCAGATAGCCGACCGCCAACCCGGGCAGGATGGCATGCGCCAGCGCGTCGCCAAAGAAGGCCATACCGCGCAATACCACATAGCAGCCCAGCACAGCGCATACAATTCCGACCAGCACCGCAGCGGTCATGCCGCGCAGCATAAACGGGTATTGCAAAGGCTGCAATAGCGTCTCAAGCATGATCGTGCTCTCCCTCGTCGCAGCAGGAATCGCCCAGCGCCAGGGTGCCGTCGGTGCCAGGCAGTAGGCGCAGGTGACCGCCGTAGGCGTCCATTAAATGCGCCGGGTCGAGCACGGTTTCTGCCGAGCCAATCCCCACCAGGTGGCGGTTGAGCAGCATGACACGGTCAAAGCGCTCGCCGGCAATCTTCAGGTCGTGTAATGCTACCATCACCGTCACGCCCTGCTCGTGCAATAATTCCATCACGCCGAACAACTCTTCCTGGGCGCGGGTGTCCAATCCGGTAAGCGGCTCATCCATCAAAATCAATTCGGCTTCCTGGGCCAGCGCGCGGGCGATGAACATGCGCTGCTGCTGTCCGCCGGAAAGCTGCTGAATCTGGCGGTCGGCTAATTCGGACAGGCGCACCGTCGCCAGCGCTTTCCGCACCAGTATCCAGTCACGCGAGGTCGGCCAGCGCAGCAGTCCCAGCTTGCCGGCGCGTCCCATCATGACCACATCCGCCACGGTAGCCGGGAAGTTCCAGTCCACCTGGGTGCGCTGGGGCACGTAGGCGATGCAAATATGTCCGCCCGGTTCGTGACCGGCAACTTCCACCAGTCCGCGGCTGGGGCGCAGCACGCCGGCGATCACCTTGAACAGGGTGGACTTGCCGGCACCGTTGGGACCGACTACCGCCAGCCGTTCACCGCGCTGCAGCAGAAAATCCAGGTTATCCAGCGCCGCACCCGAGTCGTACTCCACTGTCAGCCCCTCTACTTTGAGAATGGGCTTATCCGGCGAATGCGGATGGGGATGTGCCAGAAAGGTTAGATTTGGATTGCGAAAACGGTCTAGAAATGCCATGTTCAACCTTTATTGTGGTGCTTTCTTTAAAGCGGCAACCATTGCGCTCACATTGAAGCGCAGCATGTCGAAATAGGAGGCTGCCGGGCCGTCCGGTTCGGAAAGCGAGCCGTGATACAGGCGCACCAGTGCCACACCCGTATCCTCGGACACGCGCTGAATCAGGGTTGTGCTGGTGGATTCGCTGACGAAGACCGCCTGGACCTTGTGCGCCTGGATGGCGCTTTCGATGGCTGCCACGTCTTTAGCCGAAGCCGAGGAGATGGTGCTGAAACCCGGGATGATGGCGCCAATCTGCTCAAAGCCGTAACGCTCAGCAAAGTATCCATATACCTGATGGTCGGTGACCAGCACCCGGTTCTCTGGCGGAATGGTTGCCACCTGCTCGACGATCCAGGCGTGCATGGCTTGCAGATCTGATTTGTAGCGTTCGGCGTTGGCCTGATAGTCCGCGGCATTAGCCGGGTCAAGCTCGGTAAGGGCTGCCTGGATGTTCTCCACCCAGACGAGCACGTTGTTGGGATCCACCCAGGTATGCGGGTCGCCGCTATGGGCTTCACCCGCTTCGGATTCGCCCGGAGGGGCGTCCAGCAGCTGAATGCCAGCAGAAACTTCAACTACCCGGGCGGTGGCGCCGGCGTTATCGATAAGCGGCTGCAGAAATTCTTCCAGCCCGGCGCCGTTGGCGAAGATGACCTTAGCATCCGCCACCATGGTCATGTCGCGCGGCGAGGGTTGAAAACTGTGCGGATCGCTGCCCAACGGCAGCAGTGTGGTAACAGTGAACGCATCGCCGCCGATCTGCTGCACAACGTCAGCTACAATGCTGGTGGTGGCAATCACTTGCAGACCGGTGCTTTGAGCAGCGGGTACCGTCTGGCAAGCGGTTAGGAAGGCCAGCACGGCCAGTACCGGCAGGAGAAGGAGAAAGTGTTTTTGCATGCCTTCACGCCTCCGCTGCGGCATTGACGGGTTTGCGGCAGTCCGGACAGGTGCCAAACAACTGCAGCCAGTGTTCGTTGATGGCAAAGCCGGTATCGTCGGCGACCTTCCCGGTCAGCAGGTCGAGGTTGTCGCCGGCGAAGGTCTGCACCAGCCCGCAGCTGGTGCACATCAGTAAATGCTGGTGACCGTCCGCGGTATGTAGGTAACGGTGGCAGCCGTCCGGTAGGTGCACCCGCTCGATCAGGCCCAGTTCTTCCAGCTTCTCGAGTGTACGGTATACTGTCACCAGCCCCAACCCGGGGTGTTCGGCACGGCCAAGGTCATAGACCTCGATCGGGCCGAGGGCACGCTGACTGGAAGCCAGCAGCTCTACAATCGCGCGGCGGGGAGCGGTCAAGCGCAAACCGGCAGCCTGCAGCAGGTCCAGCCAGTGATGGATGGTAAGGGTTGTTTCCATGGAGGATATTGTAATTGAAAACCATTTTCAATACAAGGTTCCCTTTGTCATTCTGAGCGCAGCGAAGAATCTCGTTGCTGATCACCGAGACCCTTTACTTCGTTCAGGGTGACATCATTTTGTCATTCTGCCCACAAGACACTCTGTTAGTGAGTGCAGCGAAGAATCTCCGAGCCAATTCCGAGACCCTTCCAGAGCGGATATTCATTTGGCGATGACTGGATTATTTACCTAAGAAAACATCCACATTATTTTCTTCCTGAAGTTAAACGAATAGGATATAGGTTTTGGAGACTCCCAATGCAAAAGTCCTATTATGTTTACATCATGACCAATAATTCCAGAACGCTTTATACAGGTGTTACCAATAATTTGCTCCGAAGGGTCTTTGAGCACAAAAAGAAAGAAACGCCTGGATTTACTAAGCGGTACAACATTACTCAGCTGGTTTATTATGAAGAAACGAGTGATGTCCATTCAGCAATTAATCGGGAGAAACAGATTAAAGGCTGGTTGAGAAAAAAGAAAATCGAACTTATCGAGATAATGAATCCAAATTGGGCTGATTTGAGTGCTGACTGGTACGATGACGAAATGTTTGCCCAGATAGAAAAGTGATGGATAGAAAATATGCTTCACATTTTCTGTTGTAGGCAAACAAAATCTATTGATGGAATCAGCGCCAATTGAGAGACCCTTCGCTGCGCTCAGGGTGACAATTAATATTCGTAAGGTGAGACCTGGAAACAACTTAGCGCGTCAACCGCCGGTAGGTGATGCGGTGCGGCTGGTCGGCGGCGATGCCCAAACGCTGACGGCGGTCCGCCTCGTACTGGGTGTAGTTGCCGTCGTAGAAGATCACCTTGCTATCGCCCTCGAAGGCCAGAATGTGGGTGGCAATGCGGTCGAGGAACCAGCGGTCATGGCTGATGACCAGCGCGCAGCCGCCAAAGTTCTCCAGCGCCTCTTCCAATGCGCGCATGGTATTCACATCCAGGTCATTGGTCGGTTCGTCCAGCAGCAGCACATTGGCGCCTTCCTTGAGGATTCGAGCCAGGTGTACGCGGTTGCGCTCGCCGCCGGAAAGCATGCCCACCAGCTTCTGCTGGTCGGTGCCGGTGAAGGCGAAGCGCGAGACATAGGCACGCGAGTTGATCTCGCGTGTGCCCAGCATAATCTGGTCGATACCGCCTGTGATCATCTGCCAGACCGTCTGTTCAGGGTCGAGTACATCGCGGCTCTGATCCACATAGGCCAGGGTGACCGTATCTCCGACCCGCAGCGTACCTGAATCCGGCTGCTCCTGCCCGGTGATCATGCGGAACAGGGTGGTTTTCCCAGCGCCGTTGGGTCCAATGATGCCGATGATGCCGCCGGGCGGCAGGGCGAAGGTCATATCTTCCACCAGCAGGTTAGTGCCGTAGCCTTTGCGCACCAGGTTGGCTTCGATGACCACATTTCCCAGCCGCGGACCGGGCGGGATGAAGATTTCCAGGTCGCGGGCGGCTTTTTCGTTTTCCTGCCCCAACAAGCGCTCATAAGCGTCTATACGAGCTTTGGATTTAGCGTGCCTGGCGCGCGGCGCCATGCGAATCCATTCCAACTCGCGTCCCAGCGTCTTGATGCGCTCGCTTTCGGCCTTCTCCTCGTGTGACAGGCGCTCCTGCTTTTGCTCTAGCCAGGAGGAATAATTGCCCTTGTAAGGTACGCCGCGTCCGCGATCCAATTCCAGGATCCAGCCGGCGACATTATCCAGAAAGTAGCGGTCGTGGGTGACGGCGATGACCGTACCGGCGTATTGCTGCAGGTGCTTCTCCAACCAGGCGACTGTCTCGGCATCCAGGTGATTGGTAGGCTCGTCCAACAGCAGAATATCCGGTTTTTGCAGCAGCAGGCGGCACAGCGCCACGCGGCGGCGCTCTCCGCCGGAGAGTATTTTGATTGGGGTTTCAGGCGGCGGGCATCGTAGGGCGTCCATCGCCATTTCCAGCCGGGCATCGATGTCCCAGGCACCCAGACGGTCGATTTTCTCCTGCACTTCGCCTTGCTTTTCGATCAGCGCCGTCATCTCGTGGTCGGTCATGGGTTCGGCGAAGCGCTCGCTGATGGCATTGAACTCAGCCAGCAGGCCAATGGCTTCTTGAGCGCCTTCCTCGACTACGGCACGCACCGTTTTGCTGTCGTCCAGGTGCGGTTCTTGTTCCAGCAGTCCAACCGAATAACCAGGCGCTAAAGCCGTCTCGCCATTGAAATCATGGTCCAGACCGGCGAATATTCGCAGTAGCGAGCTTTTACCGGAACCGTTCAGGCCAATCACGCCGATTTTGGCGCCGTAGAAATACGAGATGTAGATATCCTGCAGGACCGGCTTCTTGTCGTAATACTTGCTGACGCCGATCATGGAGTAGATAATTTTATTGGGATCGATGGGCATATTTTCCTCTGCCTGATTTTACCCGTGAACCCGTCGGGGTCATAGGCCGGCGCTTTAGCTCACATAAAATGTTACTAAAGTAAGATGGTTAGCTCAAAAGAAAATGTTACTGGAGCCAACCATGTCCGAAACCGACCCAATGACCATAAATGAGCGGCGGAAATACCTGCACAAGATGTGGGAACGATAT